>NZ_CP139368.1:3725644-4057055 GCF_034120055.1 Microbacterium rhizosphaerae | reverse complement strand
TCAGTTGATCGCGGCGATCGCAGTACTGCGCAAGTGCGACGGTGACACGTCGCTTGTACAACTCGCGGGAAAATACGCGAACGGTTGGCGTCCAAGGCGGGAAGCGTTCCCCACAGAGTTGACGTAACGCGCCAGACGTCAGGGCTCGCCCGCACCGGGCGCACGGCTCGCAGCTGATGGGACTGACCGCATTCAGCTGCTCGGGTCGCCCTCCGGTGCAAATGCCCGTCGGCGTATAACCGCCGGCTGCGGCGCAGGATCCCGAGGATCGCGGACATGTCAACTGCCACGGCTCTACCTCGAGTCCAGATGGGCTTCAGACACCTTCGGAGAGCGCGCAAGCCGTGTCGGCAGATCCACGTTCCGCGAACTCGCCATCGGCTCACATGTAGTACGCGTAGCGGGGCGCCGGGTTCTCGCCGTCTGGCAGGTGCTTGAGGATGTCTCCGATCGAGTCGGCGGTACGGAGCGTGATCGGCAGTCGGCCGTCGAGCTGAGTCGCGTTCCAGTTCATCTTCGTAAGCATGAGTAGTTCCGCGGCGATCTCCTCGGCGCTGGACTCCACGTCGACGGGTCGGAAAGGGAGCGTTGTCGGCACGTACATGCCAGGGTAGGTCCTGTAGAGCGGCACGCTTCCACGCGTGTACAAGACGTGCCGATCTTCGGTGAGCGACAGCAGCGTGCCGCGAAGGGGAGGGTGCTCGCCCGGCCGGAAGAGCCGGACGGAGTCGTGGTGGGGCAGCCATACGAGCTCGAGCAGATCGATGCGTTCGGCGTCAGCCGCGGCGCGGAAGCCGCTCGTCTCCGCCGTCGTGAACGAGGACGCCTTGTGTAGCATGACGCGTGCGGGCATCGTGCGGTGCTCGGACCGGTACCGGGCGAGGGATTGCACGAGCAGGTCCTTGGCGTCGGCTTCGGTGAGATGGGGTTGCCGGTCTTCCTTGGACTGCTTGGCCGGTGCGCCTCGCACGATTACGCCGTCACCGCGCTGGTTGAACACTTGAGCCACGCTAGTCTGCAGCGTCTCACCGTCAGTTGTGCGGTAGAACGCGACGCCGATGTAGCAGCTCGTGAGGTCCTGTGCCGTGCGTGTCATGCGCCACGGCATCCCGCCGGCCTTGTAGTAGAGCGCGGTGTGGAGGTTCCAAGCCTTAGTTGCCTCGTCCTGCTGACCGCGGCGTTCGTCCCGATCCTTCGGTTTGAACGAGGGGTCCCAGGTATCCCGTCGAATGATCTGAATAGGGCGGGACGTCTTCAGTGATCGGGCTTTGAGGAGTGCGCGAAAGTTCGCGCCGACCGCCTCCAGTTTGGGGTCTTCCCAGGGCTTGTCGGGATTGCCGTTGGTCATCACCTGCTCGGGCAGGTCGTCGGGGCGACAGACGATGACGACATCGCAGCTGGGCTCCTCGTTGAGCGCAGTGAGCTCGGCGTCGTAGAGGTCCACGGCTGCTTGGATCGCGGCCAACGGATTGAGTCCGTCGAGTCGTCTGAGTGCGCTGGCTGGGATTGTTCGTTCGAGCCTCGAATCCCAGACAATGGTGGAACGAAACCCGGTGTTCGTGTCGAAGCCGGGGAACGCCATGAACAGCCCGGTCAGGTGACTGCGCTTCGCCGCAATCGGGCTTCGGCTCTTGTCGAGCCATTTCTTAACGCCCTCAATTGCGTCCTTGGGACCAATGATGCCGACGCGGATCGTGCGTGGGCCTGAGCTGTTGAGATCGGCTGGTCCGTAGAACGAGATGCCGTGCCGAGGGTCCGTGTGCCGGCTCCCGTTCGCGAACTCGAGATCGGGCTCGTCAATGAGCGCGAGTCTCACTCCGACTCCTCGAAGAGATCGAGGACCGGCTGTTCGGGTGCCGTTGCGGTGGGAGTTGTGCGCTTCCACGCGGCGTCGTCGATGCCTCGATCGAGGGCGAACGTCTGGAGCTGCCCGAACTCGAGCAGACGAGACCGCGGCGCATCGACCAAGTTGCCCTCGCCGCAAAGGATCGAAGCCCACATCACGGTCTGCTGCCTTACGGCCGCGTGATGGTCGAGGCGCTTGATGTTCGCGAGAAGGCTGGCGGAGCGCTTGGACTCTCGGCGCCCGTCCCAGCTGTAGTAGTAGTCGGGAGTGATCGCGCAGAACCAAGTGTCATCGACATGCAGGAATTGCCATCCGAGCGCATCGTGTCGGTAATAGCTGATCCGGCTACGGTCAGTCTTGCTCGGGTAGCCCTTGAAGATCGTGCGTGAGTTCGAGCCGCCCGTGTGCCACTTGCGTATGCTCAGATCCTCCGTTGCGCGGACGTAGAGGAGATGACGCTCGCGATCGAAGGCGCAGTCATCGTTGAGATCGTCACGGAGCGCATTGTTGAGCAGCCGAACGGCGAGACGCTCGCCCGCGGCATCCTCAGTTGCGATCGCATCGATTTCGTGCGCGTCGGGGAAGCCGAGCACTTGGTCTCCGAGGCTGGTTCCGTCCACTTCCGACCAGGTCCAAAGGCGCCCACCGGATAGGGCGAAGTCGTGACGAAACGGGAGTCCGCTATCACGCTGGGCCTTGTAGACTTCGCCAGGCGTTCGCGCCTTCGTCGCGTAGGACAGGACAAGCTCTGGCGCATGGACGCTGATCAAGTTGGACGTCAGCTTCTCTGGCCGGCGGGTCGGCGCCGGCGTGTGCGCGCGACCCTCAGGGTCGGCGATCGCGAACAGGTGACCGGTGATGTCACCGGCGAGCCCCATCGTCGACTTTGTGAAGTCGACGCGGCGGTCCGCACGCCGTGCCGGTTCGAAGAAGTAGCTCTGGATGTGCACCCACCAGGCCTCGCCGCTCTTCGGGTGTGAGCAGATCAGGACGACAGGCGCCGACGCCTTCATCCAATACTCGAGGTCGCGTTCATCGCAGATGTAGTGGAACCGTTCCGCGGTCTCGCCAGGGAATGGATTGTTGCTCGCCTTGCTCTGGACGAGGAGGTGCCGGTTGCTCATCTCGCCGGTGGCAGGATCGCGTAGCTCGATGCTGCCGTCAATTCCGGCATCGAGGTTCTGCGCCCGCCAGGCATGCCCCATAGCGTTGATCTTGCCGTGAATGAGCGCGATGCCAGCGTCTCCGATCAGCTCGCTATTGCTGAGCTTCTTTCCTCCGGACATTGCCTTGTCCCCCTCCCCGACCCTCAGCTCAGACTATGGTCACTCTGCGACAGTGAGTCGGCGGCGCCCGGGCTCGAGCAGAGGAGGATACACGCGGGCCGCATCATCCGGTGAGGCGGCCCGAGCGAGCCAGCCTCGGTGTGCTATCGCCCCCGAGACGACGTGGCTCGTCTCTGGCGCCTAGCCGTAGGGCTGGAGAACCCAAGGTGGCGAGCGCGCGGAGGCCGGTCGGCCTTCGTGCAATGCTCCCGTCGCCGCTACACCGCTTGACGGAGCGCTTCGTGCAAGTCAAGGACCGCATCGGACATCTCTGTCGTCGCGGTGTCTTGGAACGAACCCATTACTCCGCCATAGAGGCGGAGCGCATGTCTGGCGGTGGCGCGCAACTCCTGCGGATCAGTGATGCCCGCGAATTGTTGCTGAAGTTACTCCGCGACGTCCATCCACCGCGGATCGCCGTCCTGGATGGCCGCAACGCGCACCTGCGCGATGGCACTCCGGATCTGTTCGACCATGGCAGCTGCGGAAGGCATGGCCGCACTATATTCGCCCAAGCGCCGCGGCAGAAGCTCGCAATTTCGTCGGCCAGCGCCCGAAGACTGGTCGGTAAGTGATCCTAGAGAACGTCTAGCCACACCGGCCTCAGCGAATTCGCCCGGCGGCCAGCCAGCCTTCCACGATGCCGGTGTCAGGACTCGAAATCACGGCGTGGCGTTCCGCGGCCACGCGCTCCGACGATGAATTCGACCTCAAGGTGGTCGACGTCGACGATGTCGAGAGGCGCTTGCAGAGATTCCACCATCGCATGCACGCCGTCCCGGATCAGACCGAACCGACGCACGGTCTCTATCCCGCCCCGAGCAGCTCCGGCGGCTACCGAGCCGCGGATCACGACGGTATCCGGTTGTGAGTGATCTATGTAAGGCGGGGTTGGGAACACAAAGTAGCGTCCACCAGCCGGTGCAAGCTCGTATTCGCCTTCCGGCTCATCCGTGTGTGCTGTGGGGTCCTCAGAAACGTAGACTTCGGGATTGACCACAGTAGAGGCGAGCACACTTCTAAACGCTGCGTTAGACAGGTTGGAGGCCCCGTATCTGCTATTGAGATGCTCAGCGGCCAATGATCGATACAGGTTTGCGTATCGAACTCGGGCCGCGATCAAGGTCTTACGGACCGTGAGTTCATGCGGCGTGAGCACAGGTCGATCCTTCTTCGCGTGGAATGTCGCCGTCCGAAAGTTCGAATAGAGGTCATCGAAGATGGCGTTCGGAGCCGACCGCTTCGACCCGGGCGGCGCGAATGTGGTGAGGTCGACCACCTGTTCGACCTGGCGCAGAGCCCGCTTCAGCCAGATGCTCTCGGACTCAGGACGGTTGGCGGCAACGGGAGCCGGCGCTGCCCCAATGCGCGCCCGCACCTTCTTCAATGAGCGCTGCAACCAACTCTGCTTTGCCGCACCGGCGGAGGTCGATGGGGGCACCATGTCGCTGAGAATAGATTCGAGCGCCAGATAGGTGTTCCGATAAGAGTCGAATAGATCGACGGTGGCTTCGGCGATGCGGTAGTACCGCATGCTCGGATGCCACGTGCGTGTCGGCGCAACAGGCGCGGGGATGCGGTTTCCGGCACTATCGCGTGCTTCTACCTGCGCGGAGATGGCGAAGCTGGCACGCCCTATTGCGGTGATGCGTAGTCGCCTCCCACCATTCTCGTCCCACACCAGAATTCGGGGGCTGTCGTCTAGTTCCAGGATCAGCGGGTCGCCCAGGTCGCTGTGGAGAAGGTCGAGCGCCTGGCCTGCCAGCTGCGATGCAAGGCCTTCAACCTCTTCAGCGGTACCGCCTGCCGCGCCTCGCACCACTAGGTAGGACGAGTGCGCAGGAAATATGACGTCCGCTCCTGAACCAACCGCAATGCGTCGCTCCGCTGTCAGCGGCCTGGACACGAGTTCGAAGACCGCGCAACCTCCAGTATCGAGGCTGAGTCCGGCGTAGGTAGGCATAGTGAGAATCTAGGCACTGCCGCGCAACAATGATCCTCGACGCGCGCGACAATAAATCTGAGGGCCACAGTCGCTGTCACGAGCCCGATCGCGGGCAATGCCCCGCGACTCTGACCAACTCGGAAGAACACGGGCGCTCGTGCTCGAATCGGTCGGCAAAGGAATCGCGATCGTGCTCAGCCCCCTGTGCATCCTTGGGCTGACGGGGGCGACCTGATCGGGCGGCGGCTGTCTTCTGACGCCTAATGAAACAGAGTCGCGGCGTCGCGGGACGAACGCCGTGGCTGGACGACCGCAACAAGGCGGACCACCGCACCTACGATCGTGCGCGGGGTGCAGACTCGCTGTCTGTGCGCGACGCTAACGTAGCCGCGTGGATATCGAGTGGGCTAAGTCGAAGCTGGAACAATATCTGGCGCTCTGCCGTCAAGTGAAGGCCGCGGTGCCCGCAGGTGAGTATTGGAACGACCGGGCAGCGGCGCTCAATGACAAGGCCGAGCTCATGCTCTCTACGGTGCAACGGATTGTCTTTCAGGTTGAGCCCGGGAACTCCGAACCGCTCTTGCCTCCGGGATACAGCAACAGTGATACCGAGCTGCGCGTTCGTCGGGTGCTCGGGGCACTGCAGGATGCTGAGGAAGCGGATCGGCACCTGACCCCCTCTGCTCCCGACTTCATCGCCGACCGGATGCATCCGACTATTTGGAGCGCTGCGGCGGTCATCTGGGACACAGGGGAGTATCGCGTCGCGGTTGGCCAATCTGCTCTCGCCCTTGCGACACATCTCAAGGTGCGTTCCAAGTCAAAGCTGTCCGACCGCAAGCTCGTGCAAGATGTGTTTGCCCCGGATGCGCCGAAACCGGGCGGAGTACGTCTTCAGTTTCCGGGCGATCGCGACGATGAGTCGTGGCGTTCGCGCCAGTCCGGACTACACCTACTCGCCCAGGGCGCCTTTGCCGGGATCCGGAACATCGCTGCGCACGAGGGCGAGCCTTGGCCGGAGCAGATCGCGTTGGAGTTCCTGGCTGTGCTCTCGGTGCTCGCGCGCTGGGCTGACGAGACCGAGCCGGTAGTCGGCTAACGCGGCTCCGTCTGCGTGGAGGTGCCCGCACGCCGGTGGCCCAGCGCGCGCAAGCGGGTCCCGTAACGCGCGCGATCGGCTGTGTGCAGAGGGTGCGGCAACGCACGGCGTCGTCGCCGCACGTTAGACGCGCCCTGCTTCAGGCCCGGTGATCGGGCGCCAACCGCGCGGCAAATGCTTGGCACTGTCGGCTGCTGGCTCCCGCTCCTGGGATCGGATCCAAACGCACCTGACCCGCCACAGCTCGCGTCCGCGATCCGAATGCCATCCAAATGATCGAGGCTGCTATCCACCCCGCCGTGCGTCAGAACTAAGAGCGCAATCAGCGGAGTCGACAGGAGGCGAACGAGCAATGAACGAGCAATGCACGCAGGCACTTTGAGTGACACTCGCGTAATCGTGACGAGATTACGCACACCGCGCGTACAGTCAAACCATGCGTGGGGGCCTGGAGCGCTGGAAGCGTGGGGTGGAGTCGCACGGCGTGCGGCAGGCCCTGGCGTATGCATTCGACGGAACTTGCGACGCGCACCTGCGTGGCGCGCACGGAGTGCAGAAGCTTGAGAACTACAGCGGGTCGGATGATGCCACTCGGTACACGGTGAGTGGCGGGGCGATCACCGCAGATCTCCTCGACTCGGCGCATCTGGCGCGATGGCTGAACGGTGACGATCCGGAGACAGGTGAGCATCGCGGCCGGCATCTAGACTCGCCGACCGCAGACCTTGTGCTCGATGGAACGATCAATGCGCCGAAGTCGTTCAGCATCGCAGCCCTCATCGATGTCGAACTTGCTTCTCAGTTTGAGGCCCTGCAGGACCGGTTGCGGGACCGGATCATCCTGACCTGGCAGAAGGAGCTGAACGCGCGACGAGGCGCGGGCGGCCGCATTCGCGAATCGCTGCAGCGCATCGAAGTAGTCGAGTTGCAGCACCGGCGGTCGCGCGCGTTGGACCCTCACATCCATCGCCACCTGTGGCTGAACGTGAAAGTTCAAGGCGAGGATGGCCAATGGTCGAACGTGGACTCGCGGGTCGCGATGAAGCTGCACACCGTCATCAACGCTGAGGGAGAGCTCGCCGCCCGCACCGACACCGAATGGGTGGACGCTCTCGCCAGACGCGGGTACACGCTCAACGAAGACGGTGAGATTGCGCAGCTGGCGCACCTGGTGCGTCCCCTCTCGCGGCGCGCCAACCAGATCGAGGCGAATCGGATGCGTCATCTCGCCGAGTGGCGGTCGCTGCACCCGCAGCAAGAGCCCAGCGCCGAGGTGCTGGCGCAGATCGATCGATGGGCGTGGGCATCTGGCAGACCGAACAAGCCCAACGACCTCGACGAGTCGACATGGGAGGCGATGATCCGCGACGAGCTCACGGCCTTGGATCCGGGCCTGTGGGACGCCGGTGACCCAATCGAGCCCTCCGTTCAGCCCATCGCTGCCCTTGATCGGGATCTGCTCGCTGTTCGCGCAATCGCGGATGCCGATCGACGCGCGGCGCACTCCGGTGGGCGCTTCAGCAGATACGACATTCAGGCCGGCGCCATGAGAGCCGTCGCGTCATGCTCGGTCCAGGCTGACCGGCCGGTGCTTCAGGAGGTGATCGAAGACATTGTGGAGCGCGCGCTCCGAGACTCGGTCGACCTCCTCCACGATCAGATCGATGTTCCATCGCACGTCAAGCATTTGATGTCAGCGGCGACGGCCGCTTTGAAGCTTGACCTCGTTGCCAAATTCGACGTACTCAATCGGCCGGGCACGGACATCCCGCGCGTCGCGGTAACCCAGCTTTCGGCGACCGTGCTGGAGCCTAATACTTCCATCGACCCGGCCCAGTCCGACGCGGCGGGCGCCATCGGCGGCACGTGTCGTCTGGTGACTGTTAGCGGCCCCGCCGGCAGCGGGAAGACCACCATCCTTAGGGTTGCCCAAGCCGCCCTGGCTCGTCAGGGCCGTCGGATGATCGTCGTCGCACCGACCAAGAAGGCCGCAAGCGTCGCGGGCCGCGAAATCGGTGCCGCGGCTTCCAGCTTGCACGCGCTGCTCGTGGACCACGGTTGGCGATTCGCCGACGATGACTCGGGTGCCCAGATCTGGACGCGGCTTCGCCTGGGCGACGTGGACGCATCGACCGGCGCCGCGTATGCAGGGCCTCAGCGCTACCCTCTCGCGCCCGGGGATCGGATCGTCGTGGATGAGAGCGGCATGGTCGACCTTGCCACTGCGAACCTTCTCGCAGAGATCGCCCTCGAGACCGGGGCTGGCATCGCGATGGTGGGGGACGACCTCCAGGCCCGTCCGGTCGGCCACTCCGGGGCGATGGCGTGCATGGCGCGACGATCCGGTGCCGTTGTTGAACTGTCGGCAGTGCACCGCTTCCGCGATCCCGACTACGGGGCTCTGACGATTCGGATGCGTCTTCCCGCGACACTCGAAGAGGCTGCGGCGGTCGCGCATGAGCTCGGGGAACGGGGATGCATCCGTCGGGTCGATGACGAAGACGCCGCGCGGCAGGCGATGGTCGTCGCATACTTCGAGCACGCTCGTCCAGGCCACCGGGTCGCTCTCGTCACGGCCACGAACGCGGATGCCGCCGCTGTCAGCGAGGAAATCCAGCAACGGCGGATCGCTCTCGGGCAACTTCATGTGGAAGCCGCCGCGGCCGGCATGGGGGAGCAATGCCTCCTGATCGGCGATCTCGTCCAGACGCGTCGCAACGATCGACTCTCAGGCGTCGAGAACCGCGCCACGTGGACCATTGAAGCGATGGATGCCACGTACGTCTGGCTCGCGTCCGTCGATGATGCCGGCGATCACAGGGTCGTGTCGCGCGACTACGCCTCTGAACACATACAGCTGGCCTACGCATCGACGGTGCACGGCATCCAGGGCGAGACCACCGACATATCGATCGTCGGCCCGGGCGTCGACGCTGCCGGCTTCTACGTCGGCATGACCCGCGGGCGCTTTCACAATGAGGCCCTCGTCACCAAAGGGTCATCGGCCGAGGCCGAGCGCGACATCGCCGAGACGTTGATGCGCGGCACCATCGAGGTCACGCTCGACGACGCCCGGGCCTCGGCTCGCTCCGAGCTGGGCCGTGCGGCCCGACCGCGGGTTGTACGTCAAGTCGAGGATGCCGTTGGCGTGCCTGATGCGACTACGTCGACCGGTGTCGACCTCGGCTGATAGCCAGCGGGTCCGGGTCATCCCACGCACGCACTCCGCTACAGGCGTGTCGTCAGCGCACGTATGCTGGAGGCCGGCCGGGGGAAGGGCACCGGCGAGCCATGGCGAGGGCGATCTTCATCCAGGTCGAGACGAACGCCTGGCTCGTCATCAATGAGGTCTACACGCCCCGATTCCTGATCCGATACGTGCCGGCCGTGCACCGGCAAACAGGTGAGACACACATGCTGTACCAGGTGCAGCGGTGGCAGCCAGAGCGCAAAGACCGCGTGATCGTCGGCTGGCACGACACGTACGCCGAAGCCGAAGCTCAGTGCAGGGCGGCCGTCGAGACACCCGACATGGCAACGCCGATCCGTGATGGGTACGGGTCTGCGATCACCCCAGAGGAGCAGAAGGCGCGGTGGGTTGCAGGACTCGATCCGCGCACCGGGCTCCCGCGGGAGTCGCGCCCGTAACCCACGACACAGCGAGCCTCAATAACCGGCCGCTCCTCAAGCGGTACCGCCAGGGTCGCGAATCCGGAGGGACGCGCGTACCCTGGCGGTACTCCGCTGGTTGGATCAGTTCAGCGTGTGGAGGTCCGCGTCGGTCTCGTACACCGGCGCTGAATACGGCCCCGTGGCGTCAGCTGCGGGGCCGTTCACTCGGGGGGAGCGGTTCACTTCGACCCCGGTGAACTTCAGCGAGGCGGCGACGGTGTCGGCGAGGATCTCCCGCGACTCCCGGGTAGTGCCGGTCTGCTTGTCGACGTAGTTGGTGAACTTCAAGTCGCCGCTCACGAGGACTGTGTCCCCCTTTCGCAGCGAGTCGGCGACGTTGCGGGACTGACGCCCGAATGCCGTGACCCGATGGAACACGGTGCCCGCATCCTCCCAGGTGCCGGTCGTCTCGTTCAGGCGACGGTCATTGACAGCGACGCTGAATCTCGCGTACTCCAGACCCGACTCGGCGGTCCCGTACTCCGGGTCCGCGGTGATATTCCCCTCGATGGTGAGGGGGATTCTTGTCGACATGTGTCCTTCCCTTCATCTCGTGCACCCGAGGGTGCTATCAAGCGCGGGCCCCGTCGGCCCACGCGTCCCACTCCTCCGCGTTCGTGACATCACGCCATGAACGAGGAGGACGCTCCCTGTGCCCGTTGACGCACGAGCCCGGATATGCCGACTTGAGACGGGCACGAGCCGCTGCGAATTTCTCGTGCCAGAGGACCGGTCCGAGCCCGCTATCGGTGGAGTCGAATGCCGCCTCCCACGCGATGTGGAGTGCCGAGAGCTCCTCGACAAGAGCGCCGTGGCGCCACCAGCAGACCGGCACGATGATTTCGGGAATCTCATACCGGGTCGTCACCCATTCGACCCAGTCCCTCAATGCATCCCACGTCGCGCGTGCGTCGTCGTCCTTCAGCTCGCGCCAGTTCACGGGTTGCGCGCCAAGGTCTGCGGACGACGCATCCCGATTGAGTATCCGAAGGTCACCAAGCTGGAGGGAGGCGACGAGCTCCTCGACGCTGATGCCCTCGGGGTGCTCATCCATGAGATGCCTCGCTGCGTGTGAGCTTCTGTCGAAGGCGCACAAGCGCGATTCGCGATGCGTCGCGCCGCCCTCGCATCCCGCCCAGCACTCGATCGCGATCAATGAGCCGGTGAAGCAGCTCATGGCACAGGGGATGGAGGGGCACGAGGTCTTCGTGTTGCTCGCATGAGATCCATCCGTGCTTGCCTTCGATCACGCCGCGATACTCGAGGTGATGCAGCTCGAGGTCTCTCGGGCGCGCTGGGCGTCCGCACGCAGCGCACGTCAGGGGAATGGCACGGTCGTGCTGCTCGGCGAACCACCGGTTCCGACGCGTGAGCCACACTCGCGAGCGGAGGTAGCCGGATCGGTAGCGATTCCCCCAGGGACGCCGTCGACGGTTGCTCACGACGCATCCTCTTCTCGCTGAAATTCGGGCATCGGTGGGGCGGCCGTCCGGGCGGTGTACGCCCTCGCGAACACATCGCGTTGCTCGGCCTCGGTCTTGGTCTTGCCGGCTTTGATGTGGCGGGCGTCGCTGCGCTCGTCCCACCCCGCGAGATCGAGAAGCACGCCTCTGCGGTTTCGGTACGCGAGAAGCCCGGCCGTTGGGGGCATCCGACGGATCTCGTCCACTGTCATGACCGGCAGGCGATCGTGACGCTCTGACACGGAGCTGCCGGGCTGGCGAGTGGACCAGGAGCGCTCGTTGCGCTGCCTGTCACGGGAACCGAGCAACGTTTCGATGTCGCGCAGGTGCTGAACGTGCGAGGCGCCGCCCAGGAGCACCTTCGCGGTTGCGGCAGACCAGATGGTGTCAGCCTCCGCGCGCGACCATGCTGTTTCGGCTTGTGAGAGCGCTTGAAGGACGACGAACGTGCAGATCCCGCGGCCGCCACCCTCGGCCATCACGCGGGGGAGCGCCGACCATCGGAACATGTTCGCGATCTCATCGAGGATCAAGCCGAGAGGATGCGGGAGCCGGGCTCCGTCGGAGGCGAGCGCACGTCGTCTCGCGACTTCCACGACGTCGTCGAGGATGGCGGAGAGGAAGCCACCCATTGCACCCGCTCCCGCGCCGGATCCGATGAGGTAGAGCGTGTTCTCGCCCCGCAGGAACCCGTCCGGGTCGAACCCAGGCCCCTGTGCGGGCATGAGCGCTTCGCGGATCTGGGGAATCGCAAGAGGAGCGACCGCGGCCTGCACACCGAACCACGTAGACGAGAGAAGCTTCACGTCGCCGACGAGGACCGCCTCGAGCCCATCGGCCCATCCCGGAGCCGCCGCCGATTCGGATCGAAGGATTCGTACCGCGTCATGGGCGAGGGCCGGCGTCGAGCCCCACTTGTAGAGGTCCGCAACGGTACCTCCCGTGAGCGCGGCGGCATGGAGCAACCTCGACAGCACGGTCGCAGCGACATCCGCCCACTCCTGATTGGTGGAAGACGACCCGAGCGCCGTCCCCGTGACGACAGCCTGCCCACGCTGGACGGCAACGAGGGGATCCTCGCATCCGACGATCGGAGAGATGCGCAACGTGTGTCGCACCCCCGCCAGCCCTTGAGGGTCGAAGACGTGAACCTCGCCACGCTGCATCCTCATGTGCATTGTGGCGGTGAGGTTGTCGCTCGTCGTGGACGTGGTGATGAGCGGGCCCGCCCAGTCCAGAATCGCCGAGATGAGCACGCGATAGCCCTTGCCGGCGCGTGGAGGTCCTTCGAGCGCGACGGAGTCTTCGATCGAGACGTACACGTCGAGACCTCGGGCTCGGCCGATCCGCCAACCGACGTCCGTGGGTCTGATTCCGCTCTGGCCGGGACGAAGATGCTTCGCTCGTCGTAGGACGGCGGAAGCGGAAAGGTGCTTGCCGATCTCTGTGCGGGTCGCGAACCCAGGGCGGGATCGGATGTCTGCGAGGAAGGCTGCATCCGACTCGCGGTACCGCGAATACGCGATGGACGCGACTATCGCAGCGCCGATGATCACGATGAGAAGCATCAAGTCCGCGACTCGGATGGGTACGACTGGCAAGATGCAGCCGCCGCCCACTGCGTATGTGGATCGGTCGCCGGTGGCGAAGACCAGGAGGCCCGAGTACATGTTTCGCGCCGCAGGTCGCGAGCCGCAGGCCCACGTCGTGACCAGTTGCGCCACAAAGGAGCTGAGCATGCCGAACACCAAGGCGACCGCTAGGACAGCCGCGACGGCCTTGGAGAAGAGGCTTCCGGCGATCATCGCCTACTCCCACGTCGTCCCGAAGACCGCATGACGGTACCCGTCTTCACGGCCCGTCGCGAATCCTTCGCGATAGCCGTGTACCTCTGCATCCGCGACGCGGGTCTCTACTCCGCGACGGAGAGAATCCGCATCCTCCGCTCGGCGGCGCAACCGAGTCGTCACGAGCGCGGCGCTGGCGATCCATACGAGCGGGGTGGAGACTGCGAGGTTCGCGAGCAGACCGTTCATGAGTCGATCGATCGAGATGCCGGCGGATGCCGCTGCCAGCAGCATCCAAGGCGCGATCAGGGCGGAGCAAAGAATGAGGGAGAACAACCCGGAGGCCGAGACAGTCAGCGCAATCGATGGTTCGCGCCGGAGCGGCGGTTCTCCTAGCGCGGCGTCACGGCGGCGGGCCGCCGCCACCTCGCGACTTCGAAGGACCCCCAATGCGGCGGCGCACGCAAGGGCCCCGCACGCGACCACGAGTCCGACGGCCCAGATGACGCGGCCGAGGAATGCAAGGAGAGTGGAAGCGCCCGCGATGCCGAGAGAGATCGATGCCAGGGCAAGAGCGAGGCGTCCTGTCCCGCGGCGTCCTCGCCGGTATAGCGCAGCTGTCGTGCCGACAACCGACGCCATCATCAGCGCGGACCCGGTGATCAGGGCGAGTACGGTGTTCATCTGTTCCTCCTCAGAACCGGTCGGCGGTGTACGCGGCGGCTTCTATCCACGCTTCACGCGTCGCTGCCCGAAGAGCGCCGAATCGAAGGGGCCCGTCCTTCAACGCGGGATCGAAGGGGATGACGGCGACCGCGCGCGCGAGGGAGCTGAATGTCTCGACGAGTTGTGCAACGCGAGCCTTTCCCGCGGGCTCAGCCTGCGTGATGACGACGACCGCGTCACGTGCGAGCAGCGCCGAGTGCTCGTCGCGCGCGGCGAGTGCCTCCAGGAGGAGGGCTGCAGATTCTGCGGACTCCGGCGAGGTGACTGTTGGAACCACCAGTTGGTTCGCCCAGTCGATCATCCGGAGCCACCTATCGGCTGACTCGTCGTTCCCGGAGTCGAATACGACCAGTCGGTAACCACGGCCTACGGTGCTCACGAGCGTGTCGAACTCGCGGGTGGTCAACCGCTGGTCGGCCGAGAGCACCCTCGGGTTCGAGCGGAGCACGTCGTAGCGGTCATCCGTTTGGTGGTGGATGTAAGCGGCCATTGCACTCGTCGGCGCACCTTGAAGACTGTCCGCCGCTGCGAGCAGGTCTGCGATCGTTGACTCGTGCCGGCCCTGCTCCGTGCGCCACCCGAGTGTCCCACGAGTGTCGTTGTTGTCGAAGGCCAGCACACTCCCGCCGCCGAAGCGTGCGTAGACCGCAGACAGCATGGCGGTCGTCGGCGTCTTGCCGACACCGCCTTTGCCATTCACCACCGCGATCGTGCGCGGACCCGCCCATTGCGCCGCGACGATCTGCACCCGTCGGTGTCGGGCGACCTCGGCGGCGGTCGGCGAATGGACCAGGCCTAGCTTTCGAAGCCAGCCGTGGAGACCGGTCGAGAGGATCAGATCACGTTCTGCGCTGCCGTCGATGAACGATGCGCGGGTTGTGACCGCCTCGGGGCCATCTAGCTTGACGGTATGCGCACCCCCGCGGGTGTCGCCGCTCGTCGCTGGCATCTCCGTGAGCTCCGCTTCAGCATCTGCGCTCTCTCCGCTGAGCGCCCGGATCTGACCGTCGGCACCGACTTCCAGGCGGTGAGATCCGCGATCGCCCGATGTCTCGACCGCCACGGGTCGGCCTCGCTGATGCGCGAGCCGGACGGCGTGGGCCACTACGGCCTGTCGGACGTCCAGGTCGGAGCCTCCGCTGAACGAGGTTGTGGCTCCGTTCTCGTCTACCACCGTGGCCGTGTCGCCGCGAACGAAAACACGCAGCGCAGGTCTCAGAGTCGCACTCATCCGATTCCCCTCTCGTATGCAAGCCACCCGTCGACGCTCGTATCCACGTCGTCAGGCCAGGCTTCTTCCAAGCGCTCTCGCAAGTGGACGAGCTCCGGCATCTCCTCGCTGGCCAGGAGAACGGCGTCGTCGGTCTGGAAGAGCTCGAGTTCCCATTCGGTGGATGTCGAGAACGCGTCGACGAGATAGGAGTACTGGCCGACGTAGGCGATGAACTGGCCGCGCGCGAGCTGGCGAGCCATCTCAGCGTGCGCAGGCGAGATGTTCAAGCGCTCAATGAGGGGAGCACGCTCCTGATGGTTCACATGGAAGATGAACTTGTTCTCGATGTCGCCGGCGATGGAGTAGGCGAGATTGCGCTCTTGAGACCCCGCTTGGCCGACGGCATCCAGATCGCCCATCTTGTGCAGGATCACGATGTTGCTGATGCCGTAGTGGCGCGAGAGCTTGAGCCACTGCTGATACATCTGCAGCGCGGCGAGCGACGTCATGTCCCGCCACCCCTCTTCTCGCACGACGTAACGCGTGCGGTGCGCGTCGCGATCCGACACGACCGCCTGGATCCATGCCGTCGAGCAGACCTGCGTGAGCTGGGCCACGAGGTCGCCGCGGGCAAACAGTTCACTGGTGTCGATGACCACCATCGGGGCGTCCTCGTCGAAGGCAACCGTGGACGCGTCCTCGAAGAGGCCGGACAAGTCGCCCTCCACGAAGCGACGTAGGACGAAGCGCGGCTGTGCGGATGCAGCGACAAGGGCGGCATCTCCGTCCGTGTCACCGCTCGCAATGAGCCCGAGCTGGCGGTGAACCTCACGCAGAGTCGGTGCGTCGTCCGTCTCCGTGATCGCGCGGCGGAGTGCGAGATGCACCGCGGCGTGCTCCACAGCTGAAAGTCGGGCCCCCGTCATGGTCTGCTCGATCAGGGAGATCAGCGTCCCGATGCGCCGCTGAGCCACCATCTGCTCATGCTGGTCATCAGTCGACGCCGTGCGCCGTGGACCGCGGTCCAGCGGATTGAGTCGTTCCGCACCGCCGGCGCCCAGTCGGATGACCGACCCACCGACGGCCTCCGCGACCTTCACCCATTCGCCCTTGGAATCGGACGGGAGCACGACGTGGTGCCCGAAGGGGAGCGACCGCGTCGTGAGCATCTTGATGACGGCACTCTTCCCCGCCCGGTACGCGCCCAGCACGAGGATGTTCGTCGAGAACGCGCCGCGACCTGTCGCGTCGGCGTACGCCTCCCAAGGCGAGAAGTGCCAGAGGGCATCGGCGTTGAGATCGACGCCGACAACAGGGCCGCGGTGGCCGAGTCCGACGTCTGCGACGAAAGGGTAGATGCCGGCCAGGTGTTGCGACGTCGCTTGGTGTGCCGGAACTGTGAGTCGGGCGAGATTCCAATACCCGTGTTCCCTCACACCGGGGCCAAACGGGCCAGGCATCGCCGGAGCAGGAAGCCGGCGCTCGTGTTTCCTCGTTCGGACGGTCGTGTCGGCCCGCTGCGCCGCCGTGATCTCCCGACGGACGGCCCGGCGCTCCGCCGGTGATTGACCGGCCGGAGTGACGGAAAACGCGTGCCTAACCATCACTTCAGCCCCATGCCCAACGGCAGCGCGTTGAGGAGGAGCGCTTCAGCCTGTTGACAGTAGAGGATCTGCGCCTCCATCCCGGCACGAGACAAGGAATTGCGCATACCGGCGACCGCCTCGTCGAGCGTTTCTTCGTCGCGAGCCGTGATCGTGAGGTAGCCGCCGTACTGGAACTCGCCGTGCCCGGCGACGATCTCCTCCTCTTGCTTTTCGAGTGCCAGCCAATCGGCCTCGTCGGCGGCGGAACCATCCGCACCGCGCTTCGCGCGGAGGCGTTCGTTTCCACGCCACACTCGCTTCTCGTCACGGATGCGCTTCAGGGCCTTCGACACGGGTACTGGCGCCAGGACGATCGAGAGGATGTGGGTCACGGCCTCTCCCGAGACCGGGTGGCGGGCGAACACGATGGGGGAGACGAAACCGACAGCAGCATCCGAGCGTGGCCATTCGTGGATCCACAGGGTGGTGTGCACGCCGGAGTCCGTCAGGACGACCCCGTTGCGGCCCTTGGGCTCGTCGAGGAACATCGGACCGATCGCAGTCAGGTCGACTCCTGCTGTGGCGTCGTCCCGGTTCTGGACCGTGGGAAGGAACTCGGGGTCGAATGCGGTTCGGGCGAGTGCCGCGATGTCTCGAGGACTGAGCCAGTGCCGGACCGTGATCTTCACCGCCTGTAAGGCATCCGATACGTTGCCCGCTTCGATCGCGGCGAGGGTCTGGATGGCGGATTTGCCGCCTCCGAGCGCCTTCAGCTGCGGCCCGAGCGCGACCAGATCGAGAGTCAGGGTGAGATAGTTCCGGTGCGCCACGGCGAACTGCTCGGAGTCGTCGAGCACTCGCTGGTAGTTGACCGCGGCAGGCGAGTTCGGATCGATATGCAGACGGCCGACCGTAGCTTCGTAATGCTCTCGAGCCGCTCGGATCGTCGTCGGCGTCGTTCGCTCCTGGAGGGTGATCCGTTTGATCCCGTTGCGCTGAGTGAACGACGCGAGCACCTTTGCCCACTGCTCGGCCAGGTCCAGCCGGTCCGGAACGTCCTTCATGAGGAAGCCCTGTACCTCGAGCTCGGCCGTGATCGAGACGGTGCGCTCGTGCGGGCTGTAGACGGATGCGAGGCCGTCAACATCCCAGATCTGGACAGAGGCACGGACTCCGGGAAGGTTGATCGTCCCTTCGAGGCGAACCCGCTCAGGCCGGTAGGTGTGTCGCGTCGCACCCGCCGCTCCACGAATCTGCTTGGACAGCCACAGTCCGGTCAGTCGCGGCGCAGACAAGCCGTGGATCGTCACAACGGCCCCGAGGCCCAGCGGGAGGTAGATCGGAGCGGACACCAGCAGTCCGACTGGACCCAGTCGCACGACTGCGGTCAGCAGTGTGGCCGCGGCGCCGATGAGACAGAGCACCTGCCAGCCGTCGAGACCGAGCACCACTCCTTGCCGAGATCGACGCGGAAGGCGAACGGGGCGGGCGGATTGATCGTTTGTGCTCATCGATGCGCTCTCCTCGGTGTGGGAGCTGGGTGGGACTGGTCGGGAAGTGGCTTGGCCATCGACTCATTCGCTTGAGCGGTCTTCGCCGGCGTGCTCGTCGGGGCGGATGAACTCGAGCGACGAGCTGGGGGAGTGGCTCGGGACGACCCGGCGGTTGCCCTTGCGCTCGGTGATGACTTCGCTGCGGGTGGGCGCTGCGCGCTCGGTACACCGGCAGGGATGGAACCAACACGGGTGGGAATGGATGCCGCGGTCCGCGCCGCCCGGGAGCCCATTGCCGCTGCGTGCCCACCGAGCCGGGAGCCGATCGAGTCGACCGCG
The DNA here is from genome assembly GCF_034120055.1 of Microbacterium rhizosphaerae. NCBI lineage: Bacteria > Bacillati > Actinomycetota > Actinomycetes > Micrococcales > Microbacteriaceae > Microbacterium > Microbacterium rhizosphaerae. Next base: position 4,038,561 of record NZ_CP139368.1, on the reverse strand, counting down.
ACAGCTCCCACGAAGCTGAAGAGGCCGAACACGGCGAACGGTGCGAACGCGATTACCAGGAGACCGACGATGTACGGCCAGGCGGCCGGGTCCCAGATGGTCTTCACCGCCGCGAGCCCGTGAACCACGAGCGAGAAGAAGGCGATGGTCAACGGGCCGGTGAGCAACAGAACCACGACGGCGGACACGTAGCGAACGACCCACTGGGGGCCCACGCCCCGTGCAGGGAACATCATCCAGGCGATCGGACCGACCATGATCAACGCGGCGAGAGCGACGTTGCGGAAAAGGAAGACCGCCAGAAGCAGGAGCATGCCGACGAAGATGAGTCCGAAGATGGCGAATCCGAAGACGTAGCCCGCCTGACCTCCGGCCCACATGGCGGCTTGGAGCGTGCCGAAGAGTCCGCCGGCGCCCGCCCCCTGACCGACGATGTCCTGTGTAAGTCCGTCGATGGACTGGACGAGTTGCCCGGTAAGCCAGAACGTCAACGGCACAGCGGGAATCGCGAAGAACGAGCGTACGAGTGCGCTCACGAGCTGGCTGCGATCACCCGAAATCACTGCTGCCGTGATCGACCAGATCATCGCGCCGAAGACGACGATCAGGGTCGCCCACGCCCAGAAGGACCACTGTCCAGCGGCCGCATTCCAGAGACTGCCCCCCACGTCGAACTTCGCGACGCTGAGGACCGAATACATCAATGCAGTCGCGATCATCGCGGCGCCGATGCCCCAGTTCTGGAAGGTGCCGCACACGATGTCGCCGAAGGAGCAGCCGAAGTCGACGGTCGCGGGAACGCCGCCTGCGGCCTTGATCGCATCCTGGTGACCGGCGAAGGTGGTGCATACCGTGGCGTTCTGGCCGTCGACGATCACGTCCAAGAAGCACGCGGTCGGCTTCACCTGGTTCGGGTCGTTGGGCGTGCATGAGATGAGGTTCTCCTTACGATCGCAGGACACGGGGAACGCTGGCGAGGACCAGGCCTCTCCCGTGACCTGGCTGCCGAGGCGAGCTGTGAGCGTCGCCGACGCTGGAGTCGCTGCGGAGGCGGGGGCGCCCGCCGCGATAACGGCGCCGAGTGCAAGCACCACGCCGATCGAGACCCGCAGAAGGGAGCCCACGTCAGAACCCGAAGTTGAACCCGACGAACCACTGGAAGAGGCCTGACGCCGACCCGAGGGCGGCCGCGGCGATGAAGATGCCGACGATGTTCTCGCCGGCCCACGTCCGCATGCGTTCGGGGCCGAGCGTCCTGCCGGCGATCGCCGCGATGGCGATCACCAGCATGATCAGCACTACGACGAGGGCTGTCCCCAAGAGATAGGACGCCAAGAGTTCGAGCCCCGACATCCATGGCGCCGAGAAGTTGGGGTTGATGGGCGGCACTTGGACGTCCGCCGGAATGATGAGCGACATCGCTGCTCCTCCTTGATTGCCAGCTCACTTGAGGGGTAGGCCGCGCGCGGCCATGAAGGGTTGAGGATCGACGGCCTTCCCGCCGACTCGGACCTCGAAATGCAGGTGACACCCCAATGAGTGGCCGGTATTTCCCTCGGCACCCAGTGGTGTTCCGGCGTTCACCATCTGCCCAACTGCGACGAGGAGTGATCCCCACGCCATGTGGCCGTACACGGTGACAATGCCTCCGCCGTGGTCGATCACGACGGCATTCCCATATCCGAAGTAACTGCCCGCGGTCGCTACTCGACCAGGCGCGGCGGCATGAACGGGTGCGCCGCATCCTTGCGACATGTCGTATCCCTCGTGGTACGTCGAGCAGTACGCGCAGACCCTCGCGATGTTCGGGTCGGCGCCAAAGCCGCGCCCCTTCGAGTACGGGCCGACCAGCGGATAGGTCCAGCCGCCCGCGGCGACCGGCGTGGCCACAGCTGCGTTGTGCACATCGGCCTTCGCTGGGCTGCTCGACGCGGCAATGAAAGTCACCATCAATACGGGGGCGGCCATTCCGACTGCGGTGCAGACCGCAAAGAGGATGAGGGCGGTCATGACCCTCCGGGCCGTCTTCGACCTGGCTACTGCCAGCGTCGCGACGGCCGGGGCACCCATGACTACTCCTCGACCGCCGAGTCGAAGAACCGGACCACCTTGCAGTCACCCGCCTGCTGAGGAGAATCGGGGGCGGGGACCGAGCCGGGCCCGCAGAGCACCTGGACACTGACGCGTACGTGCTCAGTGTTCGTCACGTCACCGTGGCGGTATGTGAGGATGACGTTTGCCGTCCCGATCGACATCCCGCCCGGGTCATCCGACACGGCGACGTGGGTGATGGGGCCGTCGACCTTCGCCGTTACCGCTGCCTGTTCGCTCCTCATCTGGTCCCACTGATCTTGCGGCAGCACGACCGAGCGCGAGAGGTCGCCCAGATAGAGCTGAGTCGCGCGTTCCCGATCTGCCGCATTTGTACGTCGCGTGTCGGGCGTGAACCACGTGGCGAGGTGCGCGAGGAAGTTGTCGCGGGTCGACTTCGACGGATCGAAAGTGGATGCGGCGGCCAGCGCCGCCCGCACGTATACGTCTCGGTCCCTCGTCACAGGTTCCGGGACCCAGCCGTAGCGCGTCACGGATGGGTCAACCACAGCAGCCGCCGCCGAAGTGGGGCCGTCGGGAGTGTTTTGTGTCGCACCTTGTGAAGCGGTCGGTCGTGCCTCCGGGCGACCCAGAAGCGCCGGGAGTATCACGGCGGCGAGCGCGACAATCAGTACAGCTGCCCCTACGAGCGCCCACACGAGGCCTCGCCCCGGACGGTTACCACTCATCGCCGGGGCTCCTGCTCGGGAGTTCGGGAGCGACTGCTCACCGCATCACGACGTGAGGTTCTGAGGCGGTCACTGCGCCCCTGCAGGTGCTCATGGGTGAGGACCGCATCGGGCACGAACTTGAAGCCGCTGGTCGCGCAGGGGAGAGCCCGGGGGGACGTGTACATGTGCGGAAGTCCCATCGTTCTCTCCTCAGATCCGCTGACCGGCCTTGCGTAAGGGGATACTATAACGATACGCTTCACAAGGGAACCCCTAAATTATTCGCTCTTGCCGGGGAGCTGCGCCAGAATGGGCACGTGCCCAGATACGCGAGACCCCTCGACGCTGACAACGTGGAGGACCCCATCAAAGCTCTCGGCAGCATGGTGCGCGCCGGCATCATCGGGTACATCAGGAATCACGGCGCATCCACCCGCGGCGAGATCGCCGCGGGAACCGGGCTGGCGGTGCCAACTGTCGCGAAGGCTCTGCAGGCTTTGGTCAAGTCGGGGATGCTCATCCCTGACCCACCCCCTGAACAGGCCGTTAGTGGCCAACGAATCAGGTACTCGGTCAACCGTGCTGCGGTGAGCGAGATGTACTTCCAGCTGGGCATCGCGATCGGCGAACTGTAGTAGCAGGGCAGCTTCCGAGGGTGCGAAGGCCAGGAGGGGGCGCCTCTGTCCGGCTCCGCGTATGCCACAAGGGGGAAGGATCCGGAGGGCGGATCCTGGCGCGGGGAAACGCGAGGGTTCTTCACCTGATGCCTCCTCCGTGCCGGAGCGTGCTTCGTGTCGAAGCATTTGAGCATGCTCAAAATGCGCCTAGGGCATCAGCCTCCCACCTGCGCGGTGAGCATGCAATGGTTGATTTGAGCATGCCCAACGCGTAGATTGGTCATGCTCAACGGCGCGCTTGCGCATGCCGAGACGAAGTGGCGTTCCCTTGCCCGAGGGTGAACGAGGACCAGTGGAAATGACAGAAGACGACAGCAAGGCAAGTGCCGAAGACCTGGCAAAACGTCTTCGTCTGCTTCTCGACGTCGCGATCACCGAGACGGGCAGCGAACCGACGTACGGGCAGATCGCGGAATTCCTCCGTGCTCGCGGGGTGAACCTGTCTCGTTCGCGGTGGACATACATGGTGAACGGCCATCGATACGTTCAGGATCGCCGCCTCTTCGAAGCACTTGCCGAGTTCTTCGGCGTCGAACCGGAATTCCTCATCGGGGAGGACAACACCCCGATGCCGGCCAAGGTGAGAGCACAACTCGATCTTGTGCGGGCGATGCGAGCCGCAAAGGTCAAGTCGTATGCCGCACGCACGCTCGGGGATGTTTCACCCGAAGCGCTTCAAGCCATCAGTCGTTTCCTCGACGAGGGATTGAAGCGCACCTAGCGACCGTGCGGTGGGCTGCGCGATGACGGCGGTGCCAAGGGATGTGATGACGTGAGTATCCACGCGACTGCGACGGCGGCAGTAGCGGACCTCGGCCTGGGGCCCGCATTCAGCTTTGATGAGCTTGTTGCCGCTGTTCAGCGAAACCGACAGCGGGCCCTTCGAATGGTGGAGTTGGCCGAACTCACCGACAAAGGCGGAGTGTGCGCTGTGCTCTTCGTCGGCGATGACGAGGACGTGGTCGTGCACGCGCGTAGCGAGTCCGTCCTTCATCAGCAGCAGTTCGTGCTTCATGAGCTCGCGCACCTGATCCTGAACCACGGCGAGGACCCTCAGCCGGTGCCAGACGGATTGTTGCCGGATATACCCGCTGAGACGCGTCGCCGTATCCTCGCGCGTCACGATCTGGACTCGGAGGATGAGATTGCGGCCGAGGTGCTCGCGGATCATCTTGCCAGCGGCATCCGCGGGTCGGTCTTGCGTGAATCGAGGTTCGTGGAGATCTTCGGGTGATCCAGATCCTCGTCGCCGCCTTGATGTGGATGCTCGTCGCGAGCCTTCTCATCCTCCGCCGAGGTCGCGCGGAACGGAGCATCACTTACTCTGCTGTGACAATCGCGGTGGCGATGACCTTGAACATCGATGCTGCCTATCGGTGGGTCGATCGCCTTGCGGGCGGCAGGAACGTCGTCACCCTGCTCGCGGATCTGGCCCTCATGGTAGGAATCTTCTTCCTCGGGCGCGGGGTGGCGAAGGCCACGGAATACAAGTCGCACTTCGTACGCATCGCCCTCGGGCCCCTCCTGCTGTCGGCCGCGGTGGTTGGTGTCTCGCTGGCCTTCGCGTTCATTCGGCGAGGTGCGACGACGACTACCTTCATGCTGGATCTCGGAGCCCAGCCCGCCGCGGCAGCGTATTCGGTGATCGAGTACGCGTACAACGGTGTCATCGTCACCGTCATGGCTATCGCCGCAGCGTGGAGGATCGGCCAGAGCAGGGGCGTGGAACGACTCCCTGCGGTCGCTCTGCTTCTGGGCAGCATGTGCGGTCTCGTACTGTCCATCGTGATTATCGCCATGGATGTCGCGCACGTGGTTGGAAACGACAACCTGATGCTCGGCCTCGGCGTGCTCTACAGTCCCCTTTTCCTCGTGACGTTCATCCTCCTCTGCTTGGGCCTGGCGAGCCTTCCGGCGATCCGGTGGGTGCGCGCACGAGGTCGCGCCGAGAAGACGCAAGACCTCGTTGCGCGCATCACTCCCGCCTGGGAACGTGCCAGCTCAGTCCGACCAGGTGTGAGTTCGCGGGCCCTCGGATCCTTCACCACTGAAGACGCGGAGGCGAAGCTTCACCGGCAGATCGTGGAGATCCGAGACGCACTCTTTGATCCGCGCGTGTCGTTCACCCTGACTGTTGCGGAACGTCAGCTCGTCGAGAGCGCCGAGGCGCACCTCACCGGGCGAGATGCGCCTGCGGCAACCGACTCTGAGCCGCGTTTGGGTCGGACGAAGGCAGCGCATTGAGAGTCGCGCGGGTTGCCGCCTTGTGCGCGGCCGTGGTCACCGTCGCTGTCGGCGTCACCGGATGGGTGATCGCACGACGACTGACGCAACCGCGAGGCGCTCGTGAGTTCGACCTCGTGATCCGCGATGTCGTTCCTGATGAGGGCCGGGATGCGATCGTGCTTGACCGGACGTCACGCACCACGGCGCCTGGGCGGTACAGTCTCTGGCTCGAATACGCAGGATGGGTGCATCTCGACGAGGTCGTAGACGCATCGGAGTCGACGGTGACGCGTGCTGTGGCTGGTGACATTCCGGTTGGTGTGCGGCCCGGAGCCTGTGCCTCGTGGAGTGGCATCTATTACCGGGATCCTGAAGATGCCGGCCTCGCCGCGTGCGACATCGAGATTGAGACCCCTGCAGGACCCGCGCCCGCATGGCTGATCGAACCGCCCGGCGTCGAGCGCCAATATTGGGCGGTCCACATCCACGGACTCGGCAGCCCGCGCGCGGGCACCCTTCGCGGCGTGCAGGTCGCTGTCGACGCCGGACTGACCTCCCTCGTCGTCACCTACAGAAACGACGGCGAAGGCCCCGACGTCGGCTCGCGTCGCTCCACACTCGGCGAGACAGAGACCGACGACGTTCGGGCCGCGCTCCGCTACGCGATCGCCCGCGGAGCGCAACGGATCGCACTGTTCGGCTGGTCCATGGGCGCGGCGATCGCGCTTCAGCTGTCGGCCGAGGCGGCGTTTCGTGACGTGGTCGACCTGCTCATTCTGGAGTCGCCCGTGCTGGACTGGCAGGCCACGATCAACGCGAACTGTGCGCGCGCCGGGCTGCCATCCTGGTTCGGATTCTTCGCCCGCCCGTGGTTGACAACCCGTGCGCTGGGGCGACTTGTCGGGCTGGATGGGGCGGTCCCGCTGAGAAAGTTCAGTTGGCTGGATCGTGCTGCCGAGCTACGCGTTCCAACGCTCATCCTGCACGGCCGTGCGGATACGTCAGCTCCGTACGGGATCTCTCGACGGCTGGCCGAACTCCGGCCGGATCTTGTTCAGCTCGAGACGTTTGATGCCGACCACACCATGACCTGGAACTCCGAACCCGAACGCTGGCAACGCCTCGTGCGGGAGAGGATCACGCGCCGCGGCGACTGAACGAACCGCAATTGGCTGGAGTGGTCGCTCCAGGTGTCGGTGGCTCGAGTCGGACCACGGGTGACTCTCCCCGGCATGTCCGGAGACGGCTTGCTGGTGTCAGCCGGCTCTCTCGACCGGAAGTTGCTCGCTGACCCGCCTGCGGTTGAGACCACGGCGCCTGGCGAAAGCGACCGCTTCCGCGCTGACCGGCTCGCCTCCTATCTGTCAGCGGTCTGGCAGGGTGGTCGGGATGAGAGCCCCCGGCGTCCCGTCGTCGACTCCGCTATCCGGAGACACCTCAACGCCGCGAACATCGGGGGCTTGGAGTGGGCGCTTCGCTTGACGCGCTTCCACATCGGGCGTTCGATGCGCGCGCGTACTTCGAGTTCGATGAGGCCCGGAACGAAGTCGCGTACACTCGCCCGCTCGAGCGTCCGATACGCGTCATGAACCACCGACACGATCAGGCTGCGAGGCGTGTGCGGGGAACCCGGCTGGAAGACGTTCGATCACGTCAGCGAGAGCACGCGCTCGATCTCGATCGCGCACCCTGTGACGGAATCGGCGTTTTCAAGACGGTAGCGGAGTTGATGACTTCGACACCGTGTGCGCTTGTCTGCGTCATGCGTGGGCCCCGTTGGATTTCCGCAGCCATCCGCCGAACCGGGCCGTGATCATCACCGGATCGACGAGCAGCTTGGCGATCCCGGATGCATTGCCGGGCGCGATGGGCACATGCAGGAAAGTCGGTCCGACTATTTTCGCGAGGCGAGCGAACTCCGCCCGGATCCCGTCCTCGTCGGTAGCGGTGCCGACTTCCCAGCCCGAGGCCTCGGCGAGGCGGGCGAGGTTCACGCGGGAGGAGTAGGTGGGCAGACCCGCAGTGGAGCCGTACACCTCGTTGTCGAGCAGGATCAGCAGCATGTTCGGGCGCACGAACCCTCCCGTAGGGAGCACGTTGGGATTCATCAGCAGCGAGCCGTCGCCCTCGATTCCGACGACCTTTGTCGCCGCGGCGGGCCGGTCCAAGGCGATGCCGGTCGCGACTGAGCCGACCAGACCCATCGCGTCGAGGAGGTAGAAGTGGTTGTCGCTGTCTTTGAGGGAAGCCAGCTCGCGGCTCGTTGCGGCGCAGGTAACCACAACGGGATGCTCGTCGGTGAGCTCGGCCAGAATGCCGAGCGCTTCGATGCGCTTCATGTCAGGCGACCTCTCCATCGGTGTTCCAGAACGCCGCGAGGACGATCACGGGCCGGAAGGTCATGACCGCGTGTACGGCGGCCTCCTCGACGACGGCGCGCCAATCCTCCGGGGCGCTGCGCCGGTCCAGCTCGACATACGGCAGGTTGGTCGCCTCGAGCACTCGGGGCACCGGTGCGCTGATGGAGTGGATCATCGAGTTGTACTCGCCCAGGCTGCCGCGGGTGTTCGCGAAGATGAGCAGCGGGAGATGGTACGACAATGAGAACGTCGTGAGGGCGGTCAGCGCATTGCCGAAACCGTTGTCCTGCATGACGACGGCTGCCAGGTCCCCGCCGAGTGAGACGGCGCCCATGACGCCGACCGCCTCCTCCTCACGGGACAACGGGGTGACACGCGGTGAGACCCCGTCGCTGCCCCCGTCCAACGCGACGAGCTCGTGGATGACGGGTGCGACGGTGACCGACGGAATGTATCCGACCCTCTTCACGTCTGAGGCCCAAATCGCCTCGGCGACTGCGCGCGAGTATTCGTTGGACAAGAGATCTCCTCCTCTGGGATGGCTGTTTCGGACTGGCCACGCCACCATGGCGGCCAAACGGATCAATCGAGAGAGGCCCTCGCGCACGTCGTCCAGTGAACTGGCATAGGACACGCGGAGGGAACGGTCCCCGTTCCCGGTCGGATCGAACGCCGTGCCGGGCACGAGCGCCACATGCTCCTGTTCGAGCAGTCGTAGGGCGAGGTCGTCGGCCGACCCGAGTCGCTTCGGGTAGGTGAGGTACAGATAGAAGGCGCCCCCGTCGTTCGAGGTATGCAGGACATCCTGCTGGGCCAACAGTTCGAGCGCTGTGACGCGGCGCTCGGGCGAATTCTTGGCGCTGCGGTCGCGATCACGAGCGGTGTCCTGGAGCGCTGCGACCGCCGCATCCTGCGCGAACGTCGGCGGACACGTCGTAGTGAACTGGCGTGCTCGCAGCGCGGGAGTCGCAAGTGTGCGCGGGTTACGACATGGAATCTCATTAGGTCTATAGTCTGTACCATAGACCATGAACGAGATCGCCGTCGAGAGACACGCGCGTATAGTATTACGGTAATACAAGAGCTTCCGAGAGAACGGCTGTCGTATGGGTGTGCTTTTCGTGGGTCTGGGAACCATGGGCCAGCCGATGGTGAAGAGGCTGAGCTCGTCTTTCGAGGTGACTGTCTACGACATCGACGGCGACGCACGCCGTCGAGTGGCCGCGGAGCTCGGCGTTCCCGAGCTGCCCGATCTCGGAGATGTGCCTGCGTCCATCGACACCGTGGTGTTGATGCTTCCGAACTCGACCATCACAGAATCCGTTCTGACGGGCGCTTCCCGATTGCTGAACCGAATTCCGGCCGGCGGACTCATCATCGACATGACCTCCTCCGAGCCCGCGAGTACGCGTTCGCTCGCCCGCGTGGCGGCGAGTCGGGGCGTTGCCTACGTGGATGCGCCAGTGTCGGGTGGCCGACGACGCGCAGAGTCCGGTGAGCTCGCGATCATGGTGGGCGCGGACGACTCCGCGTATCTACGGGCACATCCGATCCTGGAGACGATGGGTGCTCGGATCGTCCATGTGGGAGGCCCGGGAGCGGGTGGTGCTGCCAAGGCGCTGAACAACCTGTTGTCGGCGACCCACATCGCCGCCGCAAGTGAGGTCCTCACGGCCGCCGCGAAGCTCGGTATCGACCCCGCCATCATGCTCGAAGTCCTCAACTCCTCAACCGGGCGCAGCCAGGCGACAGAGGTCAAGTTCCCAGAGTTCGTGCTCTCGGGATCGTTCGCATCCGGGTTCGGAATGGACCTGATGCTGAAGGATCTCGGAATCGCTCGGAGGATCAGTGAGGAGGCCGGCGTGTACATGCCCGTCACCGGCCTTGCGCGCGAGATCACGGAGAACGCTCGCGAAGGGCTCGAGGGATCACCGGATCACACGGAGGTCGTCCGGTACTACGAAGCCCGCAACGGCGTCACGCTTCGCGCGTGAGCGCGAATCGTTGAGTTCGACGGACTTGTTGCAGCCCAACGAGATTACCGTATTATGGTATTAGACGAGGACTGCAGCGGTAGCGGCCCCTCCCGAGCTGCGGTGCAGTCGAACCGATGACAGGAGTCAGACATGGATGTTTCCCCGGTGACGACACGTGAGCGACTCGACTTCGGCGCTCCGTACGGGATGCTCATCGACGGTGAGATCGTTCCCGCCGCCACCACCTTCGAGGTGCTCAATCCGGCCACGAACAGGCCGTTCGCCGACGCGCCCCGCGGGAGCGCTGAGGACATGAACCGAGCCATTGCGGCAGCGAAGGGCGCGTTCCCGGCGTGGGCGGCGCTCAGTGCCGCCGAGCGCGAGGCATACATGGTGGCGCTCTACGACGCGCTCGAAGAGAACAAGGAGGAGTTCATCACTCTCCTGTCGCTCGAGCAGGGTAAGCCTCGCCACAACCAGGCGACCTTCGAGGTCAACCTCGCGAACCCCTGGATTCCGAAGACAGCGGCGTCGCGTCTGGAGACCGTCGTCCTCGAAGAGGATGAGGAGCGGCGTGTTGAGCTGCGGCGGTCGCCGCTGGGCGTCGTCGGCGCGATCATCCCCTGGAACTACCCGTACCTCCACGTGCTTTGGAAGTCGGTGCCAGCCATGATCACCGGCAACACCGTTGTCCTGAAGCCGTCCCCGTATACCCCGCTGTGCGCACTCCGCATTGGTGAACTCGCCGCACAGATCCTCCCGGCGGGCGTCCTGAACATCGTGACCGGTGGTAACGAGCTCGGCCCGGTGCTGACGGAATCGCCTGACGTCGACATGATCACCTTCACCGGATCCACGGCGACGGGTTCGAAGATCATGGCCGCGGCCGCCGGCACCGTCAAGCGGGTCACCCTGGAGATGGGTGGCAACGACCCGGCGATTCTGCTCCCCGACGTGGACTGGAAGGCCGCGGTGCCGAAGGTGTTCGCTGCGGCGCTCGGCAACTCCGGACAATGGTGCATCGCCGCCAAGCGCGTCTACGTGCACAACTCATTCCACGAGGACTTCGTGGCCGCCTTCGTGGAGTACGCGAAGACCCAGTCCGTCGGCGACGGCATGAATCCCACCAGCGACCTCGGTCCGATCAACAACCGAATGCAGTACGAGAAGATCCGCGAACTCCTCGAGGACACCAGGGCCAACGGCTATCGGGTGCCGCTGGGCGGCTCCGTCGATGACAGCCGCGAGGGGAACTTCGTGCCGATCACCGTCGTGGACAACCCGCCGGAGAACAGCCGCATCGTCCAGGAGGAGCAGTTCGGTCCGATCGTCCCGATCATCGCCTACGAGGACGTCGACGATGTCGTCGCACGCGCGAACGCGACCGTGTTCGGGCTGGGGGCGACGGTTTGGGGGAGTGACCTCGATCGGGCGCTCGAGATCGCAGACCGTATCGATTCCGGGAACGTCTGGGTAAACGAGGGGCAGAGCCACCCGCTGAACGCGCCGTTCGGTGGCCACAAGCAGTCGGGGCTCAGCGTGGAACACGGCAATGAGGGCCTCGCTTCGCACACGAACAACAAGACCGTTGTCATCCGCAAGAAGTAGCTCGCGGTCAGGAAAGGCGGAGGTGTACCCGTGAAGGCAAGGGCGGCCGTGCTGGGCGTCATAGGGGCGGACAGGCCATGGGAGCAGACGCGCCCGATCGAGATCCGCCAGATCGACCTCGAGGCCCCGCGCCCGGGTGAGGTGCTGGTGCGGATGGAGGCCGCCGGCGTGTGCCATTCCGACCTGTCTCGAGTGTCGGGAGTGCGCGAGTGCCACGTGCCGATGGTTCTCGGCCACGAGGGCTGCGGGATCGTGGAGCATGTCGGTGCCGATGTCACCGGCGTGTCAGTCGGCGACAAGGTCACCTTGACGTTCATGCCGCGGTGCGGTGAGTGCGCCTCCTGCCTGGCACCAGGGTGGCGGCTGTGTGAGCGTGGGCTCGCGGCGAACGCGGCTGGAGAGATGCTCAGCGGTGGACGCAGAATCGCTCTCGACGGCATGCCGATCGATCACCACGGAGGGGTCTCGGCCTTCGCCGAGTACGCCGTCGTCGATCAGCACTCCGTCGTCGTCCTTCCCCACGAGATCCCCTCAGATGTCGGTGCCCTCCTCGGGTGTGCGGTGCTCACGGGCGGCGGCGCGGTCATCAACGCAGCTCGGGCCCGTGCCGGCCAATCGGTGGCCATCGTCGGCTTGGGCGGAGTCGGCTTGGCCGCGGCACTCGTGGCGCGTGCCATCGGTGCGCACGTGACGGCGATCGACACCAATCCGGCCAAGCTGACCGCCGCGACGGAACTGGTGGCGGATGATGCGTTCCTTCCGGATGAAGCCATCGATGCGGGCAAGCGTTTCGACGTCGTGGTCGAGTGTGTGGGCCATCCCGCGGCCCTTGCGTCCGCTGTTTCGCTCACCGGTGTCGGGGGAACGACCGTCACGGTGGGTCTTTCGCGGCCCGGGTCTACGGTCGCGGTCGACTCCCTGGCGCTGGTCACTGAGGCTCGCTCTCTGGTCGGGTCGTATATGGGGTCGGGCGTGCCGGCCACGGATATCCAGCGCTATGCGGAGATGTATCTCGACGGCACGCTGCCCGTGGAGCGACTCATCACGGGCTCGACGTGTCTCGAGGATCTGAACGTGGCCATGGACCGTCTCCAGGACGGTCTGGAAATCCGACAGATCGTTCGGTTCGAACCCGCAACGTCCGGAGGCGAGGAGTGAGCGAGTTCGGGGACGACGTGGTCATCGTCACGGGAGCCGCCAGCGGCATCGGCCGGGCCGCGGCCGAACTGATGCATTCGCGCGGTGCACGCGTGGTCATCGCCGATATCAACGGCGACGCGGCGAGTAACGTCGCGGCAAACCTGGGGGAAGGCGCGCTGGCCACCGCCGTCGACGTCTCCAACAGTGCTTCCGTGGCGTCCATGGTCGCGGTGACCGTCGAGCATTTCGGAGGCATCGATGTGCTGTGCAACAACGCGGGCTTCGGACACAGGGGCACAGTCGTGACGACCGACGAAGCCGACTGGGATCTGCTGATGGCCGTCAACCTCAAAGGCGTCTTCCTGTGCTCGAAGCACGCGATGCCCTATCTTGTCGCTTCCGGTCGCGGCCGTATCGTGAACACCAGCTCGTACACCGCACTCGTCGGCATCCCCGATCGGGCAGCATATGTCGCCTCCAAAGGCGCGATCAGCTCGCTCACCCGAGCGATGGCGATCGACCACGTTTCGGGCAACGTCCGAGTCAACGCCGTCGCGCCGGGGACCGTCTCGTCTCCGCTCATCGACGGCGTGATCGCTGCCGCAGCAGATCCGACCGCGACACGTTCGGAGTTCAACCAGCGCGCCCCGATGAACCGGATGGGGGCGCCGAGCGAAATCGCAGAGGCCATCGCCTGGCTCGCGTCAGATCGCTCCAGCTTTGCAACCGGCTCCGTCCTCACCATCGACGGCGGAAGCTCCGCCTGGTGAACCGCCCGTCCATACCCCAACCATCCACGAGACAGAAAGACACTGCTATGCCGAATATCAAGGTTGTTCCCACCTCCGATTACGACGCGGTCGTTGCCACCGTGCAGAAGTATGTCGACGGTCTGCGCATCGGCAACGCCGGGGATGTGGCCCGCGCGTTCCACGAGGACGCCGTCATGTACGGGTTCACGAATGGGCAGCTCCTCGGTGGAACCATCCAGAACCTGTACACCTTCGTCGACGAGAACGGCGACGCGCCCGAGATCGCAACTCGGCTCGACGTCATCGGCATCACCCCGACCACCGCGGTCGTCCGTGTGGACATGGAGTCCGACGCCATCGGAGCCGACTACACCGACTTCCACACCCTCCTCAAGCAGGACGGCGAGTGGAAGGTCATCGCGAAGGTGTACCACCAGTACGACAACTGAGCCCCCTCACCGAGTGCGCCGCCCCGAACCAGGGGCGGCGCACAGTGAGCTCAGCCGACGGGAGCGGACCGCAGGTGGGCGACGTGCTGCTTCGCGATCCCAGCGGCGCTCTCGACATGTGCGATCGATGCGGCGACAGCCGCTTCCGGGTCCGAGGCCTCGATCGCGTCGACGATGGCGCGGATCTCCGCGAGCATGTGCGGGGTCCGATCTGGGGTTCCTAGAGTGATGTAGCGAAGTTGCGCGATTCGGGCTTGTACGTTGGCGAGCATCTCCCCGATGATCGGGTTGCCGCTCGCTTCGATGAGCGCGTCATAGAACTTGTTCTTCTCGACGATCAGGTCTGCGACCGACTCCTGCGCAGCGTGATCATGAAGATGCTCATACGCTCGCCGAAGCCCATCCACGCCTTCGAGCGATGCCGATTCGGCGGCCAGGCGACATGCTGCAGACTCCAGTGCCGCACGCACCTGGTACAGGTGCACGACATCGTCATACGTCAACCCGCGGACCTTCGGGCCGACGTTGGGCACGATCTCCACGAGCTGCTCGGACTCGAGCTGGCGAAGAGCCTCGCGCACGACCGTGCGGCTCACCCCGTATGTGGCTTCCAAGTTCTTCTCGATGAGACGATCGCCGGCGGTGTACTGCCCCTCGATGATGTCCTCACGAAGCCGTGCCACGAGTTGCGTTCGCAACGGCGCTGCCTCCCGCTGAAGCATGGACACATGGTCTCCCCTCTTCGAAACTAAACATATGCTACTACTCAATGACCGTAGTACCGTAGTATTGTAATCCTGGGTGGATGTCACGCCCCACAATCAAGGGAGATCACCAGTGAAACTCGAAGGTCACTGCCTCTGCGGAAACGTGCAGTATGCGGCAGACACCGAAGTCCAATTCACGGCTGTGTGCCACTGTACGGACTGTCAGCGACAGACCGGCGCCGCCGTTTCGCTCGTCATCGGCATCGATGATGACGCGCTGACGATCGAAGGCGATTCGCTGAAGACCTTCATCACGCGAGGCGAAGACCACAAGAGCAACACGAATCGCTCGTTCTGCGGCAACTGCGGGTCGCCGATCATCAGCCGGATCGACGCGATGCCCGGGCTCGTCTTCGTCAAGGCCGGAACGCTGAACGACACCTCCTGGCTGCAGCCGACATCTGAGCTGTGGCACCGGTCAGCCCAGCCCTGGGTGCCGCACATCCCCGGAGCCGAAATCTTCGAACGCGGGATCCCCGTCGACTGAGATCGGTCTTCCTGAGTGCCCCACCTGCGACTTCGCAGCGGGGGCACTCGCCTTTCCTTCGAGGAGACGAGCACCCAATGATGACGGATGCGATGAAGACCGAACAAGGCCCGGCCACGAACGACGAGCGTACGCTCGGCGTCGAGGATTCCGCTCTGACGGTCGCGTCCGCACTCGGCCACATTGACCGCCTCTTCACTCCGACACATGCCCACACCGTCGGGGTGGAGATCGAAATGTTCCTCCAGCCCGAAGGGGTGCGAGAACCGCCGGCGTTCGGTGTCGCCGCCGCCGTGTCCCACGAATTGCAGGATCACCTCAGCGGTCGGCTGACGTTCGAACCGGGCGGCCAGATCGAACTGAGCTCGAACCCCGCAGCCGACCTGCAATCGCTGGCGGACGAGGTGGACTGCGACCTGCGCCGGCTTGCGCACGGACTTGGACGAGTGGGGCTCCAGGCGACGACGCGACGAGACACCGACGCGCCGCTGCCTGACCGCGTGTTGCACAACCCGCGGTACGACGCGATGGAGCGCTATTTCCTGCCCTGGAACCCGTACGGGCTCGAGATGATGCGCGCCACCGCTGCGCTGCAGGTGAATGTCGATGTCGGCGCCACCGCCTCCGAGGTCGCCGACCGGTGGACGCTTCTCTATGCGATCGGCCCGGCACTCGTCGCCGCCTTCGGGAACTCGCCGTCCGCAGCCAGGGAGGGCGGCTGGAAGAGCCGACGCTTGCGGTCCTGGCTCGGGTTGGACCCCGCCCGCACGGCGACGCCGACCCTCGATGGCAGGCACGCCGGCCCAGCAGGATACGCGCAATGGGCGCTTGATGCGCCACTCATGCTCACGCAAATGGATGGACACGACTGGCTCGCCCCGCGCGACGTCAGCTTCCGCGACTGGATCCTCCGGGGAACCGAAGTGGTCGACCGCAGGTGCCCCGCCCGGCTCGCCGACCTCGACCTGCACCTCACGACCTTGTTTCCCTTCGTCAGACCGAAGGGGTACTTCGAAGTCAGGTACCTCGACATGCCGCCGGGGCACTGGTGGATCGTACCGACCGCCGTGATCCACGCGGTCATCTCCGGCCCTCGCGCTGCGGACGCGGCGCGCGCCATCTGCGAAGGAACCGAGGATCTCTGGCGGTCAGCGGCTCACTATGGGCTCCAAGACAGGCGACTGCGGCGGGCTGCGGAGGAGCTGCTCGAGCTATCGATCGAGAACCTGCAGGAAACGCCCGGTGCTCGTCGTGTCGCGGCTCGAATCGATCGCTACCGCGAGCGCTGGACGTCTCGAGGATTGAGCCCCGCCGACCTTTGCGGGGCCAGCGAGAATTGGCTCTTCCCCCAGCAACCGTAATATCGTAGTATCGCAATGCGGTAATACCGTATGTCGACACCCCAAGGGCGGGGTGCGAACCGAAAGGCGGAAACATGGTCACCAACCCGAGCGCGCCAGCGCAGGTGAGCACGATGACAGGCGGGGTCGACGCGGGTGCGGGCGACGACCGACTCGCGAAAGGAAACGTCTCTCTCACGGAGGTCCTCTTCGTTTCGATCGCCGCAATGGGGCCCGCGTCCGGCGCCGCATACGCGATCACCTCCGGAAGCGGCTTCGCCGGAGGATCTCTTCCTCTGGGCGTCCTGATCGCTCTCGTCGGCTGTCTCCTGGTGGCCGTAGCCATCGGGCAGCTCGCGAAGCATATGGCGACGGCGGGCGGCCTGGCCTCCTACGTGGGCAAGGCGATCCACAGCGGGATCGGGTTCGTGACCGCGTGGGTCTATCCATTCGTCTACATCTGCGCAGGCCCTTACCTGTGCCTGGTGTTCGGAAATCTGATTGCAAGCACCATCTTTCCCAAGGCCGAAGGCCCCGGCTACACGCTCACCTGGATCGTCGCCACGGCCGTGTGCATGGCGGTCGCCTTCACGCTGAACTACTTCGGTGTGAAATTCGGCACCAACGTCGTGGTCATCCTCGGCATCTTCGAGATCGCGGTGTTCGTCATCCTCGCGATCGTCCTGATCGTTGCGGCTGGCCCGAACAACACCCTGCAGGTCTTCACCCCGGCGGATGCGGACGCCAACGGCTTCCACGGAATGTCCGGCGTCGTCGCGGGCTCGATCTACGGATTCCTCGCGTTCATCGGCTTTGAAGCGGCCGCACCGCTTGCCGCGGAGACCAAGCGTCCTCGCCGCAACATCCCGCGGGCCATCATCGGAGCGACCCTTCTCGTCGGTGTGTTCTACGTTCTCACCACGTACGCCATCACGGTCTACTTCGGTCCCGAGAAGATGGTCGACTTCCTGAGTTTCCAGGGTGGGAATGGCTGGCTGGCGATCTCCCAGAAGCTCTGGGGTCTCGGATGGATCGTGGTGCTCATCGCCCTCATGAATTCCTGCCTGGCGTGCGCTACCGGTGGTGGCATGGCCGCGTCCCGTTCTGTCTGGGCGATGGCTCACCACCGCACCATCCCGCACGTCTTTGCGCGGACGAACCCGCGCACGAAGTCTCCGACGCGCGCCGTGTTCCTCGTCTTCGGCATCGAAGCGGTACTGACGATCGTGGTCGCCGGCATCCTCGGTCCAGTGGAGGGGTATGTGATGTTCGGTGAGGTGCTGACCATCGCGATCCTCCCGATCTACCTGATCGCGGCGATCGCGTGCCCCATCTACTTCCTCCGCTTCCAGCGCAAGGATTTCCGGGTCTGGCTGCATGTGGTGATTCCTGTCGCCGGCGTACTGTTCCTCATCCCAGCATTCTTCGCCGGAGCGGGGATCCCGGTGTTCAGCTGGATCGCTCCGCTCACATTCCCGCTCAACCTCGCCGGACCCATCGTCGCCGTCTGGTATCTCGTCGGGGCAGGAGTCGCGATGTATCTCTGGCGCCGGCGCCGGGAGAGCCTCGTGGGCCTCGCGACCGACGGCGATCACGAGGACTCGGCGCTGGTTACGCAGAGCTGACCCAGACGGATCCCAACTCATCACCCGAGGGAGAAACGCATGACTGCTATCGCGCAGAGCTACATTGACGACATGGCCACCAGACGCGGGTACGTGCTCAACTATCACAAGGTGATGGCGGCAGCTGACTTCCCCGTTCTCCAGGCCGCGAACCACGTCGTGAATGCGGCGTACCTCGACCAGCGTTCACTGGATCGGCGGACCAAGGAACTCCTCTTCATCGTCAGTCTGACGGTCATGCGCGCCCCGCTGCCGCAGTTGCGCAGCCACATCCAAGTGGCGCTCGACCTCGGACTGACTCCGCAGGAGATTCTCGAAGCGATCGAGATCTCCCTTCCGGAGGCCGGAGTCGTCGCATTCCAGTGGGGGGTCGAGGCATGGCAGGACGTCGTGGGCATCAACCCCCTCGAACCGACGGTGGATGCACATAGTGGCAAGTCGGACGACTGAGGTCGACGACAGGGAGGCCGGCGTCGATATGGCGTTCGCAATCGATCGCAGTTCGTTGCTGGCGCGACTCGCCGGGGACGGCGAGTTCGCATCGTTGGCGGCCGGCTCGAACGTCGTCTTCGCGTTGGCCACCCCAGCAGCAACGTTGATCCAGATCCGGGTGCAGGATGGAAGACCCTTCGGAGGTGCGGGTGCGGACTTCACCGTCATCCTCGAAGAGGATGCGTGGATCTCGCTGCTGGCGGAACAGCCGACGCCGGGTACTCAGCACATCCTCGCCCACCTGGCACCGCGCGGCGCGGGGGAAGTCCGCGGCGACCATCTCGCCTTCGCGCAGCACATTCATCTCGTGCGCCGCACGGTGGAGGTGCTCGCAGGCAGGGCGGACGTGCCGCCGACGCCCGTGGATCTCTCCCTCGTCGAGGGGCGCTACGTGCGCGTCGACGTGGATGGATGGGGAACCTGCGACGTCTACGTCGAGTCGGTCGGGACCGGCCGGCCCATCGTGTTCCTGCACACCGCCGGCGCGGACAGCACCCAGTTCCACGGACTGTTCTCCTTGGCCGACCGGTTCCCCGGACGCCGCCTGATCAGTTTCGACCTTCCCTGGCATGGCCGGTCCTCGCCGGCTCAGGCGCGGCGACTGCTCGACTACGAACTCACCAGCGAAACGTACGCCGGTTGCGTTGTAGCCGTGATCGCCGCGCTCGAGCTCGAGGAGCCGCCTGTGCTCGTGGGCGCATCCATGGCAGGCGCCGCCGTCGTAGAGGTCGCCGCGCGCCACCCCACGTCGATCGCGGCGGCCATCGGATGCCAGGTCGGTCCCCGGGTGGGCAACCGGCACAACGCGTGGCTCCGGAATCCGAAAGTGAACCAGGCGCTCTTCGTACCGGAGTGGACATTCGGACTGATGTCTCCGAACTCGCCGAAGGCTGACCGCGATCGAGTCTGGTGGGGTTACTCACAGGGCGGCTACGCGGTGTACGAACGTGACATCGTCTACTACACCACCTGTTGGGACATCGACAACGTGGCGCCGATGTTTGACGCGGCCACCCCGCCGGTCGTGCTCATGTCCGGCGCCTACGACTACACCGTCCCGCCGGCGGCGACAATGTCACTCGCCCAGCGTGTCCCCGGAGCGGTGTTCCACGAGATGCCGGAACTCGGACACTTCCCTCACGCGGAGAATCCTGTGGCGTTCGCGGAGCACCTCCGGTGGGCTCTGGCCACGTTCGAATGAGCTCGTTAAGGCGTCCCGCGGCGATTGGTCTGAAGACCGTTCCAATTCGATACCGTTAGCTCATGGACCTGGAGCTGACGAGTGGGCGGATCCCGCACAGCCTCGCCGCGTCGCTGCGTGCCCGCATTCACATGGGGGAGCTCCGGCCGGGCGAACGATTCTCCGCTGAACGAGAGCTCGCAGAACAGTTCGGTGTATCACGTGTCACCCTGCGAGAGGCGCTTCGTGTGCTGCAGAGTGAGGGCTACATCGAGGTTCGTCGAGGGCCGCACGGTGGCGCATACGTCACCGACCTGAGTGAGCCGGCGCAGGCCTGGCGGGATCGCATGATCGCCGAATCTGCCGCTTTGGACGAGTTGTTCGATTTGCGCATCGGAATCGAGATGGCCACGGCGCGGTTCGCGGCGCTCCGAAGCACACGCGACGATCACGAGATCATGCGGGAGGCGACCGATGCCCTGCGGAAAGTCTCGACTCAAGTGCAGTTCCGTGTCGCCGACTCTCAGTTCCACGCTGCAGTGGCAGCCGCGGCCCGGTCCGCTCGGTTGTCGGCCGCAGTTCGCCAGCTCCGTGGCGAACTGTTCACGCCGCTGGACATCCTCGATCTCGGAGTGACTCCAGAGGAGGATGCTGATCAGCACGAGGCGATACTGAGCGCCATCCAAACTCGAGACCCGGAGCGCGCAGAGACCTTGATGTGCGTACACATTGAGCGGACCCGAGCGACTTTCAAGGGGATATTGGCGATCGAAGCTGCGTCGCCGGAATAGCGGGGGCATGCGGAGCTCGCTCGAATCAGACCCGCCTCTCCCAGCACCGCACTCGTTGGGCGGGCAGGATCGCATCCAGTCCAACGCCATGGTTGTCAAAGATCGCATCGGTGTTCCCGTGCCGGCGGCGCTCCTCGACGAGCTGCTCGAGCTCAGCGATTTCCGCCGCGCCTACGAGGTCGACGGCATGGCACCGTCGGAGTTCGCCGACTTCGGCGCCGCGCGCACCACGCTTCGACAGCAGTTCCTCGACGCGGAGGCGCAGCTCGACGCGCTCGTGCGCGACGTCATCGTGCCCGCGACCTGAGGACCCGACTATCGTCGATGCGGAGACGTTGGGCCGGTGAAACCGCAGCCGCACGACGGAGCCGCACGACCGCGAGGGGGCCAGTCATGGCGAGGACGTACATCCGCGACTTCCACGGCGACGATCTCGACCAGATCGTGCGGCTGTGGGGCCAGGTCACCGGCGAGAACGAGTGGCCGATCTACTCGCTCGCCGAGGTGATCGCCTCCTGCCAGCAGGACTACGCCGTCGTCGCGATGCAGGGCGACGACCTCGTCGGAGCCGTGGTGGGACGCGCCGCCCACGCTCAGGGCTGGATCGTGTTCTTCGGTGTCGCGGATGCCGTCACGCCCGCCGAGGTGAGCACGGCACTTCTCGACGCGCTCGAGCGCCGGATGGCGCCGCTCGGCCTCGCGAAGCTCTCGGTGCTGATCCCCGAGGCGGACGGGCTCGACGCGTTCACCGCGAACGCCTTCGAGGTGCACCACTCCGTCCGCTACGTGGAGCGCGACATGCCCGTGCAGCGCCGCGAGATCGAGGCGCTGAAGGACGTCGGCGGTCGCATCCTTCCCCGCCATCTGTGGGAGCGCGTCGCCGGCATGGCGCACGAGAAGCAGCTGCTCGAGGAGCGCCTGGTCACACCGCTCTCGCGGCCCGAGCTCGCCGCGCGGTTCGGCGTCGTCCCGCCGCGGGCGGTCATGCTCTTCGGTCCGCCCGGCACCGGGAAGACGACGTTCGCGCGGGGCGTCGCATCCCGCCTCGGCTGGCCGTTCGTCGAGCTCTTCCCCTCCCGCCTCGCCGACTCTGCCGGAGGATTGGCGGGGGCGCTCCGCTCGGCCTTCGAGAAGATCGACGAGCTCGAGCACGCCGTGGTGTTCATCGACGAGGTCGAGGAGATCGCATCGCGCCGCGGCGGCATCCCGCCGTCGCCGACGCAGGGTGTCACGAACGAGCTGCTGAAGCTCGTCGCCGACTTCCGCGATCGCGAGGGGCGGCTGCTCATCTGCGCCACGAACTTCATCAGGGCGCTAGATGCCGCCTTTCTCCGCCACGGACGCTTCGACTACGTGATCCCGATCGGGCTCCCCGATGCCGACGCCCGCCGCGCCATCTGGGGACGCTACATCCCGCCCGAGTCGGCGCAAGGGATCGACCTCGACCGGCTCGTGTCCGACAGTGAGGGGCTGACGCCGGCCGACATCGAGTACGCGGCGCGGCGCGCATCGCAGGAGGCGCTCGCTCGCGCGCTGAGCGATGAGGATGCCGATTCCCTGCTGACGACCCACGACTACGAGCGCGCGCTCGGCAACACGCGCGCCACCGTGTCGCCGGAGGCGATCGACGAGTTCCACGCCGACATCGAGACGATCGCCCGCCTCTGAGCCAGGGGTGGGAGTCGCCTGCCCAGCGTCCGTGACCCCACGGTCTCCGGATTCCCGAATCGTTCGTTCCCACCGCATGATGTCAGTAACCTTGCCTGCGTCGCGCCGGAGGCTGCGGCCGGCCCATGCGGGGACCGCCGCCTGCACAACGATCATCGCGTCGCGAGTAGAGGAAGTACGCGCATGAACGGTGTCCTGCGAAAGTTGGGATGCGGGATTCGCGTGGGAACTGGGTGGGAAAGAACGAAACGAAATGTGATCGGCTGAGCACTCTCCAACCTGATCCAACGTGAACCGGAGGCCCGGCGAACCCGCGTGAAATCAACGAAGTGGCCGCGAGCGCTATCCAACTCGCCGCTCTGCAGAAGAGTTCAAGTCCCACCGTCCCCGCCACCGATGGGCTGCGATCTGTCGCGGGTTCCGATGTCGTGTCGGGGAGGTTTGAGCCGACGCCGGCACTGATGTCGCTCCTCGTCTTGCCGATCGCCTCAGGATCCGTGGACCACCCGACGCGCAAGACCCGGCCATCTGCGAGCACGATGTCGGGCGCGACGGCGACGTCCTCGCGTGGAGGGTCAGGGACGGCGGAGCCGCTTCGGGTCGGGAGCCTGCACGGGCTGCCATCCGCGGCGAACTGGGCGCGTGCCGGTGCGCCGGTCGCGCGAGCGATAGACGATATACGGCCGGAACAGATACCAGACCGGCGCCGAGAACACGTGGATGAGCCGGGTGAACGGCCAGAGGATGAACAGCAGCGTCGCCGAGACCGCGTGCAGTTGGAACAGCAGGGGCACGCCGACCATGAGCTGCGGCTCGGGATGGAACAGCAGGATGCTGCGCACCCACGGCGACACCGTCTCGCGGTACTCGTAGCCGGGCCCGAAGATCTGGGTCGCCATTGTCGCCAGAGCCCCGAAGAGGATCGTTGCACCGAGGAAGACGTACATCACCTTGTCCATGACGGTCGTCGCGAGGAAGACCGGCCCGACCGTGCGGCGGCGATAGATCAGGATGCCGAGGCCGACGATCGTCATGATCGCGGCGATCGTTCCGAGACCCACCGCGGCGAGGTGGTAAAGCCATTCCGGGACGCCCATCGCGGCGATCCACTCCATGGGGACGAGGAGCCCGACGACGTGCCCGGCGAGCACGAGCAGGATGCCGTAGTGGAACAGGGGTCCGCCCCACCGCAGCAGACGGTTCTCGTAGGTCTCGCTGGAGCGCGAGGTCCAGCCGAATTGGTCGTAGCGGTACCGCCACACGGCGCCTGCGATGAAGATCACCATCGCCACGTAGGGCAGGATGCCCCACAGCAGGAGGCTCAGCGTGTCCATCAGCCCTCCCGAACCATCTCGGGCCGCACCGGGAATGGCGGCAGCGTGTCGATCCCGACGGTCTCGGTGGGCGGGCCGTCGTTGATCAGGCGCAAGTAACGCTCGCGGGTGCGCTCGTCGATCGGCGGGAGCGAGAGCGTGACCGCACGGACGACGGCGCTCCAGGGGCTGTCCTGCGATTCGAGCGCGTAGCGCAGCACCTCGACGCCCTCACGGTGGGCGGAGAGGATGCCCGCGGCGATCGGCGAGTCGGACGAGGCGGACAGCTCGAGCACGGCGGGGAGGTAGTCGGGTAGCTCGTCGGCCTCGAACTCCCAGCCAGCGGCGCGGTACGCGTCGAGGAACGCGACGAGCGCGGCGCCGCGGCGGCGCGTGTCGCCGGTCGCGTAGTAGGTCAGGTAGAGGCTGCACCTGCGCTTCAGATCGAAGGTCGCGACGTACTGCGCCTGCCAGGCTCGGGGGCCCGTGGCGGCCGCTGCATCCATGAATCCGTCGAAGAGCTGCGCCATGCGGTGCGGGAGGGTGGCGACGTGTGCGCGCAGCACCGGCAGGCGGGAGAACCAGGCGTCGTCGGGGTAGTCGAGGAGGAGGGATGCGACCATGTGCGCGGTCGCGCGCTGCTCGCGCCGCAGTGACAGAGAGGGTAGTGGATCGGGCATCATCCGCTGCGGCGTGACGCGGCCGATCACGACTCGTCCTCCGCGCCGGAATCGCCCCGCGGCGGGAACAGGCCGTCGGGGCTGCCGTTGCCATCCCAGTTCAGGAGGTTGACGCGGCCCGCGGTGCTCGGGCGGTCAGCCGTCTGCCGGGTCTGCAACGCGTGGAAGTTCTCGACCGCGACCGGCATCGGCTGGCCGCTGGAGGTGCCGAAGCGGCCGGGGCCGTACATCCCGGGGCCGCCGTCGTAATCGAGCGAGCATGCGAGCTCCTCGAGCTGCTGAGCCTGCTCGGCGTGCGCGGCGGGGATCACGTAGCGGTCGTCGTACTTCGCGATGGCGAGCAGACGGTACATCTCCTCGACCTCGGCGCCCGTCATTCCGATCGCGGCCGGGATCCGCTCGTCACGCTCGTCGTCGAGGTTGATGCCACGCATGTACGAGCGCATCGCGGCGAGAGTGCGGAGGGACTTGTCGACGGGCTTCGTGTCGCCCGCCGTGAAGAGCTCCGCGAGGTAGCCGATCGGGATGCGCAGCTTGTCGATCGCGGCGAAGAGCGTGCGTGCATCTTCGCCGTCGTTGCCCGACCCGGTGACCACGTCGACGACGGGTGAGAGCGGCGGGATGTACCAGACCATCGGCATCGTCCGGTACTCAGGGTGGAGGGGGAGTGCGATCCGGTAGTCGTGGATGAGTCGCCAGATCGGGCTGCGTTGCGCGGCCTCGATCCAGTCCTCGGGGATGCCGTCGCGCCGCGCCGCGGCGATGACCTCGGGGTCGTGCGGGTCGAGGAGTACGTTCCGCTGAGCGTCGAGGAGGTCCTTTTCGTCCGCCACTGCGGCCGCCTCCGCAACACGGTCGACGTCGTACAGGACGAGCCCGAGGTACCGCAGCCGTCCGACGCACGTCTCGGAGCACACCGTCGGCAGCCCGACCTCGATGCGCGGATAACACAGGGTGCACTTCTCGGCCTTGCCGGTCTTGTGGTTGAAGTAGACCTTCTTGTAAGGGCAGCCCGACACGCACATGCGCCAGCCGCGGCAGCGGTCCTGGTCGACGAGCACGATGCCGTCCTCGGCGCGCTTGTACATCGCGCCGGACGGGCAGGATGCGACGCACGACGGGTTGAGGCAGTGCTCGCAGATCCGGGGCAGGTAGAACATGAAGGCCTGCTCGAAGTCGGCCTGCACGTGCTCGCTCATCTTCTGCAGGATCGGGTCCTTCTCCATCGTCGCGGCCGATCCGCCGAGGTCGTCGTCCCAGTTGGCCGACCAGGTGATCTTCATGTCCTCGCCGGTGAGGAGGCTCTTCGGGCGTGCGACCGGGATCTGCGTGCTCTCGGGCGCGTTCAGCAGCATGTCGTAGTCGTACGTCCAGGGCTCGTAGTAGTCCTGGATCTCGGGCAGCTTCGGGTTGGAGAAGATGTTCGCGAGCTTGTTGAGCCGGCCGCCGGCGCGGAGCTTGAGGCGGCCGTTCTTCTTCCGCACCCAGCCGCCTTGCCATCGCTCCTGGTCCTCATACGCGCGCGGATAGCCCTGCCCGGGCCGGGTCTCGACGTTGTTGAACCACACGTATTCCATGCCCGTGCGATTCGTCCACGCCTGCTTGCACGTGACGCTGCAGGTGTGGCATCCGATGCACTTGTCGAGATTCATGACCATCGACATCTGCGCCATGACCTTCATCGGTACTGCACCTCCTGGCTGCGGCGGCGGATGGTGGTGATCTCGTCGCGCTGGTTTCCGGTGGGGCCGAGATAGTTGAACGCGAACGAGAGCTGGGCATACCCGCCGATCAGATGGCTGGGCTTGAGCAGGATGCGGGTGAGCGAATTGTGGATGCCGCCGCGCATGCCGCTCGTCTCGGTGATCGGCACGTCGATCGTGCGGTCCTTCGCGTGGTACATGTAGACCGTGCCCTCGGGCATCCGATGGGACACGATCGCGCGGGCGACCACGACGCCGTTGCGGTTGTACGCCTCGATCCACTCGTTGTCGACGACCCCGATCTTGCCCGCGTCCTGCGGGCTCATCCAGATCGTCGGGCCGCCGCGCGAGAGCGACAGCATGAAGAGGTTGTCCTGGTACTCGGAGTGGATCGACCACTTCGAGTGCGGCGTGAGATAGCGCACTGCGACCTCTGTCTGTCCCGGGGAGCCGGGGCCGGCGATGCGGCGCGTGTCGCCCGGAACCGGGTCGGCGAACAGTCGGTGCAGATCGAGCGGCGGGCGGTAGATCGGCAGATTCTCGCCGAGCTCCTCCATCCAGTCGTGGTCGAGGTAGAAGTGCTGACGCCCCGTGAGCGTGTGCCACGGCTTCAGGTTCTCCACGTTGACGGCGAACGCGGTGTAACGCCGGCCGCCGTGCTCGGAGCCCGACCATTCGGGCGAGGTGATGACGCTCCGCGGCTGCACCTGCACGTCGTGGAAGGTCAGGCGCGTGCCCTCGTGCTCCTCGGCGAGATAGGCGAGCTCCTGGCCCGTCTTCTGTTCGAGCTCACGGAAGCCTTGGACCGCGAGCCGGCCGTTGCTCGTGCCGGACAGGGCGAGGATCAGCTCGCACGCGCGCTCGTCGCTGTCGAGCCGCACGCGCCCGGCCGCGACGCCCGCCCGTGGGTCGTCCGGGAAGACGCCGTTCACCCGGCCGAGGAGCTTCAGTTCGGGTTCGGCGTGGAACGTCACGCCCTTCGTCGTGAGCCCGAGCTTCTCCGTGAGCGGGCCGAGAGAGCGCCATTTGTCGACGAGCGCAGGGTAGTCGCGCTCGACGACGATGAGCTTCGGCATCGTCACGCCCGGGACCGCGGGCGCGCCGTCGACGACCCGCCCGTGCGGGGTGGCCATCGCATCCGGGGTGTCATGCAGGAGGGGAGCTGCGACGAGATCGCGCCGCACGCCGAGATGGATGCGGGCGAACTCGCTGAAGCGCTGGGCGAGCAGGCCGAACATGTCGAAGTCGGTGCGCGTCTGCCAAGGGGTGTCGATCGCGGGCGTGAATGCGTGGATGAACGGATGCATGTCCGTCGACGACAGGTCGTGCTTCTCATACCAGGTGGCGGCGGGCAGCACGATGTCGCTGAACAGCGTGGTGCTCGTCATCCGGAAGTCGGCGGTGAGGAGCAGGTCGAGCTTGCCGTTCGGGGCGTCGTCGCGCCAGCGGAGGGTCTTCGGCCGTGCCGACGGGCGCGTCTCGGGTGCGCGGATCGCGGCGTCCGTGCCGAGCAGGTGCTTCAGGAAGTACTCGTTGCCCTTGCCCGACGAGCCGAGGATGTTCGCGCGCCACACCGTGACGATCCGGGGGAAGTTCTCTGGGGCGTCGGGGTCCTCGGCCGCGTAGTGCAGCGATCCGTCGGCGAGCGCGTCGACGACGTACTGCGCCGGCTCCTTGCCGGCCGCGTCGGCCTCGTCGCACAGATCGAGCGGATTGCGGTCGAAGGTCGGGTAGCTCGGCATCCATCCGCGCTTCGCGGACTCGACCAGGCAGTCCGCAGTCGTCCGGTCCGCGAACCGGCCGCGTGCGAGAGGCGAGGCGAGCTGATCCGCGGGCAGGCCGTCGTAACGCCACTGGTCCGTGGCGAGGTACCAGAACGCCGTGCCGATCATCTGCCGCCCCGGGCGGCTCCAGTCAGCCGCCGTCGAGTACTGCGAATAGCCGGTCAGCGGCCGCACCTTCTCTTGGCCGACGTAGTGCGCCCAGCCACCACCGTTGACACCCTGGCATCCCGTCATCGTGGTGAGCGCGAGGAACGTGCGGTAGATCGTGTCGGAGTGGAACCAGTGGTTCGTGCCCGCGCCCATGATGATCATCGACCGGCCGCCGCTGCGCTCCGCATTGTCCGCGAACTCGCGCGCGATCCGCGTCGCTTGCGCGGCCGGCACGGAGGTGATCTCCTCCTGCCACGCGGGCGTTCCCGGGGTCGACGCATCCTGGTAGCCCACCGGCCACTCGCCCGGCAGCCCCTCGCGGGCGACGCCGTACTGGGCGAGCAGCAGGTCGAACACCGTCGTCACGATGCGTCCCCCGACGGCCATCGTCGGCACCCCGCGCACGACGACGCCCGAGCCGCCCTCGTGCTCGTGCCCGGGTTCGGGCGTAACGTCGAACCTCGGCAGCGAGATCGCGGCTGAGGCGCCGCTCCACCCGGGCACGTCGGCGATTGAGAGCGGGGGCACGGCGCCGCCGAGATCGAGGTTCCATCGACCCTCGTCCTCCGGCGAGAAGCGGTGGCCGAGGCTGCCGCCCGGCACGAGCGGCGTGCCGTCGGCATCCAGTAGCACCGGCTTGAAGTCCGCATGCGTCTCTGCCGCCGCCGCGCCGCCCAGGTCGCTCGCGGTCACGAACTTGCCCGGCACGAGGACGCCCTCGCGATCCTCGAGCGTCACGAGGTAGGGAGAGTCGGTATAGCGGCGCAGGTAGTCCTCGAAGCGCGGTGTGCGGCGGCGCACCAAGTGCTCGGTGAGGATGACATGCCCCATCGCGAACGCGAGGGCGCCGTCGGTACCGGGATGCGGGGCCACCCACTCGTCCGCGAACTTCGTGTTGTCGGTGTAGTCCGGTGAGACGGTGACGACCTTCGTGCCGCGATAGCGCGCCTCGGCCATGAAGTGCGCGTCCGGCGTGCGCGTCACCGGCACATTCGAGCCCCACATCATCAGGTAGCTTGCGTTCCACCAGTCCGCGGACTCGGGCACGTCGGTCTGGTCGCCGAACACCTGCGGGCTCGCGACTGGAAGGTCCGCGTACCAGTCGTAGAACGACAGCATCACGCCGCCGAGCAGGCTCATGAACCGCGCGCCGGCGCCGTGCGAGACCATCGACATGGCGGGGATGGGTGAGAACCCGGCGATCCGGTCCGGTCCGTAGTACTTCACGGTGTGGACATGCGCGGCGGCAGCGATCTCGATCGCCTCGTCCCACGTCGCGCGCACGAGCCCGCCCTTGCCGCGCTGCCGTCGGTACGCGACCGAGGCCTCGGGGTCGGCCATGAGCGAGCCCCACGCGTCGACGGGGTCGGGATGCTCCTGCTTCGCGCGCCGGTACGACTCGAGCAGCGTTCCTCTGATGTAGGGGTAGCGCACGCGGGTCGGCGAGTACGTGTACCAGCTGAAGGCCGCACCTCGCGGGCAGCCGCGCGGTTCGTATTCGGGCGAATCGGGCCCGACGGAGGGGTAGTCGGTCTGCTGCACCTCCCACGTGATGATGCCGTCCTTGACGTACACCTTCCACGAGCAGGAGCCCGTGCAGTTCACCCCGTGCGTCGAGCGCACGACCTTGTCGTGCGACCAGCGGTCGCGGTAGAACACGTCCCCAGACCGTCCGCCCTCGAGGAACAACGTCCGCAGATCTGGGGAGACCTCGCGCGGCCGCAGGAACCGGCGCATCGAGACCAGCGCGTCGGCCAAAGCGCCGTCGGTGGAGGGATGGATATCGCTGTCGCGCGGTGTCATGTGCGGTCCTTCGATTCGCCTGATCACAGCCTCGTGATGTCACGCCGTCCTCGCGCCAGTATCCACCGTGAGTATTCATCTGTCAGGAGCCCCGGACGAATTCGGCGAAAATGCCTGCCGCTCGGTACCTACTGTCCGCTAGCGTCATGGTCGACAGGCGGTTGCTCGAAGACGGGACGAGCCATGCACACGATGAATCAGGCGGATCAGGCGGGCCGGGCGGAACCGACGACGGATGCGGGTTCGCTCCGGGGCGGACTCGCGCAGGTGATATTGGCGACGTTCGCGTCGACGGTCGGGTTCTGGGCGTGGATGCTGATCGCGCCGCTGCAGAAGACCTACGCCACCGAGATGGGACTCAACGAGGGACAGATCTCCCTCATGCTCGCAACGCCCGTGCTCGTGGGCGCCCTCGGACGCATCCTGGTCGGCGCGTACACCGACCGCTTCGGCGGTCGCAAGATGTTCGCGGGCGTGCTGCTCGCGGCCGTGCCGGCTGTGTTGATCGTGATGTTCGCCGGGATCATCCGCAGCTTCCCGCTGCTGCTCGTCGGCGGCTTCCTGCTCGGCATCGCCGGCACCATCTTCGCGGCCGGCATCCCGTTCTCCAGCGCCTGGTTCCCGCCCGCCCGACGAGGCTTCGCGAACGGAGTGTTCGGCATGGGGATGATCGGCACCGCGGTGTCGGCCTTCGCCACCCCTCGGCTCGTCATCAGCATCGGATACGTCCCGACGCATCTCCTGGTCGCCGGGGTCATGATCGCCATGGCGGTGCTGGTGTGGTTCCTCATGAAAGACTCACCCGCCTGGCGATCGAGCCACGAGCCACTCGTGCCGAAAGTCCGCGGCGCCCTGAAGCTGCCGGTCACGTGGGAGATGGCATTCCTCTACGGCATCGTCTTCGGAGGCTTCGTCGCCTTCTCGACCTTCCTGCCGAAATACCTCACGACGATCTACCCGAACGAAGTCGACCCGGTCGGCGCCGGCACCCGCACCGCGCTGTTCGCTGCGGCCGCCGTCATCGCGCGCCCGATCGGAGGCGTGCTCGCAGACTGGCTCGGCCCCAAGGTCATCTCCCTCGTCTCACTCGCCGGCATCGTCTCACTCGCCTACGTCGTCGGGCAGCAACCACCAGAAGGAATCGTCACCGGCACGACGTTCCTTCTGATGGCCGCGGCCATGGGTCTCGGCATGGGCGCCGTGTTCGCATGGGTCGGCCCGTCGACCCCGTCCGACAAGGTCGGCGCCGTCACCGGCGTCGTCGCCGCGGCCGGTGGGCTCGGCGGCTACTTCCCTCCGCTCGTGATGGGTCTCACCTACAACCCGCAAACGAACTCCTACGCGCTCGGGCTGTGGCTCCTCGTCATCGTCGGCGCCATCGCACTCGTCGTCGCCGGGATGCTACGGGACGCCCGAGCCCCCAAGGCCGCGCGCTAGGGGTCCTCAGCCGCACGTGCCGGCTGACTTGGAGACGGGAAGTCGATTATCGGGCTGCTCCGCCGCAGGACCCCCTGCGGTCACGTGCGCGATGAGGATACGTGAACTGCCGCAGTGGATCACCGCGACCTGTCGCTCAGCCGCGGCGCCCGAGAGGCTGATTTGAGAGACAACCCTCGATCCGCGGCCCCCTCATCAGCGAGAAGCTCTGGCCCCCGCGGGCACGAAGTACGTCGGCAATGGCAACGGCCGCGGACCGCGTCAGACACTCGCGACTGTCACCGATCTCCTGACAGACGAAGTGTCACCGATGTCTTGCGTCATCACACTGCACATCCGTGGATCCGCGCCGTTCGTGAGCAATCCAGTGGGCAAACGGGATCGGCTCGAGTCGTGCAACGGCGCGCCCGCGAGGGCGGGCTATGACTTGGCGGGACGCCCTACTTCTACGCCCTGCCGGCTCTTGACTTCAGCAGGAAATTGCCGTGTCCACACGCGCGAAGCCGACTGAAACGGCTCTGAGTAAGCGGCCGCTGATGCCACGCGATGTCGCTGAGCCGATCCCTGGCCTCAAGGCGCAACTGCTCGCGAAGACCATACGTTCACGGCGCCTTGACGCTACCGGACAATCCCAGCGCCATCCTGGTGGAGATTGAGAAGCCCTCTTGCGGCCTGTGCGATCTCCGGGAACAAGGAAGCGAGGCGGTACTCGATCTCCATCATCCAAATGCCGTCATAGTCGGCGAAGAGAGGGAGGATCTCGGGCCAGGCGATGCTGCCCCATCCCATCGGGAGGTGGAGATCGCCGAGTCCGAGCGGAAAGTCGCGATTGTATATCCCGGTCTGCTCCAGCACGGCGAAGTTGTCGTGCGCGTGAACGTGCTTCAGGTAGGGGAGGACGGTGCGACATTCGTCGGCGAAGTCCCACCCGTAGGCCTCCGACGTGAGGTGCAGATGCCCGAAGTCGAGCGTGATCCCCACGTTGTCCAACTCGATCTGCCGCACGTGGTCGACGATGTCAGCGGGGCGGAGTCCGTAGGTGATGGCGCTCGGGTCAGTCCAAGCATTGTTCTCTACACCGATATCGACACCGCTTCGAGCCGCGCGTTCGCCGAGTGTTCTGAGTGTGTCACGGTCGCGGAGCAGCAGTTCCTGCGCATCGCGATCGTTGATCGTGCGATGGGCTGATTCCGGCTGTCGCCAGGAACTGTGATAAACCACGACCTCGGCACCGATCGTGTCAGCGAAGTCGAGGCCGGCTTCGAAGATCCGCGTGAACGGTTCCCCGTACTTCGGGTCCATCAAGTTGAGGGTGTAGGGGAGATGGATCGAGAATCTCAGTCCGCTGCGGCGCAGGACGTCGTGAACGCGGCGGACTCGGCTTGGCTGAAGCCGCCCTCCGACCACGACGTCCAGTCCGTGGAGGATCAGCTCAGCGTGACTGCAGCCGGCATCCGCGATCTCTCCGAGATGACGCCCGAGGATTTCGTCATCACCGTTGATCATGTCGGCATTTGTGCTGATTCCGAGCCCTGCCAGTTTCATGCGGCGTCCTTGGCATCGAACAGGTGGTACCGGGCGACGGTGAAGTCCGTGACGTGACCGCTCGCAGCGAGCGGCGGCAGGTCGGCCAGGAACGTCTTACCGCCGGGCAGCTGAAGTTCGCCGAGCGAATAGCTGCCACGGAAACCGCTGGAGACGATCGTCGCGCGATGGGAGCCTGCGGTTGCCCTCTCAGAGACGCGGACGTCTTCGGGGCGGAAGCAGAGCACAGCCGGTCCATCCTCGCGGCCAGCAGCGTCCAGTCGGAGGTCCCGGTCTGCGGTGTTGAAGATGCCGTTCTCGACGACACCGGTCATCCGGTTGTTGCGTCCGACGAATCGCGCGACCGTTTCGTTGTGCGGATCCCGGTACACACCCGCCGGGGTGTCGACCTGGAGGACCTCGCCCCCGGACATGACAGCGATGCGGTCGGAGAGTTCCAGAGCCTCCTCCTGATCGTGGGTCACGTAGATCGACGTGATGTTCAGGCTGCGCTGGATGTCTTTGATCTCGCGGCGCATCTTGACGCGGAGCTGAGCGTCGAGGTTGCTGAGCGGCTCATCGAAGAGGAGGACGCGTGGTCGGAAGACGAGCGCGCGGGCGATCGCCACGCGCTGCTGCTGGCCGCCGCTGAGCTCACCCGGGTAGCGGTTCGCGACGTGGCTCATGTCGATCATCGCCAGCGCATCCGCCACACGCTGAGCCCGTTCGTCCTTGCCGACTTTGCGGGTCTTCAGACCGAAGGCCACATTGTCTGCAACGGTCATGTGCGGCCAGAGCGCGTAGTTCTGGAAGACGAAGCCGATGTTCCGTTTCCATACGTCGACCTTCGTGACGTCTTCGTCTCCGATCAGGATCTGCCCGCTGTCTGCGCGCTCGAATCCAGAGATGCACCGCAGCATGGTGGTCTTGCCGCAGCCGGACGGCCCGAGCAGCGTGAAGAACTCGCCGTCCTCGATCGTGAGGTCGATGCCGCGCAGGACAGGGCTTCCGCCGAATGACTTAACGAGATCGCGGATGGTGATGTCAGCGCTCACTGTGGGTGCTCCTTCGCTCTTGGTCACAGCCGGATGTTCTTACGAGTGGTCAGGTTGACGGCCAGAAGGATGACGTTCACGCTGACGAGCAACACGACGCCCATGGCCGCGGACAGGCCGAAGTCGGCCCCACTGGACAGGGTGTTGCGATAGATGGCGACGGTCATCGTCTCCCATGGCGGACGATAGAGAATGAGGCTCGAGCTCAGCTCGGTCATCATCTGCAGGAAGGCCAGCGAGGCGCCCGTCAGGACTCCGCCGATCATCAGCCGCATGGTGGTCGTGAGGAAGGCGCGGCCTGGTCCGGCGCCCGCCATGAGGGCCGCCTCCTCGACAGCGGGATGGACCTGCGAGAGCGACGCTTCCGCGCTCTTGATCGCGAACGGGAGTTTACGCACGAACGAGACGATGACCAGGATCATCCATGTGCCGGTGAGGATCAGTGGCGGGTTGTTGAACACCACGACATAACCGAGCGCGAGGACCGTCCCCGGAATAATGTACGGGAGTGTCGTCGTCATGTTCAGGAAGGGCGACACGACCTTCCACCGTTTGCGGACGAGGAGGTAAGAGATCCCCACGCCGAAGATTGAGCACAGGACGGTCGCGATCCCGCCAACCATGAAGCTCACGCCGATCGGTGCCAGGTGGTCGGTGAACAGGCTGCTGTAGTTCTCCAGCGTGAACTGGTTCGACAGGATGCCGTAGTTCCACTTCATGAACGACACGACGATGAGTGTGATGTGTGGTGCGAACGCTGCCATGAGCACCACCGTCGTGTAGAACGCGATCCAGAAACGCGCGAGACGGCCGGCCCGATTGGTTCGTGCACGCTTGGCGCCGAGTGTGGCGAAGGCCCGCTTGGCCAGGATGATGCGCTGCACGGTGAGCGCGACCGAGGACATCAGGATCATCACGAGGCCGGCCGTGGACGCGAGGGAGAGGTTCCCGCCCACCTCACTGACGTACTCGCCGTATACCAGGGTCGGCATTACTGGGAACTCTCCGCCGATGACGGCGGGCGTGCCGAAGTCCGAGAAGGCGGCGAGCATGGCCATGAAGATGCCCGTGATGATGCCGGGGACGGCAAGGGGGATCTCGACCTTGAGAAGGGTGCGGATGCGGTGCGAGCCTGCCGAGCGTGCGGCGTCGACCAGGCTCGGGTCTTGGTTTGAGAATCCTTCGAACGAGAGGAGGAAGACAAGCGGGAAGACGAGCCAGGTGACCACCCAGATGACGCCGACCGGTCCCACGATCTGCAGATCGAGGTCGACGTGGAACAGGCTCATCACGACGTTGTGGACGACCCCGAAACGGCCGAGAAGTATCAGCCACGCGTATGCACCGAGGAACGGCGGCGAGGCGGTGGCGAGTGTGACAAGGGTGAGGGCAACGGTCTTGCCGTTGAAGTCGTAGCGCGCGAAGAGGAACGCGAGCGGAACGGCGAGCAGAGTTGCGATCGCGCTCGTGGAGAACACGACGAGCAGGCTGTTCCAGATCGCCGACGTGTAGCGGGAGGACGAGAAGAACTCGATGATCGCGTCAAGTCCCCAGCCCGTCGGGGTGCGGAATGCGGTCGCCACGGTGTTGACCTGCGGGACGATGATGAAGATCACCCCGATGACCATGCACAGGAGGGCGAAGATGAGCCAGGGGCTGCGGGTGACCGCGTCCTTGATGGGCGACTTTCGAGGCGGGGTTGCGCGGGGCACCCCGGATGGGGCAGCCGCTGGCTGCCCCATCCGGGTGTCGACCTCGAGGGTCTGGATCGTCACTTGCGCGCCTCGGCCACCGTGTCAGTGAACTTGGTGGCGACGTCCTCGGTCGCGATCTTGCTGGTGTCGATGAGCTTGAAGGTCGAGATCTTGGCGAGTCCGGCCGGCGTCGGCGAACCGTTGAGCGTGGAACGACGGAGGATCTTGTTCACGGTGACCTCCCCGCCCGACTTGGAGGTGAGGAAGTCCACGAAGTGCTTTGCGTTTGCGAGGTCCTTTGATCCCTTGATGATTCCGAAGGCGTCGAGGGCGTTGGTGGTCCCGTCCTTGGGGAAGATCATCTTGACCGGGACGCCTGCCTGCTCCCACTTCGTGCCCAGATCCTCGTTGATGAATCCGACGGGCTGGGTGCCGCCCTTGACCGCGTCGAACATGGCGTCCGAACCGGGGAGAACTGTCAGGTTGGGGGCGAGGTCGCTGATGTAGTTCCAACCGTGCGCGGCGACCATGCCGCGGACGATCGACTGGCCCGTGCCCGACTTCGTCGGGTCCGCGAACGCGATCTTGCCTCCTGACCACTTGGAGCTCGTCAGATCGGCCAGTGTCTTGGGCCAGGAGGACTTGTCCGGGAGGAGCTGCGTGTTCACCAGGATGGCCTGCGGCATGATGTCCCAGCCGTGCCACAGGTTCTGCGGGTCTTGCTGCACCTCGCCGGCGTCGCCCTTGGACTTATACGCCTGGAACAGCTGCGGTGCAGAGGAGAACGAGGCGGGCGAGGCGCCGAGGAAGATGTCTCCGCCGGGGTTGTTGGCTTCGGCCGTGATGCGTGCGAGCAGCTCGCCGGACCCGGCGTTCACGATCTGCACGTGGATGTCGGGGTACTGCTTCGCGAAGGCCGCGAGGAGCGGAGTTGTCACCTCCGGCCCGCTTCCTGTGTAGATGACCAGGTTGCCGCTGGCGGCCGCGGCGCTCGACGACTTCGTCGGGGCGGCGCTGTTGCCGGAACAGGCCGTAAGGCCAGCGATAAGCACGAGACCTGCCGCGAATGCGGACACGAGTCGCTTCTTGTTCATTGGGGTCCCTTCGTTGGGTGGATAGTGGTGAGGGGAATCAGATGAGTACGGGATCGATCGAGGAGAGCTCATCCGCGCCGATGCGGTGCGCGAACTCGACGATCTCTGTCCACGTGGGCGCGCTCGTCGCTCCGCCGAGTCGCGTCACCGAGATGGATGCGGCGAGCGATGCGATGAGAAGCTGGGTGCGCAGATCGATGTTCCAGCTGGCCGCCGTGACGAGGGCGCCCGTGAAGACGTCTCCCGCCCCGGTGGGGTCGCGTGACTCGACGACCGCGGCCGGCAACTCGACGAAGACGTCGTTAGCAGAGTCCACTGCAACGACTCCTCTCTTGCCCATGGTGACGATCGCGAGTGGGACGAAGTTCGCCAGCCATTTGACGGCGGCGCGGGGATCGTGCAGGCGCGAGTACCTGGCCGCTTCGAGTTCGTTCGGGATGAAGACGTCCACGTCGGTGAGCAGTGCACTCAGGTCGAGGTCCCACTTGCCCGTGCCGTCCCAGCCGACACCGCCGTACACCCGTGCGCCTGCAGCGCGCTGGTCCGCGACCCATGTGGGCACGCCAGCTTCGCTCAGGCTGACCTGAACAGCTGCGTAGCGCGTCTGCGCGGAGGGGACAGGAAGGTCGGGAAGTCGCTCCTCGTAGGTGATGAATGACCGGTCGTGGGCGCCGCTCACCGCGACGCTGACCGGTGACTGGGCACCCCGCACCACAACGACGGAGGATGTGTCCAGTCGCGGCTCGTCCTGCAGCACCCGGTGGGTGTATGCACCGAGCGGATCATCTCCCAGCCGGCTGAACAGCACGGCCGAGCCTCCGGTGCGCGCCGATGCCACGGCCCGCGTGGCGACGCCGCCCGGCGCGATGCGGAAGCCCGACGCCCAGGACTCTTCGCCCACGCCGGGTA
This sequence comes from Microbacterium rhizosphaerae, assembly GCF_034120055.1. Lineage (NCBI taxonomy): Bacteria > Bacillati > Actinomycetota > Actinomycetes > Micrococcales > Microbacteriaceae > Microbacterium > Microbacterium rhizosphaerae. The sequence goes on along the minus strand of NZ_CP139368.1, from coordinate 4,001,115 downwards.
GTTCGGCTCCGCTGAACACCAGGTCGCAGTAGGTGTCCCCGGCGAACACGAAGGAGCCCACGGGGCTGTGCGGGATTGTCAACACTGCACTCCTTCGTGATCGATGATGATCGGCTTCGTCGCAGGTCGCGCAACAGAGCGCGAACTTGAGCAAGAGTGAGCATAAGTCGCGCATCGATGTCGCGCAAGTTGGAGATCTGTAAACAAGTGTTTGAGAAGGATTGGAGAAAGGTGACGTAGTTTGCGCGACTTTGAGTTACGCTGGGTGCATGCTTCTACGTCAACGCCAGGACAGCATCCTGTCCGCACTGCAGGCAGACGGCGCCGCCTCTGTGAGAGACCTCGCGCAGATTCTGAATGTCAGCGAATCCACCATCCGCCGCGATCTGGAGATCCTGGACAAGAATGGGGAGCTGACGCGAACCTACGGCGGTGCCGTCGTGCGCCCGCGGGCAACGGTCGAAGACGGTGAGTCACTCGATGAGGGACATTACGCGGCGGAAGCTGACGTACACCTGAAAGAGGCGATCGCCGATGCGGCGGCCGGCCTGGTATCGGACGGTCAGGTCGTCCTTCTCGACATCGGTACCACGACCCCGCTGATCGCGCGACGCCTGCGAGGGCGTGACGTCACGGTCATTACGTCGAGCCTTGCCGTCTTCGATGAGTTGCGTGACGATGACGCGGTCCGGCTCCTTCTGCTCGGGGGGGTCGTGCGACGCAATTACCGCACTCTCGTCGGATCGCTCACTGAACTCGCGCTCACGCAGGTGAGCGCGGACGTCCTCTTTCTCAGCTGTACGGGCGTGCGCTCCAGCGGACACGTTGTGGACAACATGGCGGTGGAGGCGCCGATCAAGCAGTCCATGATCGCTGCGAGCGACAGAGTCGTTCTGCTCGCAAGTGAGAAGAAGTTCCCGGGAACAGGTGCTCTTCGCCTGTGCTCGATCACCGACATCGACGTCATGATCACGACGGCGGGGGCACCTGAGGAACTCATCGAGATGTGCCGGAATTCCGGCGGAGAGGTAGTCATCGCATGAAGTTGTGCATCCTGGGCGGAGGCGGGTTCCGCACGCCCTACATCTATCAGGCGCTCCTGCATGACCTCGGCACGCCCCGGGTGGAACATGTCGTCCTCTACGACGTCGATGAAGAGCGGCTCATCGCGATGGTGCGCATCCTCGAGGAGTTCGCCGAGGGTGTCGCGAACGCACCGACGGTGACCGCGACGACTGAGCTCACTGCCGCGCTCGAAGCAAGCGATTTCATCTTCTCGGCGATTCGTGTCGGCGGCCTGGAGGGGCGACGCTGCGACGAGCATGTGGCGCTCGACCTGGGCGTCCTCGGACAAGAGACCACCGGGCCCGGTGGGCTCGCATATGCGCTCCGCACACTCCCCGTGATGCTGGACATCGCGCAGCGCGTCAAAGATGTCGCGCCGTCCGCATACGTTCTCAACTTCTCGAATCCCGCCGGCATCATCACGGAAGCCATGCAGGGCGTGCTCGGGGACCGGGTACTGGGCATCTGCGATACGCCGTCTGGGCTTGGACGGCGCGCGGCGAGTCTTCTCGGTCTTGACCATAACCGGGTCGAGATCGACTACATCGGGCTCAACCACCTGGGTTGGATGCGCGGCCTGATCTTCGACGGCGTCGACCGGCTCCCTGAGCTGATCGCGAACGACGTGCTCTTGGCAGGGCTCGAGGAGGGCCAGATCTTCGGCGCGGAGTGGATCCGTGCACTCGGGCTCATCCCCAATGAGTACCTGTACTACTACTACTACAACCGCGACGCGGTTCGGGCGATCGCTCAGTCGGGGAAGACGCGCGGTGATTTCCTCGCTGCGACCCAGACCGAGTTCTACGATCGCGTCGGCGAGATGTCGGCAGGTCGTTCGGATCTGTGGTGGTCCACGGTCGACCGACGCAGTGCAAGCTACATGGCCGAGGCGACCGGGGGAACTCAGGACTCACCTGTCGCGCATAAGCAATACGAACCCGACCCCTCGCATCAGGGCTATGCCGGCGTGGCATTGGCCGTCATGAACGCGATAGCCCGAAACGAACGGCACACGATGATCCTCAATGTCCGCAACCGCGGCGCGATCTCGGGCCTTCCGGACGACGCGGTCGTAGAGATTCCAGCGATGGTCGACGCCAACGGCGTGCACCCGCTGTCCGTCACGGCGCCTACCCTCCACCAGCTCGGGCTGATGTCACAGATCAAGCAGGTCGAACGAGGAATCATCGCGGCCGCGACCTCCGGCTCACGCGAACAGGCGGTCACCGCATTCGCGCTTCACCCGCTTGTCGACAGCGTCACCGTGGCGCGCTCGCTCGTCGACGGCTACATCGACGCGATCCCCGAGGTCGCGGCGGTCCTCACGCGATGAGGCTGGTTGTTCTCGACGACGAGGTCGAGGTCGGTGCCGCGGCCGCCCGCGAGGTCGCGTCAGCGCTTCAGGCGCTGACTGTCGGAGCGCGCGTCTTGGGCGTCGCGACGGGGTCCTCGCCTGCGCCGCTTTACCGTGCGCTCACCGAACTGGCCAGCAATGGAAGTTTCTCAGACCTGCGTGTGTGTGCGCTCGACGAGTATCTCGGGGTTCGCGCGGACGATCCCCGCAGCTATCACGCAACGATCGACCGCGAGGTGGTCGGGCCGCTCGGGCTCGATCCCGCCAACGTCATGGTGCCGCCGGGAGTGCCGGAGGACGCTGATGCCGCAGCCGTGGAGTACGAACGGTCGATCGAGGCGGTAGGCGGCGTCGACGTCCAGATCGTCGGTGTCGGTGTCAACGGCCATCTCGGCTTCAACGAACCGGGTTCATCTGCTGACTCACGAACTCGTGTTGTCGAGCTCGAATCGAGCACGATCGCCGCGAACAGCCGATTCTTCGCTTCCGCGGCCGAGGTGCCGACCCGGGCTATCACGCAGGGCCTCGCGACTATCTGCTCCGCCCGTCACATCGTGGCCGTCATCACCGGCGAGTCGAAAGCGCAAGCTCTGCGCGACATGATCGTCGGGGAGGTCAGCGTTGACTGTCCCGCGTCGATGCTGCGGACGCATCCCAATGCCACCGTCTTCGCGGACCGCGCCGCCGCGTACGATCTGGCGCGCACCCCACGCGAGCTCTGGGATGAGTCCGTCGTGCACGCCCTTGCCGCCGATGAAGCGATGGTGTGAATCGTTCGCGGACCACCCGCTGCACGGCTTGGACCGCCTCGACACCGGCTTTTACTCAGAACAACTGACAAGACTTGGATGCCGCGACCCGGGACGGCGGGTCGCGGCATCCGATACCACCTCCGCAGAAGGACAGACATGACGGACCAGCGCTGGTTCCACCGCCGCGGCGAGCTCGCCCGCGACGGCTGGGAGAGCGTCGTCGACGGCGCCACCCCGGGGTGGGAGCACACGGGAATCCGCGTCGCCGAGCTCGTCGACGGTGACCACCTCGCCCTCACCGAGACCGGAGTCGAGCGCATCGTCGTGCCCCTTGCCGGGTCATTCTTCGTGACGCACCACCATCACCCAGGGGAGTGGGAGACGCTTCTTCATGGTCGGGCCTCCGTCTTCGCCGGCGCGACCGACGTGCTGTACCTGCCGTCCGGCACGACGGCGGAGATCCGTGGTCGCGGCCGGGTCGCGGTCGCCGAGGCGCCCACGACCGAGCGCCGGGCCTGGCAGTACATCGCGGCATCCGACACTCCGGTCGAGTTGCGCGGCAAGGGCGCGTCGAGCCGGCAGGTGCACAACTTCGGCACGCCGCAGGCGCTGGATGCGGCGCGCCTGATCGTGTGCGAGGTGATCACGCCGGCCGGGAACTGGTCGTCGTACCCGCCGCACAAGCATGACGAGCACGTCCCGGGTCATGAGTCGCGGCTTGAGGAGATCTACTACTTCGAGACGGCCCCGACGCGGGGGGCCGCAGCATCCGTCGATCCGCATTCCGCTTTCGGCATGTTCAGCGCGTACTCGTCCCCAGCGGGGGAGATCGACGTCAACGCGATGGTCCGCACGGGTGACATCGCCCTCGTGCCGTACGGGTATCACGGGCCCGCCGTGGCTGCCCCTGGGTACGACCTCTACTACCTGAATGTGATGGCCGGGCCCGACCCTGATCGGGCGTGGCTCATCACGGACGACCCCGCCCATGCGTGGGTGCGGGCAAGCTGGGACGAGCAGCGGCTGGACCCGAGACTTCCCTTCACGGGCGACACCAGAAAGGCCGGCGCGAATGGCTGAGACCAAGCGCATGACGGTCAGCCAGGCGCTGATCGAGTTCCTCGCGCACCAGTGGACGGTGGACGGCGACATCCGGGAGCGCACGATCCCCGGCGTGTTCGGCATCTTCGGTCACGGCAACGTGGCGGGCATCGGTCAGGCCCTCAAGCAGGTCAACGTCGAGCAGCCCGACCTGATGCCGTACCACCAGGCGCGCAACGAGCAGGCGATGGTGCACCAGGCCGTCGGCTACGCCCGCATGCACCGCCGCCGCGGCACCTACGCCTCCGCCGCCTCCGTCGGTCCGGGCGCCGCGAACATGCTCACGGCCGCGGCCCTCGCCACGACGAACCGCCTGCCCGCCCTGCTGCTGCCCTCGGACACGTTCGCCACCCGCGTTGCGGACCCGGTGCTGCAGCAGCTGGAGCAGCCGTGGGACATCGGACTGCAGGTCACCGACGCGTTCCGTCCCCTGTCGCGGTTCTTCGACCGCGTGCAGCGGCCCGAGCAGCTGTACTCGATCGCCCTCGCCGCGATGCGCGTGCTCACCGACCCGGTCGAAACCGGTGCCGTCACGATCGCGCTCCCGGAGGACGTGCAGGCCGAGGCGCTGGATGTGCCCATCGAGTTCCTGCAGGACCGCGAGTGGCACATCCGCCGACCGCTGCCCGAGCGCGGGCCGCTCGCCCGCGCGGTCGCCGCGATCCGCGGCGCAGCCAAGCCGTTCATCGTCGCCGGCGGCGGCGTGCTCTACTCAAGCGCTGAGGAGCAGCTGCGCCTTCTCGTCGAGGCCACAGGCATCCCGGTCGGCACGACCCAGGCCGGCGGTGGCGTGCTCGCGTGGGACCACCCGCAGTACCTCGGCGGGGTCGGCGCGACCGGCACCCTCGCCGCGAACCGCCTCGCCGCGGAGGCCGATGTGGTCATCGGCATCGGCACGCGGTACAGCGACTTCACCACCGCATCCCGCACCGCGTTCCAGAACCCGCACGTCACCTTCGTCAACATCAACGTCGCATCGTTCGACGCCTACAAGCACGGCTCGCAGCTGCCGGTGATCGCTGACGCGCGCGAGGCGCTCGCCGAACTGGCCATCAAGCTTGAGGGCTTCGAGGTATCGAGGGACCTCTCCGAGCGCATCGCCCGCGAGAAGGCCGAGTGGGATGCGGCGGTCGACGACGCGTTCGCGCCCTCTGGGCTCGCATTGCCTGGGCAGCCGGAGATCATCGGCGCCGTGCAGTCATCCAGCGCACCGGAGGACGTGATCGTGCAGGCGGCCGGCTCGCTGCCCGGCGACCTGCACAAGCTGTGGCGGGTGCGTGACCCGCTCGGGTACCACGTCGAGTACGCGTTCTCGTGCATGGGCTACGAGATCGCCGGCGGCCTCGGCGCCAAGCGGGGCCTGCTCGCCGACGGCGACGATCGCGACGTGATCGTGATGGTCGGCGACGGCTCGTACCTCATGCTCAACACCGAGCTCGTCACCGCGGTCGCCGAGCGCATCAAGCTCATCGTCATCCTGATCCAGAACCACGGCTTCGCCTCGATCGGCCACCTGTCCGAGACCGTCGGATCGGAGCGGTTCGGCACCTGGTACCGCGAGTACGACGGCGCGGCGCGCAACTTCCAGGGTGAGAAGGTCCTGCCCGTCGACCTCGCCATGAATGCCCGCAGCCACGGGCTCGACGTCATCGAGGTCCAGCCGGGCGCCGCCGCGATCGACGACCTCAAGGCGGCCGTCGCGACCGCCAAGGCCTCGGACCGGTCCACGTTCATCCACATCAACAGCGACCCGCTGATCTACGCGCCCGACGGCGCCGGCTGGTGGGACGTCCCGGTGCCCCAGGTCTCCACCCTCGCATCCACCCAGCGGGCGCGCGACGAGTACGAGCGGCTGCGTACTGCACAGCGGCCGCTCCTCGGCGACGGGGTCGACCGATGAAGGCGTCTGTCGCAGGAGCACCCGTCAGCTTCGGCGTCTTCGAGATGACCCCCGAGGGAGCCGACATCGTCTCACCCGACGACATGCTCGAGATCCTCGCACAGGCCGGTTATGTCGGCGTCGACCTCGGCCCCCTCGGTTACCTCGGTCGAGGGAGGAAACTTGCCCACCGACTCGACCGCTTCGATCTCGACCTCGCGGGGGGATGGGTGCAACTGCCGTTCACCGATGACGACGCCTTCGAGGCGGCGCTGCCCACGCTTCGAGAGGCACTCGCCGTCTTCTCCGATGCGGCATCCAGAGGGCCGTCCCGACTGCCGTTGCCGACCCTCGCCGACGACGGCTCAGCGGTGAGGCGCGCGCACCCAGGGCGGGGTGGCGAGCTCGATCCGCTGCCGGGACCGGCATGGGCGAGACTGGCCGCGAACGCGGAGCGAGCTGCTGCATTGGTGCGTGCGTCGGGATTCGAGCCCACGTTCCATCATCACGCCGGCACCTTCGTCGAGTCGCCCGAGGAGATCGACCGGTTCCTCGCGAACGTGGACATCGACCTCACACTCGACACCGGACACCTCTTCATCGCCGGTGGAGATCCCGTCGATTTCGTCAGGCGCTGGGGAAGCCGGATCAACCATCTGCACCTCAAAGACGTCGATCTCGGAGAACTGCGACGAGTGTTGAACGCCGGGGGAGGAATGCCCGAAGTGTGGTCATCAGGCGCGTTCGTCGCATTCGGCAAAGGCGATATCGACCTTGCAGGGGTCATGGCCGCCGTCGCCGATCAGGGCTACGACGGATGGATCGTCGTGGAACAGGACGTCCTCAACGGTCCTGGTGTTGCCATCGACCGATTCCGTGCCCAGCGTGCCGCAGACCAGCGCACCAACCGCGACGCACTGGCCCCATGGGCCTGACCAGAGAAGGATCGACCGTGACTGAACGCCCCCTCCGCTTCGGCCTCATCGGCAGCGGCCGCATCGGGCAGGTGCATGCTGCCAGCATCGCGGCCGAGCCCGATGCCGAGCTTGCCTGGGTTGCCGACCCATTCGTCGACGGCGCGCGGGCCGTCGCAGCTATTTACGGAGGCACCGCCACCGACAATGCCGATGAGGTCTTCGCCTCCGGACAGGTCGACGCCATTCTGATCGCGTCGCCGACGCCGACACACGTCGACCTCATCGCCCAGGCGGTGGACGCCCGCATCCCGGTGCTCTGCGAGAAGCCCATCGACCTCGACATCTCCCGAGTCGATGCCCTGCGGCCCCGGGTTCTGGAGTCGGGAGTCCCCGTCGCGCTCGGGTTCAACCGCCGGTTCGACCCTGGCTTTTCGAGCGCCCGTGCGAGAGTCGCTGCCGGCGAGATCGGCGCGCTCGAGCAGCTGACAATCATCAGTCGCGATCCGTCGGCACCGCCGGCGTCGTATGTGGCCGTGTCGGGGGGAATCTTCCGCGACATGACCATCCACGACTTCGACATGGCCAGGTTCTTCGTCGACGACATCATCGAGGTGACGGCGACAGGAACGAGTACCTTCGACGCCGGCGCGCGCGAGCACGGCGACTTTGACACGGCGGTCACGACCCTCCGCGGCGCATCCGGGACCATCGTCACAATCATCAACTCGCGCCACAGCGCCGTCGGCTATGACCAGCGAATCGAAGCGTTCGGCGCGCACGGCACCCTGAGCGTTTCGAACATGCCCACCAGCTTGGTGAGCCTGTCCACCGCGACAAGCGTCGAGGGCAAGCCTCCGTACGAGCCGTTCTTCCTTGAGCGGTACTCCGTCGCATATCGGGCAGAGCTGCGCGAGTTCATCAACCTTGTGCGTGGTCGGCAGTCGACGAGTCCGACGTTCGAAGACGGCCGTGCGGCCCTGCTGCTCGCGGATGCTGCGCAACGATCGGCGACCGAACGCATCGTCGTGACGGTCGACCTGGGCTGAAGAGCGTCACACATGCCCCTCGTTCAGTGGCCAGAGAAGACCGGATCTGCCGGGCACAGATGCCTCGACATATCCCTGATAGGAAGAACTCGAAATGCATTCGATTGAACTCACCCACCTCGCACCGCTCGCACGTGCGGCCGCTGAAACGGCGACATCCTTGTGGAACGACTCTGCCGACCCCGACGAGTTGCGCCGCTCGATCGAGTTCGGAGCAGTTGGCGCAACATGCAACCCCGTGATCGCCCTCACCGCGATTCGCAATCACCCCGACGTATGGAGGCCGCGACTTCGCGAGCTCGCCGATGAGCACCCGACGTGGGGCGAGTCGCAGCTCGGATGGGAGGCGGTGAAGGAGCTCTCGATCGGGGCGGCCCAGCTTCTCGAGCCGGCGTTCGTGGCGAGCGGCGGGCGAGACGGCCGACTCTCAATCCAGACAGATCCACGCTTGCACCGCGATGCCGCGGCCCTGGTCGCCCAAGCCGTTGAGTTCTCGCAACTCGCCGAGAACATCATCGTGAAGATCCCCGCGACCGCCACCGGAATCGCCGCAATGGAGGAAGCTGCGTACCGCGGCGTCAGCATCAACGCGACCCTCAGCTTCTCGGTGCCGCAGGCGGTTACCGTCGGCGCCGCACTCGAGCGCGCCCTCGACCGGCGCGCTGCCGACGGGCTTCCTGATCGAGAGTTCGGCCACGTCGTCACAATCATGGGCGGGCGACTCGACGACTGGCTCAAGAAATGGACCGTCGACAACCGCATCCTCACCAGACCCGGAGTCCTGGATTGGGCCGGCCTCGCCGCACTCAAGCGTGCCTATGCGGTGTTCCAGGAGCGCGGCTACCGCAGCCGCATCCTCTCCGCCGCATTCCGCAACTCCCTGCAGTGGTCGGAGCTCGTGGGCGGCGATCTCGTAGTGTCTCCTCCGTTCGATTGGCAGGCGCGCATCAACGAGAACCGGATCCCCGCAGAGAACCGCATTGACGTGCCCGTCCCGCCGGACATCCTCGAGGAGCTATGTTCGCTTTCCGAGTTCCGTCGGGCATACGAGATCGATGGCATGTCGGTGGAGGAGTTCGAGCAGTTCGGTGCAGCACGCAACACGTTGCGTCAGTTCCTTGAGGCCGACGCACAGCTGGATGCGCTGGTTCGCGATGTTTTGATACCGGCGGCGTGAACCGCTTCGGCCGCGCGGAGACACCGCAGTCCTGAGCATTCACGGTGCGGGCGTCGCGTGGGAACGAAGTGGGAAAGAATGAAACGAAATGTGATCGGCTGAGCACTGTGCAACCTGATCCAACGTGAACCGCATGGCCCGCGAACCCGCGTGAAATCAACGAAGTAGTGGCGAACGCTATCCAACTCGTTGTTCTGCAGAAGAGTTCAAATCCCACCGTCACCGCCAACGCGCGAGGCCCCGACATCCCAGTCGTTTCAAGGGATGGCGGGGCCTTCGTCGTTCCACCCAGGGGTCTCGTGGGAAAGAATTGGGAAAGAACTTCCTGAACCGCCCGTCGCGATGGCCCTCCGTCGCGAAGCTTCCAGCGCCAGTGAAACGGTGTCGAGATCGTCTTCAAAGAGGTCGGCGTACGTGTCGAGCGTCATCGCCGCTGAAGCGTGCCCGAGCATTCGCTGCACGGCCTTCACATTCGCCCAGGAGCTGATCGCGAGGCTTGCCGTCGTATGGCGAAGATCGTGCGGCGTCACCAGGGGGAACCGGGCATCTCTTCTTTGGCACCGGCGCACCGCCGCCGCGAACCAGCCATCCTTCGAATTGGGAAGTATGAGATGCGTCGTCGCGCCGCCGAATGCGCGGATGACGACCACCGACGGCACCCAGTACTCCTTCGGCATGAACCAGCTCCCCGGCCTCTCGTCGGGCAGGGCGGCCGCAAACTCCGCATGGACGGTCGTGGTATACGGGTATGACGCAGGTGAGCCCTGCCACGCTTCCACGTTCGCCACATCCGCATGCACCCCGCATATGCAGCCGCCCTGGACGTCGCTGGCGGGGCGCTCGTCGCTGCCCACGATGTCGAAGAACTCGGGAATCCACGGCTCATGGACCCCGAGTCGGGGGATCGCTGTCTAGGCCGAGAGGGCGCGACGCATCATGTCGATGAGCGCATGGATCGCTTCGCCGAGTTCAGTCTCGGCGAAGGGGCGGATGATGAGCCAGGTATCCATTGCCTGCCCCATGCCGAGCGCGATCGCGATGAGGAAGTCTGCCGGCAGGTCGGTGCGTATCGCGCCGATCCGCTGCCCGGCGGCGACCGTCTGCTCCAGCCAGGGCAGGGTGGCCTGCTCGGCGTTGCGTTGCGCCTCACGCAGGGCCGGGGATGCGGCTCCGGTCAGCCAGTCGCGCAGCAGAACCCCTGTCTCCGGGGTCTCGGTCATGAGCACCATGAGGCGCATGTAGGTCTGTTCGATCGCTGCCCAGAAGCCTTCAGGGTCCGCGGCGTCGGGCACCGGGACCGGGCCGCTGTGCTCGAACAGCCGCTCGAGCTGACGGCGGATGACGTCGGCGTAGAGGTCCTCTTTGCCGTCGAAGTAGTAGTACATCGCACCCTTCGAGAGACCGGTCGCCGCGATGATCCGGTTCAGGGATGCCCCGCCGTATCCGTGGCCGGCAAACTCCTCCAGCGCGGCATCCAGCAACGCCTGTTGCTGCGCGACAGGGAGCCGGTGGAATCGGGGACGAGCCATGCAGACATTCAACCCGCCGGCGGTGGCGGAAGCACGATCGGATCGCGCAGGCTCCGCCCGACCGCGAGGTTCGCCACCATCGGGATGTTCATGAGGCCGACCACGACGTTGCGCAGCAGCACCTGCGCGCGGTTGCGTGGCGCGAACGCGGACCCCATGCCGATCGCGGCATCCTGCTTGGCCCGCACGATCCCCTGCAGCTGTCCCTGGTATGCGTCGAACGCCGCTCGGTGGTCGCCGTCCGCCAAGTGCAGCGCGCAAGCGAGGACGTACGCTTCCACCATCGCCAGTGCCGAGCCCTGCCCGGCCAGCAGCGACGGGGCAGCTGCGGCGTCACCGACGAGCGCGACGCGGCCGCGTGACCACGACGGCAGGAGGATCTGGCTCGCCCGGTCCATGAAGAACGTGCGCGCCTGCGGCACCTGCTCCAGGATCGCCGGCACCTCCCAGCCCACGTTTCCGACGCGCTCGCGCAGCAGCTGCTGCTGCGCGGCCACGTCGTCCTGCGGCGTGTCGCCGTCGTGGCGGAACATGAAGCAGAACATGGTGGAGTCGTCGCGCAGCCCGATCCGCAGCGTCAGCGAACCCACGACGGTGTGCGTGACCGCGATGAGCTCGTCGCGCGGACGGTACCCCTCGAGATCGAACGCCGCGACGGTGATCCCGAGATCGCGCTCGAACTCGCTCTCCGGCCCGAAGACCAGCGTCCGTACCCGGGAATGCAGGCCGTCTGCCCCGATCACGAGGTCGAACTCCCGAGCGGCGCCATGGGCGAACTCGACCAGCACCCGGTCGCCGTCGTCGTGAAGCGACTGCACGGTGTCGTCGAAGACGGTCTCCACCTCGCCCTCCAGCGCGTCCCAGATCGCGGCGGCCAGGTCGGAGCGCAGGAGCGTGACGTATCCGCCGCCGTAGCCGTCGATCAACCGGAGGGGGTCGAAGTGGGCGATCCGCCGGCCGTTGTCGGATACCTCGCGTGCCTCGCGGAAGCGATAGCCCTCTTGCCGCAGCCGGGGTGCCAGCCCCATGCGTTCGGCGACCTGGAACCCGGAGCCCCAGAAGTCCACCGCGTAGCCCCCGCGCCGCAGCCCCGGCGCGTGTTCGACGATGACAGGCTCGTGCCCCATTCGGTGCAGCCAGTACGCGAGCGTGGGGCCGGCGATGCCCGCACCGACGATCAGAATCTTCATGTCGACCTTCCTTCAGACCAGTGGTCGAACCGGTGGTCTCATTGTGTCACTCTGCCGCTGCCTGCGCGAGGGGAAGAATGCGCTTCAGGGATCTCAGGCCGCGGAGGGGTCGTTTCCTCCACCGAGCAGGTGGCGGTACTGGCGGTCTTGGAGCTTCTCGATGTCCTGGCCGCGGCGCAGGAGTTTGGTGGTGTAGATGGTGCCGTAGGCGACCGAGCGGGAGACGACGGTCGCGATTGCGCTGGTGAGCATGATCGGCAGGACGAGGGACATGTCGCCGGTCATCTCGACGACGGATGCGAACGCCGTCAGTGGTGCGCGCGTGCCGGAGGCGAAGACGCCGCCCATGCCGATGGCGGCGTAGACCGCGGGGTCGCCGGCGGCGCTGCCGAACAGCTGGTGAACGACGAGGCCATAGGCGGTGCCGAGCATCAGGCCGATGAACAGGGACGGGGCGAAGACGCCGCCGGATCCGCCGATGCCGAGGGTGAGGGATGTGGCGAGGATCTTCGTGAGAGCGAAGAAGAGCAGCAGCCAGAACCCGTAGTCGCCATGCAGCGCCTGGAACATGACCGGGTATCCCACCCCGTACATCTGCGGGACCGCGAGCAGCAGCAGACCGAGGAACACGCCCCCGACGGCGGGTCGCGCCCATTCCGGGCGTCCGGCCCAGACCCTGTCGCACAGGTCCTCGACGGCGTACAGGACATACCGGAACAGCTGGCCGACGAGGGCGGCGATGACGGCGAGCACGGCGACGAGGGCGAAGTCGGCCGTGTGGCCGAGCGTGGCACCGTGCGGGAACCCCGTGAGGAACGCGTCGTTTCCGAGAATAGGTCGGACGACCGCGTCGGCGACCATCGCGGAGAGCATGATGGCGAACAGGGACCCGGCAGAGATCTCGCGCAGGATGATCTCGGCACCGAAGAACACCCCGGTGATGGGGGCGTTGAACGTGGCGGCGATGCCGCCGGCCGCTCCGCACGCCACCAGGATGCGCAGGCGGCCTTCGGGCTGTCTGGTTCCCTGCCCGATGGTGGAGGCCAGGGCAGCCCCGATCTGCACGATGGGTCCTTCCCGGCCGACCGAGCCGCCGGTGCCGATCGTGAGTGCGGAGGCCAGCGCCTTCACGATCGCGACCCGCGGACGGATCTTGCCGCCGCCCTCGGCGACGGCGACCATGACCTCCGGGACGCCGTGACCGCGCGCCTCGCGCGCCCACCGGTACACCATCGGACCGTAGACGAGGCCGCCGATCGCGGGGATCACGATGTAGAACCCCAGCCCGAGCCAAGGAAGGTGATCGCTGGGCACGCGGCCGTCCTGGCCGAACTCGACGTGCCCGGTGACGAGCCATGTGATCCCGTACACCAGGCCGCGGAACAGCAACGCTCCAAGGCCTGCGCCGAGGCCGACGATGAGGGCGAGGGAGAACAGGCCGTACCGGTTCTTCCGCAACCACCGCGATACGGGCGCTATCATTGCTGTCACACAAGCATTGTATTCATGCAATCATTGGTCTCATACAATCATGACGTGGAAGCGAGATCGTGGTCGTGAGCAAAGGTGACGACATCCGGCCGGCCGCGGATGCGACGGTGACGGCATCCCGGGCGTTGCTGGGGATCATCGCCCGGTCGATGGTGCCGGCGCTGGAGGATGTTTCCCTGCCTCAGTTCCGGGTTCTCGTGCTGCTCGCCTCGGCCGGCCCGCTGCGGATGGGCGCATTGGCCGAGCGTCTGGGCGTGACGGTGTCGACCTTCAGTCGCACGGCGGACCGCCTCGTCACGGGCGGATGGGCGGTTCGGGAGGACAACCCGGACAACCGACGCGAAGTCATCCTTGCCCCCACCCAGAAGAGTCTCGGGCTCGTCGCCTCCGTGACCGAACACCGTCGTCAGCTCATTGAAGAGGTGCTCGAGGGCATGGCGCCCGCGGAGCGCGACCAACTCGTCGCGTCGCTGCGCGCGTTCACGGATGCGGCGGGTGAGCCGTCCGCCACCGAGCTGCTGATCCTCGGGCTGTGATGCTCGCACCGCTGTCCGACATGCCGATGCCGCCCACCGTGGGTGCCGCGCACATGACCGGGCTGATGTGGATGCCGACCCGTCCCTTGACGGCCGGACGGCTGTTCGCGGTGCACCCGCAGCCGGTCCCGGTCCTGCCGATCCTCGGCCTCCTCCTCCTGGGCGCCTATGTTGCGGGAGTCGTCATGCTGGCGCGACGGGGGGATGCGTGGCCGCCGCTGCGGATCGTGTGCTGGCTGCTCGGTGTTGCGTCGATCGAGTTGATGACGGCGACCGGGTTCGACGGGTACGGCATGGAGCTGTTCAGCGTCCACATGATCCAGCACATGACGCTGAGCATGCTCACCCCGATCCTGCTCTGCCTCGGCGCGCCGGTGACCCTGCTGCTGCGGGCGCTCTCGGGTGGAGGAACGGGTCGACGGAGAATGCGGGCAGGCCTCCTGCGCGTGCTGCACTCCCGGCTTGCGGCCGTGGTCGCGAACCCGATCGTCACCGGGATCCTCTTCTTGTTCAGCCTCTACGCGCTCTACTTCACCCGGCTCTTCGATGTGCTGATGAGCACGATGTGGGGGCACAACGTGATGCTCATCCACTTCCTCCTGATCGGGTCGCTGTACTTCTGGGGCATCCTCGGGGTCGACCCCTCGCCGCGGCGCGGAACCAGGCTCATGAGGCAGGCCGGTGGCCCGGTCGCCCGGATCGCCGAGATGGCCGTACCTGTGCCGTTTCATGCGTTCTTCGGGGTCGTGCTCATGATGGCGAGCACCGTGATGGTGTCGTACTACGCCGCGCCGATGCGGTCGCTCGATGCCACGGCCCTGAGCGATCAGCAGACCGCCGGAGGCATCGCGTGGGGGTTCACGGAACTTCCGACCCTGCTGGTGCTTCTGGTGCTCTTCCTGCAGTGGCAGCGCAGCGATGCACGGCGAACCGTCGCCGCCGAACGACGCGCGGCACGGTACGGCGACGTGGAGCTCGACGAGTACAACGCGAGGCTCCAAGCTCTGGCACGTCGGGACGCCGCTCAATGACCACGGGGTCCGTGGTGGGATACGCGTTCGTGCTCGGCATGATCGGCCTGCTCAATCCGTGCGGATTCCCGCTGCTCCCGGTCTATCTCGCCGCATTCGTCGGCGGCCGCGATCGTGACCGCGTCACGCGTGCCCTGTCCGGCATCCGCGCGGGGATCGCGGTCACGGCCGGGTTCTTCGCCGTCTTCGCCACGGCGGGTCTGCTCGCCGGGTCCGTGCACGCGGTCCTGCTGGCATTCGCTCCGTGGGTCATGATCGGCGTCGGCGTGATCGTCGTGGCGCTCGGCATCCTGGGCCTGCTCGGCAGGACCGTGCCCCTCCGCGTCGCGCCTCGGTTTCGGACCGGGACGGGATTCGTCGCGATGGCCGGGTTCGGGATGGCGTACGCCATCGGATCGCTCAGCTGCTCCCTGCCCGTTTTCATCGCCGCGATCGGCGGGGCATTCGCCTCCGGCTCCGCCGTCGTGGTCGGTGCCGTCGTGGCGGCATATGGCCTGGGAATGGGACTGTTCGCGACCGTTCTCGCGGTCGCAGTATCTCTAGCCGACACCACCGTGTTGCGCTCCCTGCGGCCGATCATGGCGATGCTTCCGCGAGCCGCCGGGGCCCTCTGCATCCTGATCGGTGTCTATCTGGTCGGGTACTGGACCGCCCAGCTCGGCGGCCCGGATCTGGTCGCACCGGTCACCGCCATCCTCGACGCGGCCCAGGGGATATTGGCGTCCATGGTCGAAAGCGCCTGGCTGCCGATCGGAGTGGCGCTCGTCGTGGTCATCCTCGTCGCTCTCATCGTCGCCGCGCGACACCGGAACCGAGCGGAGGCCGAGTCGGCAGGACCGCACCGTAGGAAGGAATCAGTGTGAGTTCAGCGGGTAACAGCGACGGCGGGAGGACCGGCGTCCCGGGGTGGGTGCTGTGGGTGTCGTCCGCCGCATTGCTGGTCGTGATCGGCCTGCTGGTCGTGATCGGGGTCGCGGACGCCCGGCCCGCCGCCGCTCCTCCGGCGGTGAACGCCGTGCCGGCCGGTCTCAACCAGGCGACCGCGGATCTGCTCGGGGTCTCACCGACCCCGACGGACCCGGTTACCGCGCCCGGGTACCGGCTCACCGACCAGCGCGGACGCGTGATCGACAGCAGCAGCCTGCACGGACGCGTGGTCGTTCTGACCTTCAACGACGACCGCTGCCTGGACCAGTGCGCGATGCTCGCCACCGACATCATCGCCGCCGATCACGACCTGACCGCCGCCGCTCGAGCGAAGGTCGCGTTCGTGTCGATCAATGCGAACCCGTACCACCCGGCCGTCACGGATGTGAAGACCTGGTCGCACCAGCACGGGCTTGACGCCCTGCCGAACTGGTACTTCCTCACCGGCGCTCCCACCCAGCTGGCCGCAGCCGCCCGCGCGTACGCGGTGCCCATCCAGCTCGACCCCGCCACCCGATCTGTGTCGCACGGCAGCCAGATCTTCATCATCGACCCCACCGGGCACATCGTGGAACAGGCCGCCTTCGGTGCGGAGTCCGCCGACACCATCCCCTTCGCGCACGGCTTGGCCGCACTCGCTGACGACGCGCTCCCCCTGAGCCAGCGGGCTGTCGTGGGCGGCACCAACCTGACGACCGTCGTCCCCGGCGGAACGGACATCGGCGACACCCCAACCCCGGTGACGGGCCCCGCCCTCATCGGCGCCACCACGACCAGCGCCACCACGCACGGGCAGTACACGGTCATCGACTTCTGGTCTTCCACCTGCGCGGCCTGCAGCATCCAGCTGACCGACGACCAGGCCGAAGCGACCAGCCTCGGCACGGCGGTCGCGTTCCTCGGAGTCGACGTCGCCGACGACCAGGCGAGCGGCCGCGCGGCCACGGCGCGCGACCGCGTCACGATCCCCACCCTGCGGGACCCCGACGGCACGCAAGCCGCCCGGTTCCGGGTCAGCGAACTCCCGTACACCGTGATCCTGTCGCCAACCGGGACCGTTCTGGTCCGGCACCCCGGCCTGTTCACGACCGAGGAACTCGACTACGTCCTGCACAGCCTCGACACCGCCCTGCCCCCCGCAACCTGAGCAGCGGGGCGAACGAGACGAAGCCCACGGTGGACACAGAAGGGAAGCACCCACGATGCCGCGATGGCTCAAACACCTGCTCAGCGCCCCCAATGCGCTCTACACGTGGGGACTCGGGCGGATCTTCGGACACCGATTCCTGCAACTCACCCACACCGGACGCAAGAGCGGCAAGCAGTACCGTGTCGTCCTGGAGGTCGTGAAGTACAACCGGGCAACCGGTGAAGCCATCGTCATGTCCGGGTTCGGACGACAGAGCGGATGGTTCCGCAACGTCACCGCCGGCACCCCCACCTGGGTGAACTTCGGTGGCGGGCCCGTCCTCGCCGACCACCGAGTCCTCGACACCGACGAAGCTGCGCAGACGGTTCGCGACTACGCGCGGCGCATGCGTTTCGCGTCGCCCCTCGTCCGACCCGTGCTCGGCCGACTCGCCGGGTTCACGTACCACGACACCGACGCCGACCGGCGCCGCCTCGTTCAGATCCTCCCGCTCACCGCCTTCACCCCACATCGCTGAGCGTCAGCCTTCCCGGTGCCCTCGACCGGTCGTCTCACGGGCCCGTGCCTCGATCCACTGTGTTCGGGTCGCTTCGCTCAGGCGGTGAACAGCGCGGACCCGGGTCGGCCATCCTCGCGTGCACATCGCGCAGGCGATCGGCGCCGCCTCGGCTGACGCGGTCGGCACGAGCTCCTGGCCGGTGACGAGCATTCATGGCTCTTCGCGAGCGAGGGTGTCGTCGGTTGAGCGCGTCGGCGTTTCGGCTCCGCCCGTATCGGCCGTGGCTGGCACCATGTGCGCATGGCGATTACAACGATTCCTGACCTGCCCGCCGGCACCCTGGGCTTCCAGGCTTCCGGTGTGGTCTCGGCCGACGACTATCGGACGGTGTTCGATCCTGCGATCAAGGCGGCGGCGGCGGATCACACGAAGGTGAATCTGATCTATGTGCTGGGCGACGACTTCCACCGGTACTCGCTGGGGGCGATGTGGCAGGACATGATGCTCGAGGGGATGCCGCACGAGACGTGGGGACGGGTCGCGCTCGTGACCGATCATTCCGGTCTGGCAGAGATGATCCACCTGCTGGCATTCCTGTTCCCCGGTGAGCTCAGGATCTTCGCCCTCGCGAAGCAGTCCGACGCCGTGGAATGGGCGTCCGGCCTCGTGACCGGAGACGCTGCCGCAGCAGCCGGCTGAGCACGGAGCGCGACTCCTCGGTGTGTGCGAGGTGGGGCTAGGATCGTCGCGGAGTGCCGGGAAGTCTGGTCGGCGTTGTCACTGATGCGGTGACGACAGTCGACGAGAGGCGCCCGGATGTCCCACATTGTTCCTGCGCGGCCGCGTGCAGCATCACGCATCCTGAGGGCAAAGCCCGCGTTGCTGTTCGCGTTCGCGTTCGCCGTGATGGCCGACCCCGTCTCGTCCGTCGCGTACGCGGTGGAGGCCGGGCTCCGTGCCCTCAACGGCGATCTGGCTCTGTTGGTTCCGACGATGTGCCTGGTGATCGCGGTGATCGGGCTGGTGATCGTCAACTATCACCAGCTGGTCGCCCGCTACCCGAACGGCGGTGGCGCGTCCGCCGCGATCGGCGAGGCGTTCGGTGAAGGGTGGGCGTTCATCCCGATCGGCGCGTTGATCGTCGACTTCGTGCTCACGATCGCGATCAGCGTGTCCGCAGGCGCGTCCGCGGTCATCGCGTACGTGCCCGTGCTGGCGGTGTGGCGCATACCGATCGCCCTCGGTCTGCTGGCGTTCGTCGCCGTTCTGACCTGGTTCGGGCACCTGGGCCGGCTGCTGTTCGCCGTGCTGACCGTCGCGTTCATCGTGATCACCGTGTGGGTGCTGATCGATGGGATCTTCGCGACCCCGCAGCCGACCGGGGAGATCACCCAGACCGCTGGGCAACCCCCGATCGTGGCGATCGTGCTGGCGTTCCCGGTCGCGATGGCCCTGGCGACGGGGGCAGAGGCCCCGTCGTCGGCGATCGCACAGCTCGGTCAGCTCGACGACCGTGACCGGCGCCGGTTCGGTCGCACCACGCTGTGGCTGA
This sequence comes from Microbacterium rhizosphaerae, assembly GCF_034120055.1. NCBI lineage: Bacteria > Bacillati > Actinomycetota > Actinomycetes > Micrococcales > Microbacteriaceae > Microbacterium > Microbacterium rhizosphaerae. The sequence continues at coordinate 3,981,919 of NZ_CP139368.1, read as the reverse complement.
CCCTGGGCATCGTCGGGGCGATCACGATCGGACTCGCGCTGACCGCGACCCGTCTGCAGATCGGCATCCCGGCCCCCGAAGACACCCAGATCGCCAACCTCGCCCGTGTCGCGTCGTCGCCCGCGGTGTATGCGGCGTTCCAGCTCGCGACCGCGCTGCTGCTGCTGTCCGCGGCGAGCTCGTCGTTCCAGGCCGGCCCGGGACTGCTGAAGGCCCTGGCCCGCAGCATCCGGCACGACGGGCGGGCCACCGGCATCCTCCCGCGCCCGCTCGGGCGCGTGAACACCCATCACACCCCCTACTGGGGGGTCGTCGTCTTCTTCCTGCTCGCCTCCACCATGACCGTCGTCGCCGGCGGCAACGATCAGGAACTCGTGCTGTTCTACGCCGTCTCGGTGTTCCTCAGCTTCCTCGCCGGGCTCACCGCGATGGCCGTGTTCGCCGCCCGCGAGCACCGCCCCGGCGTGCTCATCCTCAACGTGATCGGCGCGATCGCGGTCGCGTTCACCCTGGTCATGGACCTCGCCCGCATCGACCCGATCGCCAGCCTGATCGCCGCCCTCGGCATCGCCGGGATCCTGTACCTCAGCTGGGTACGCGCGGGCCGGCCCGCCGGCATCCGCAATGTCGCCGCAGAAGCAGAAGCAGAAGCAGAAGCAGAAGTCGACGCCGACACCGTTGCCGACGCCCACACCGACGCAGGGAACGATTCGTGACGCGGCCCGCCGCGCTCCGCTCTCAGACGAGCGCGAGTTGGTCTGTCAGCCGGGGCGACCCCTCACGCCCATCGGTCCGAACACGGCGCGCCGATGACCCCCGTCCTCGCCGCGACCAGGCTCATCCGCACTTTTCCCGGCGGCCTACTCGTCCTCGGGCGTGCCGAACGTCGGGGTGGGACGGGGGCTCTCGGCGATCTCGGCCGTCGTCATCGGGAACGCTGCTGACCGGCGGCCGCGGCAACCTCGTCCGAATGCATGCCGGCGTGCAGCTGCTCCCCGTGATCCAGAACCTCATCAACAAGGTCGGATCGCTGTCGAGCTCGGTGCAGTCGGTCGTCTCCGGATGCTTCCCCGCCATCGTCGGGATCGCGCAGACGCTCCTCGCCCGCACTCGACGCGTCACCGTCGCCGGCGGCTTCCTTAGGTCTCGTCGTCTGCGCTCTGGGACAGCTGGGCCTCGACGGCTCGGTGGACGTTGCCGTGGACGTGGTCGTCACCGATCCGATCGAGGATGCCCTGGGCCTTCAGCACGGCGAGGACTTGCGGCTTGACTCGCGCCAGCCGCAGCGCGAGGCCCTCCGCTTCGGTCAGGTCGACGATCTCGGTGAGTTTCGCGGCGCCCTGCGAGTCGACGAAGGCAACGCCTTCCAGATCGATCACCAGCGCCGTGAGGGGCGCGTCCACGGAGATGATTTCGCGGATGCGCTCATCGAATGCCTCGGCGGTGGCGAAGAACAGGCCGCCGTCCAGACGTATCACGGCGATGCCCGGGATGGTCTCATCGGCGGGGTTGAGATCGATGTCGCGGAAGACCTGGGTGCCCGGCTCACGGCCGAGCAGAGGCATGGCGGGTCGTGTCGAGACGTAGATCAGCCATGCGAGCGACAGCGCGATGCCGATGACGATCCCGAAGAGCACCCCCGCCGAGAGCACACCCACGACCGCGGCCACAGCGATCCAGAGATCGAATCTGGACACGCGCCGCAACCGGGCGAACTCCTTGAGGTCGATCATCCCGAACACGACGGCGTCGATGATGATGGCTCCCAGCACGGCCTTCGGCAGCTCCGAGAACAGAGGCGCGAGGAAGAGCAGTGTCAGGATCACCAGCCCTCCCGTGACGAGCGACGCCACGGGCGTGCGCGCACCGGCGGATTCGTTGAGTGAACTGGCCGACAGGCTGGTCGAGACCGGCATACCCTGGACGAGACCGGCGCCGACGTTGGCCATCCCCTGGGCGACCGCCTCCTGGTTCGCATCGATGCGGTAGTGGTGCCGGGTGGCGAAGGCCCGGGCGTCGCCGGCGGTCTGCGAGAACCCGATCAGCAGAAGCGCCAACGCTGCGATGACGATCTCAGGGACGTTCCGCAGCACGATGTCGAGACTCGGCAGCTGCGGGACAGGCAGCCCGCTCGGCACGGCGCCGACCAGCGCCACGCCTCGCGTGCCCAGGTCGAGGAGCGAGGAGGCGATGAGCCCGCCGACGACCAGCACCAGCGCGCCCGGGACCTTCGGCGCCCAGAATCGCAGAGCGAGGATCACCGCGAGGGCCCCCGCGCCGATCACCAGTGTCGGTAGGTGGGTGCCGCCGAGGCCGACGATCCACGACGCGAACTCCCGCCAGACATTGTCGCCCTCGCCCGAGGTGCCGGTCAGCTTGGGCAGCTCGCCGACGACCACGTCGACCGCAGCCCCGGCCAGGAACCCGGTGACCACGGCTCTCGAGAGGAACTGGGCGATCCATCCCATTCGGAACAGGGCCAGCAGCAGCAACAGGATTCCGGTCACCAGCGTGATCGCCGCGACGAGCTGAGCCGCATCACCGCCGGTGACTCCGGTCACGATCACGGCACCCCCCGCGACCGTCGCCAAGGCCGAGCTCGGACCCGTGGAGATCTGACGTGACGTGCAGAACAGCGCGTAGACGATCGCCCCGGCCGCCGCAGCGTAGAGGCCGTTCTGGACCGGGACACCTGCGATCTCGGCGTAGCCGAGGTTCTTGGGCACGATCATCGCGACGACGGCGACCCCCGCGATGACGTCCGCGCGCAGCCAGCGCCGCTCATACCGCGGCAGCCAGTGCAGGATCGGAAGAAAGCCTCCGGAACCGCTCTTCGCACGTGCGTGCACAGTTGCCTCCGACCATCGGCGCGTCGGGCTGCGTCCCGGTGAGGCGCGCGACGCTCGTGCCGACCCCGGGTGTTCCCGATATCACCCTGACGGCATGCTACGTCGGGACGAACGCGGACGTCGTGTTCCGCGAGAAGAGATGTTTCCGCTGTGTGAAGTCTTCCCCTGCCTCTCGACCCGGCGGCGCTGTGGATCTACCATGCGGACATGACAGCAACCCCCACTGTCGGTGCCTCTGCCGCGCCGAAACCCCTGTCCGTCGAACCCGGTGGGATCGAGGCCATCCCGCCCGATCGTCGACACGGGTCGCCGTGGCAGCTCTTCAACACGTGGACGGCGCCGAACCTCGAGTTCGCGACGGTGTTCGTCGGGGTGATCGGCGTCGCGTTCTTCGGGCTCGACTTCTGGTCGGCCATCGCTGCGATCGTGCTCGGAAACGCCCTCGGCTCGATCACCCAGGGCATCCTGTCGACGTGGGGTCCGCGTGAGGGACTGGCCCAGCTCGTGCTCAGCCGCACCGCGTTCGGCCTGCGCGGCAACATCCTCCCCGCCGGCCTCAACACCGTCATGGCGGGACTCGGCTGGTTCGCCACCAACTCCGTCAGCGGCGCGCTCGCACTGACCGTGCTCACCGGGATGCCGGCGTGGCTGTCGCTCATCATCATCGTGGCCGTCCAGGTGCTGCTCGCCTTCGTCGGGCACGACCTCGTGCAGTGGTTCGAGCGCTACGCCACGTATGTGCTGGGCGCGATCTTCCTGGTCGCGGTCGTCACGATCTTCCTGCACGTGAACGTCAACGCGCCGATCAAGGGCCACTCGTTCAACTTCGCGGGCTTCACCCTCACGGCCGCGGCCGCCTTCGGCTACAGCGCCGGCTGGAACCCGTACGCATCGGACTACAGCCGCTACCTGCCGAAGGACGCGAGCACGAAGGCGATCGCGTGGGCGGCGGGCCTCGGCGACTTCATCTCGTGCACCGTCCTGATGGCCGCCGGCGCCGCCGTCGCGCTCCTCGCGGGCTTCAACCCGGACGACCCCACCGCCGGATTCGTCGCACCGATGCCGCCGGTCATCCGTGACCTCACGCTCGTCGCGATCGCCATCGGTGCCGTCGCGGCCAATGCCCTGAACATCTACTCGGGAGCGATGTCGTTCCTCGCAGCCGGAGTGAAGATCAACTTCGGTCTGCGCCGTGCGATCGTAGCCCTCGGCTTCGGCATCCTCGGATTCCTCATCGCTCTCGCCGCCATCCTCAACGCGTCGTTCGGCCAGTGGTACGAGAACTTCCTGCTCGTGATCGCGTACTGGATCGCGCCGTGGCTCGGCATCGTCCTCGTCGACAGGTTCCTGCGTCGCGGCACGTCGATCGCCGAACTCGTGCCCGATACCGCCCGGTACCGCAACGCCGCCGGGGTCGTGTCGATCCTCATCGCAGGGGTGATCTCGGTCTGGCTGTTCAGCAACCAGAGCTTCTACACCGGTCTGGTCGCGCAGGTCGCGCCGATCGGCGACCTCACCCCGCTCGTGGGCTTCGCGCTCGCGGCGGTGCTGTACTACGCGTTCTTCCGGGCCTTCAAACCGGCCGTCGGCGGCCCGCTCGCCGAGGAGCCGGACCTCGTGATCGGGGTGGATGCCGCGGACACCGTCGCATGACGGGCGACGCGCGCGTCTCGATGGGAACTCCGCACCCCGGCTTTCACGTTCAAATGTCCCCCAAAGAGGGGACGCGGCGGCCTCGCATCATTTCCTAGGCTGACAACGTCGCTCCTAGTCGCAGCTGTCCCCAGCAGCGCTACGGCCGTCGTCTTCGACGGCTCCGGCTCCGGGTGACCAGGACCCCTGACGGCTTCCCCAGAGCCGTGCAGGGGTCCCCTATTCTCACGGGACCCAGGTGTGCACGGGCCGATTCGTGTGCATCGCCTCGCAGTACTCGAGAAGGGTGGCGCGCAGGGCGTCGTAGCGATCCATCTGCGCACGCTGATGCATCCTGCCCGTGAACCAGGTGGAACCCGTCATCCCGGTCAGACATCGCCCCTCGATGATGCCGAGCAGGCGATCGCACACGGATGCTTCGACACCCCACGAACGCAGGCCCTCGTGCGCGAGGGGAAGGAGGCGTCGCAGCACCAGTTCCGTCGCGGGAACCTGGCCGACGCCGGGCCAGTAGAGCTGGGCATCGATGCCGTCGCGGGCCGCCGTGTGGAAGTTCTCCTCGGCCGCGCGGAACGACAGCTGTGACCACAGGGGCCGATCCTCCTCGGCGATTCGCCGCACGAGCCCGAAGTAGAACGCGGCATTGGCCATGATGTCGACCACCGTCGGGCCCGCTGCGAGCAGCCGGTTCTCGACGCGCAGGTGCGGAACGCCCGCGGTGACGGCATAGATCGGCCGGTTCCATCGGTAGATCGTCCCGTTGTGCAGCCGCAGCTCCGACAGCGAAGGGATGCCGCCCGCATCCAGAACGGCCATGGGGTCCTCGTCGTGGACGATCGGCAGCAGCGCCGGGAAGTACCGGACGTTCTCCTCGAACAGGTCGAAGACCGAGGTGATCCAGCGCTCGCCGAACCAGACCCGGGGCCGCACCCCCTGTGCCTTCAGCTCCTCGCTGCGTGTATCGGTGGCCTGCTCGAACAGCGGTATGCGCGTCTCGCGCCACAGCTCGCGGCCCAGAAGATACGGCGAGTTGGCGGACACGGCGACCTGCGCGCCCGCGATCGCCTGCGAGGCGTTCCAGTAGGCCGCGAACGCGTCGGGCGAGGTCTGCACGTGCAGCTGCGCGCTGGTGCATGCGGCCTCCGGCAGGATCGACTCGGCCGTCGTGCGCAGATACTCGGGGCCGCGGATCGAGATCGCGATGTCCTCTCCCCGCGCGTTGAGGATCTGCTCGCTCAGCAGGCGGTACCGCGGGTTGGCGCTGATGCTGTCGGGGCGCAGATGGCCTTCGGCGAGGGTGGGGAGGATGCCGATCATCACGAGGTGGGCGCCGATCGCCGATGACCGCTCCTCGGCGTTGTTGAGGCTGCGCCGCAGGCCCTCCTCGAACGTCGTGAGGCCGCCCTCGCGCAATCGGGCCGGCGGCACGTTGATCTCGATGTTGAACTGGCCGAGCTCCGTCTGGAACGCGGCATCCGCGATCGCCGCGAGCGCCTGCGCGTTGCGCAGCGCCGGGTCGCCCGCGGCGTCGATGAGGTTCAGCTCGACTTCCATGCCGGTGAACGGGTCATCCGTGTCGAAGTGGGCCTCGCGCAGCATCCGCGCGAACACGTCCAGGTTGCGTCTGACCTTCTCGCGATGGCGGGTGCGGTCGGCGCGGGTGAACTCCACTGCGGGGACGTCTTCGCCCATGACCGCACTCTAACGGGCCGCGATCGTGCAGACCATCGGTGCTCGCGGAGCGCGCGGACGACCTCGGTCATCGCCCGGTCCGTCGCGCTGGCCGCCGCCCGTGCACCCGGGGCGCCCGGCGGCTCCGCGCCGATCGTGCCTGCTCAACGGCGGGATGACGCCGCCTCCGCCGACCGATCAACGGGTCTGACCGGGGTCGGCTCCGTCTTCGCCCGCTGCTCGTCTTGACGGGTATCCCTTCGCAGCCACCACAGCAGCAGGACGAGCGGGATCAGGAGCCCGCCGATGCCCCAGACGAGGAACGGCACGGGCCCGGTCATCCGGTCGACGAGCCACGAGAAGTTCTGACCGAAGAACCCGGTGATGAACGTGAGAGGCAGGAACACGGTGGCGAGCACCGTCAGTCGCTCCATCGTGGCGTTCTGCCGGACGCTGACCCGCGTCTGCTCGACCGAGATCACCGAGAGGTTCGCCTCGAGAATCGTGCCGAGCAGGTCGCGCTGGGCCGCCACCTCCTCGTTGATCAGCGTGAGGTGGTCCTGCACGTCGCGCAGGTAGGGCTGGAGCACGTCCTGTCCGGTCGCGCGTTCGGCGGTGGCGACGACGGCGAGCAGGGGATGCACCGCCCGGTAGAAGTCGGTGGCCTCGCGGCGGAGCGAGTAGATCCGCTCGGTCGGCGTCGCGCTGCCGGAGAACACCGTCGCCTCGATCTCGTCGATGTCGTGCTCGAGGCCGGCCACGACGGGTGCATACCCGTCCACCACTTGATCGAGGATCGCCCACAGCGCCGCCGATGTGCCGGCGGCGAGGAGCTCGGGCCGCTGCTCCAGCCGCAGCCGCGCACCGTGCAGCTCGCTCGCCACCCCCTGGCGGACCGTGATCACGAAGGTGGGGGCCAGGAAGACGCTGATCTCCCCGAAGTCCACCTCCTCGGCATCGTCGTCGTAGCGCGCCGTGCGCAGGATGACGAGCCGCACCCCCTGGTCGTAGGTCTCGAGCTTGGGCCGCATGTGGAAGGTCTGCGCATCCTCCACGGCCAGCTCATGGAGGTCGAACGTCTCCCGCACCTGCGCCAGCTCGACCGCGTCGGGTTCGAAGAGACCGAGCCAGACGAAGCCGCCCTGCCGGCACAGATCGGCGGCCTGCTCGAGGGGCACCGGCCCCTCGCCCTGCCTGCGGCCGTCCACGTAGTGCGCGCAATCGATGATCATCATCGCCCCCTCACGTGAGGTGTTCGGCTGGGCGATCCCGCTGCCCCGACCTCATTATCGCCTCGTGAGGTGACGGCGGAACCCCATCCTCAGCCAGCCCACAAGCGCTCGCGCCCCGCGCCGCCACCGGGGCGGTGTAGCGTCCGGGATGTGGCAGGAATCCTGGGCTGGATCGTGCACTCCGGCGTCGTGCAGGGAGTCATCATCGGGGCGACGCTGGCGTTCCTGACGGCCGTCGTCGTCATGAACCTCGTGCTTCGGCGGATCACCCGGACGGTCGACGGCTGGGCATCGATCCCGGCGTGCGGTCGGCCCGAGAACGGCGTGCTCGTCCGGGCCGCGTGCGCGAAGGCGCTGCCGCTCGTCAACGTCTTCGAGGAGGCCGCGTACTGGACGACGACGCGGGATGCCGCGGGCCACCGGCTCGACGGGACGAAGGCGTACGTCCTGCGCTTCCCCGCGGGACAGCTCCCGCCGAGCGCCGCCTTCTGGTCGCTCACGGCGACGGACACGGTCGGATACATGGTGGCCGGCCCCACCGACCGCCACAGCGTCGACGACCGCTCGGGCCTGGTCCCGAACCCGGACGGCTCGGTGGACGTGATCCTCCAGGCGAGAACGCCGCCGGGGCGCGAGCAGAACTGGCTGCCGGTCCCGAACGGGCGCTTCAAGCTGATGCTGCGCGCATACCTGCCCGGCCCGACGGTGGTCGACGGCTCCTATCACGTGCCGCCGGTGGTGGAGGCATCCGTCGCATGAACCGCCTGATCCTGAAGTACGGCTATCCGATCACGGCCGTCATTCTGCTGATCTTCGCATGGGTGATCGTGCAGCGTGCGGCCGGCGGATGGGTGGCCCTCGCGCCGCTCGTGATCGCCGCGGTCATCGTGTGGGCGATCGGCGCGCCCGCCTTCATCCTGTTCTGGCCGCGCATCACCGTCGCAGGATTCAAGCGAGCCATCGTCCGCCGCGGCTTCGGCGGCGGTCCGATCCCGGTCAACACGCTGTACGCCGAGCCGAGCAGATCATCGGCATCCGCATCGAACGGCAGCCTGATGGGCACCGGCACGGATGACGTGCTCTATGTCGGGGGCTGGTTCGAGCTGGGGGAGCGGCCCGTCGTGGTGCACGTTCCCGATATGACCGGCCGCTACTACAGTCTGCAGTTCACCGATCCGTCGAGCGGCGCGAACTTCGCCTACATCGGCACCCGGGCGACGGGGAGCGCCGCCGGCGATGTCGTGATCAGCGCTGGGGGATGGACCGGCGAAGTGCCGAGCGGGATGACGCGCATCCAGGCTCCGGGCCGCTCCGCCCTCGTCATCGGGCGCGTCTTCGTCGCAGGGGATGACGACCAGCCGGCGGCATACGCGCTGGCGAAGCAGATCACGGCAGCGCCGTTGGGCTCGTAGCGGCCGCCGCGCGGGTGTACATTCCTTCATACCTAGAGGTTCTAGGTATTCAGGGGAGGAGCTGCTATGACGGACTCGCGCGTGCGAACCCCGCGGTCGACATGGGCGGCCGCGGTCGTCATCGTCATCGCGATCGGTCTGTTCCTCGGGTGGCTCTGCGCGCGCGTCGTCTTCGTCGGCAGTTGGTGGGCGCTCCTTCCGTGGGCCGTGGCCGGGCTGTTGATCGGCTGGTTCTCGCCGGGATGGCTCTTCGCCACCATCGCGGGCGCGGTCTACGGCGTCGTCCTCTCCGAGACGTTCCTCATCGCCGGATACGAGGGGAGCGCGCCCCTCGGATCCGTGGTCGTCTTCTTCGCCGTGCTCGGACTCGTCGGGGCGCTGTGCGGTGCGGTCGGCGCGCTCGCCGGCCACGGCATCCACCGCCTCTTCGCACGGGGATAGAACCCGCCGCGCTTCCCCTCCCCTCGCACGGGGCGGGGTCGCTACGCTGGCCGCGTGGACCCCGTCGTCGCAACGCTGCTGGTCCTGGGGCTGGCGATCGTCGGGTTCGTGAGCAATCGCGTGCCGCTTCCCGTCGTGGCCGTCGGCGTCGCGCTCGCGCTCTTCTTCACGGGCGTCCTCACCCTGAACCAGGCGCTTGCGGGATTCGGCGATCCGACCGTCGTCTTCATCGCCGCCCTCTTCGTCGTGAGCGAATCACTGGATGCGTCGGGTGTGACGGTCTGGGCCGCTCAGAAGGTCATCGGCCGCGCCGGCACCGGCCGGGTCGCGCTGCTCGTCGCGATCTCGCTGCTCGTGGCGGCCACCACGGCGCTCATCACAGTGAACGCGTCGGTGGCGGCGCTGCTGCCGCTGGTGGTCGTCGTCGCCGCGCGGGCGCGCATCCCATCGTCGCAGCTGCTCATCCCGCTCGCCTTCGCAGCCCACGCGGGCTCGCTGCTGGCGCTCACCGGCACGCCCGTGAACATCATCGTGTCGGAGATCGCGGCGGAGAACGGAGGCCACGCCTTCGGATTCTTCGAGTTCGCGCTCGCGGGGCTGCCGCTGCTGCTCGGCACCCTCGTGATCCTGCTGCTGTTCGGCAGGCACCTGCTGCCCGACCGCGGCGGGGCCCTGATGCCGACGGACCTGGCGCGCCACGCGCGGATGCTGCGTCAGCAGTACTCCGTGAGCCTCGACACCGGCGCACTGCTCGGGCCGGCCAGCGGGGTGACCGAGGTGCTCGTCGCGCCCCGGTCGCCGCTCATCGGCCAACGGCTCTGTGCGGGGATGTCGACGCCGAGCGGCGACCTCGTCGTGCTGGCGGCCCGGCGCGGCGACGACCTGCTGAAGGGTCAGGAGTTCCTCGTGCAGGCCGGTGACGCGCTGCTGCTGCAGGGCAGCTGGGACGACCTCGTCCGGCACACGGCGAGCCCCGCGGTGGTGGCGGTGGACGAGCCGGCGTCGCTGCGCCGAGCCGTCCCGCTCGGGCATGGCGCGAAGCGGTCGATCGTGGTCCTGGTCGCGATGGTCGTCCTGCTCGCGACGGGACTCGTCCCCCCGGCGGTCGCCGCGCTCCTCGCCGCCGGCGCCTTGATCGTCACCCGCACGGTCTCGCTCACGCAGGCCTATCACTCGATCTCGTGGACCACAGTCATCCTGATCGCCGGCATGATCCCGCTGTCGACGGCGTTCCTGCAGACCGGCACGTCGGAGCTCGTCGCCGGCTGGCTGCTGTCGTTCGTCGGCGCGGGCAGCTCGACGGTCGCGCTGCTCGCGCTCTGCGTCCTGACGGTGGTGCTCGGCCAGCTCATCAGCAACGTCGCGACCGTGCTCGTCGTCGCCCCCATCGCGGTATCGGTCGCGGCCGATCTGCATCTGTCCGTTCAGCCGTTCATGATGGCGCTCGCGGTCGCGGGCGCCGCATCCTTCCTCACCCCGATCGCCACGCCCGCCAACCTCATGGTCATGGAGCCCGGCGGCTACCGCTTCGGCGACTACTGGAAGCTCGGCCTCCCGCTCGCGCTGCTCTACCTGGTCGTGGCGGTGCTGTGGGTGCCGGTGGTGTGGCCGTTCCACCCCTGATGAGGTATGCCGGCATCCGTCGCCCCCACCGGCGGCCGTTCTCAAGGGCGGGGCACGACGCGCGACACACCGGGAATGGATGTCGACGGCCGGCGTGTCGGCCATGAAACCCGCGGTTGTGCGCGCAGTGGCCGGGGGCAGCCGCATCCCGTTTCGTCCTCATCGGAAGGGGAGGTATCCTCTGTTCAACCCTGCCCCCCGCTCAGCACGTTGCGGTGCCTCCGACCCGTTGCCGGAACCCGATCCGAAGCGAGCCGCGCGCGCGAGCATTCCGTGGTCGCCGGCCGACGACCCGGACCCCCCTTTCCACGCGAGAGCGAGTATCGGCATGCCCGAACAGTCCGACCAGAACCGCACTTCCGCCACCCCGCCGACGAACCCCTTCGACGTGCTGGTCAACCACGCCGGCGCCCCCGCCGGCGGAGGATTCACGACGGCGTTCCGTGGCTACGACCGCGACGAGGTCGATGCGACCATCTCGAAGCTGACCTCGCAGCTGCAGGCGAGGGCGGACGAGGCCGCGGGCCTCGAGGACCGCTTCCGCCGCGCCGCGCAGGCGGCGGTGCAGCAGAACCGCCGCACGGTGGAGCGCCTCGAGGCGGACCTCGCCGCGGCGAACGCCAAGAACCGCGAGACGGCCAAGCGCCTCGCCGACGAGCAGGCCGCCGGCGCGGCCGCTCGCGAGGCGGCGGAGAAGCTGAAGAGCGAGCTGGATGCGGCGACGGCCGACGAGGCGCTCGAGCGCCTGACCGCGGAGCTGACCGCCGCCACCGCCCGTGCCGGCGCCGCAGAGCAGAAGGTGCAGATGCTCACGGACGAGCTCGTGGGCGCCGCCGGGGCCGGCGACTCCACGAACCGCCACCAGTTCGAGGAGATCCTGCGCGTCGCCGAGGAGCAGGCGAGCACGCTCATCCGCAACGCGAGCGTGCAGGGCGACCGGCTGCTCGAGGCCGCGCGCGAGGAGATCGCCGCGCGCCGCAAGGAGGTGCAGGTCGAGGCCGAGGCCATCCTGCAGCAGGCGCAGCATGACGCTCAGCAGATCCGCCTCCGCGTCGAGACCGAGCTGACCGCGCACCAGGCGCAGCTCGAGCGCGAGGCCGCGCACGCCGCCGAGAAGGTGTCGCAGGCCGAGCAGGAGGCCGCCGCCATCCGCTCCGAGGCCGAGAAGGGCGCCGCCGCCCTGCGCTCGATGGTCTCGCGCGAGACCACCCGTGACCGTGCGGAGGCCGAGCAGGCCGTGCGCGAGCTGCGCATGCGCGCCCTGGAGTTCGAGGAGTCGCTGACGCGCCGTCAGGATGACGCGCAGCAGGAGTTCCTCGTGCTGCACAATCAGGCCGTCGCCCACGCCGAGCGCATCACGCAGGACGCGAACGAGCAGGTTGCGGCGTCCCTCGAGCACGCGCAGCGCGTGTCGGCCAAGGCCGACGACTTCGAGAAGCTCATGCGCGCGCAGGCGCAGCAGATCGAGGCGGACGCCCGCATCCGCGCGCGTGAGACGCTCGACCGCGCCCGCGACAAGGCGCAGCACATCATCGAGACGGTCACCGCGCACTCGCAGGCCGTCCTCCGCGACGCAGAGGACCGCACGCGCCAGCTGCGCTGGCAGCAGCACCAGCTGACGAGCTTCATGGCCGAGGTCACCGAGCTCATCCGCCCCGAGGGCGTGCTCGACAGTGTGCCGACCGAGGAGGAGGCCGTCGTGCAGCAGGCCGAGGACATCATCGCGGCGGAGCACGGCGAGCACGAGCACGGCGCGCACGAGCACGCCGGCGAGGCCGACGCGGAGTCCTCGGGCGACGAGGCCGCCGGTGACGAGGCGGACGAGGCCGAGGAGCTCGAAGCCGCGCACTGAGCCGGGCGACCCGGCGGCGTGGCGGGTGCGGGATGCGGTCGAACCCCCGCAGGGGGTGGGATCATGAGCCGGAGATCCTGTTCATGATCGGGGGCCGTACGTGAAGAAGAGCCGCACAGGGATGCGACTGACCACGGTGGTTGTGTGCGTGACGGCGGCCGCGATCGCGCTGGCGGGCTGCACCGACAGCGTGAGCGACGTCGACCGCGCGAAGGCGCAGGTCAGCGCGAAGGAGAAGGCGCTCGCGGATGCGCAGACGGCCTTCTCGGACGCCTCCGACAAGTTCTGCTCCTCGAGCAAGGACTACGTCGTCGCGCTCGACCGCTACGGCGACGTGCTGACGAGCACCGCGCCGACCGTGGGCGACGTCCGTGTCGCGGGCAAGGATCTCGCGCAGCCCAAGGAGGAGGCGTACGCCGGCGCGGACGCTGCGGTCAAGGCCCAGAAGGACGTCACGGACGCCGAGAAGGAACTCGCGAAGGCGCGGACCGCACTCGCCGAGGCGGAGGCGAGCGGGTCGCCGGTGGCGCCGGCCGCCACTCCGACGAGTCCGGCGCCGCTGGCGCCGGCCGCATCCGTCGATCGCGTGAAGCAGGCCGAGTCGGAGTTCTCCGTCGCGCAGTCGGCCGTGACGGACGCGACTCCGCTGAAGCAGGCATCCGTGCAGTTCAACAGCGCCGTCGTGGCGCTCGAGATGGCGTGGCTCAAGCTCTACGCCGATGCCGGCTGCATCTCCGATGCCAACCAGCAGAAGGCGGCCGAGGCGGTCAGCGCCTACACGACGGCCCTGCAGCAGGATCTGGCGACCGCCGGCTACTACCCGGGCCCGGTCGACGGCGTCTACGGCCCGATCACCGTGCAAGCCGTGCAGGACCTGCAGAAAGCGGCAGGCCTGCCGGTCACGGGAACGGTGGACAAGGCGACGGCGGATGCTCTGCAGGCCGCGCTCGCCGCCAAGAGCGGAGCCGCCGCACAGGCGTCCGTCGCCTCGACGGCGGCCGTGCAGCAGACGCTGAAGCTGCTCGGCTTCTGGGACGGCCCGGTCGACGGCGTGTGGACTCCCGAGCTCACCGACGCCGTCAAGACGTTCCAGATCACGCTCGGCGTCGAGCCCACGGGTGCGGTGGATGCCGCCACCATCGCCGCTTTCGAGAAGGCGATCGCCGAACTCACCGCGACCCCGGCGCCGTCCGCGAGCCCGTCCGCGACCCCCTGAAGCGCGTGAACAGGGGGCCGCGGAGACGGGGTCAGACGGACGTCGTCAGCGTCGCGGCGAAGGGGTCGAAGTCGGCGGGGAGCGCCGGGATCGGCGCGACCGTGCTCCGGATGTCGACGAACGCCTGACGCTCGACGGACTCCTCGATGCTCGTCATCGCGTCGAGCACGTGATACCCGACCTCACCGGTCGCGATGTGCAGGTCGCCGCCCCTGCGGATCGTGCGCGCCATCGTGAGCGCGCCGACGCCCCGGCCGGAGAGCGGACCCTCCTCCGCGATGATCTCGGGCTCCTGCGCCATCCGGCCGTCGCGGAACTCGGTGATGGGACGGTAGAGCTTGAGGTCGCCGCCGCCGAAGTAGTTCGGGTCGCCGAGGACGAGCGTGCCCTCGGTGCCGTTGACCTCGAACACACCGTGGCGGAACAGCGCGGTGTCGGTGCTCATGAGCGAGGAGGCCGCCTCGCCGTTCGCCAGGCGGCTGACGACCGTGAGGTGCGTCGGCACCTCGACGGGGAACGTCGTGCCGGCGCGCGGGCCGGAGCGGATGGTGCGCGTCTCGTAGGCCTTCGTACCGACGGCCACCACCTGTGTGATCGGGCCGAGCAGGTGCACGAGTGCGGACAGGTAGTACGGGCCCATGTCGAACAGCGGACCTGCACCCTGGGCGAAGAGGAACTCGGGGTCCGGGTGGAACCAGTCCGGTCCCTGCGACTGGAACGCCGTGGTCGCGGTCAGCGGCGTACCGATCACGCCGGCCTGGATCGCCCGCTTGGCCGTCTGCCAGCGCGGACCGAGCACCGTGTCGGGTGCGACGCCGAGCAGCAGGTCGCGCTCCTTCGCGAGCTCGACGAGGCGCTGTGCGGCCGCCCGGTCGATGCCGATGGGCTTCTCGCTCCAGACGTGCTTGCCGGCCTCGAGGGCCGCCGTGGAGACCTCGACGTGCGCGGCCGGGATCGTGAGGTTGACCACGATCTCGACATCGTCGTCGGCGAGGATGGACGCCGCATCCCCCGACCGCGGGACGCCGAATGCCGCGGCCTGCGCGGCCGCGCGCTCGGCGTTCATGTCGCCGACGGCGACGACCTCGACGTCCGGGTACTGCGAGAGGTTCGTCAGGTACTGGTTGCTGATCATGCCGGCGCCGATGAGGCCCACGCCGACGCGCCCCGTGCGGGTCATCGCACGACCCCCAGCTTCTGGAGGGCGGCGAAGCTCTGCGCGATGCCGTCGAAGATGTCGCCCGCATAGTGGTCGAACTCGATGACGCCGTACTCGGCGCTCGGGGCGGCCTCGATCGCCTCGGCGAGGGGCACGTCGCCCTGACCGGCCGGCGTCTGGTCCTTCGGCAGCTCTGCGGTGGAGATCCCCTCACGCATGGGGCCGTCCTTGAGGTGCAGCGCCTTCACGCGGTCGCCGAGGCGACGCAGGAGGGCAGGCGCATCCTGGCCGCTGGCGGTCGCCCAGTACACGTCCACCTCGAGTGCGACCTCCGGGTCGAGGTTCGCGGCGAACAGCTCGAGCGCCGTCCGGCCCTCGATGATCGACCGCAGCTCGTGGTCGTGGTTGTGGTAGCCGACCTTGAGGCCGTACGCCTTCGCCTGCTCGGCGCGACGGTTCAGCGTCTCGGCCGAGCGGAGCACGTCGTCGCGCTGCTGCCAGTGCTGGGCGGGGAGGAACGGGTCGATCACGTAGTCGAGCCCGAGGGTCGCCGCGGCCTCGAAGGTGACCTCGGGACTCGGGACGGCCAGCACGCCGTCGGGCGTCTGCACGTCCTCGGCGATCAGGATCGCGTGGCCGGTGGGGGATGCGAGGCCGTTCGCGTCGAGCGCGGCCTTCAGCCGCGCCGGCTCGCCGGTGAAGTTGAACGCCTCCACGCGCTCGAGCCCGATGGCTGCGAGCTTCGCGAGGGTCCCGTCGAGATCGGCGGCCAGCGCCGGGTGGACGGAGTAGAGCTGCACGGAGATCTGGGGGGCGATCCGTGGCGACGACATGTGAGTCTCCTCTCGATAAAACCTCCGCCTTGAGGTTTTGAACGAGCCTAGCAGGGAGAACCTCCCGGCGGAAGGTTTCCAGGCGCCGGGGTAGCCTCTGTCCATGGACGACGAGACCGCCGACGCGCAGCCCGAGCCGCGCAAGCGCGGCTCGTATGCGAAGGGCATCCGGCGGCGGCAGGAGATCCTCGACCGCGCGCTCGAGATCTTCTCCGAGCGCGGGTACGACGGCACGTCGCTCCGGTCCATCGGCGAGGCGATCGGCGTGACGCACGCCGCCCTGCTGCACTACTTCCCGTCGAAGGAGGCGCTCCTCATCGAGGTGCTCCGGGAGCGCGACCATCGGGGGACCGGGTTCGAGGAGCACATGCCGTTCCCCGCCCTCACCCACGGCGCCGAGTACAACGCCACGGTGCCCGGCCTCATCGCCCTCTACACCTCGATGGCGGGCACCTCCGCGGACGCGGGGAACGACGAGGCGCGCGCGTATTTCACGGAGCGCTTCGCACAGCTGCGCGCGAAGATCGCGCAGGCGGTGGCGCAGGATGCGGGCGAGCCCGTCGGCGCCGAGCACATGAGACTCGCCTCGCTCATCATCGGCGCCTCGGACGGCCTCCAGATCCAATGGCTGCTCGACGACAGCGTCGACATCGCGGGCGGATTGGAACTGCTGCAGAAGCTCATCGAGCGCTGACAGCGGCCCCAGGGCGGGCGCCCAGCATCCCGTCGCGCGGTGGTCTCTTGTCGCGGACTCTCCGCAGTGCCATAGTTCCCGGTGCAGGCAAGGCCGGGCGAAGGTCAACCCCCGACCCCGACCCCTCGACCTCCACACCATCGGATGTACGAAGGGAAATCTCCATGCCATCTCACCGCGCTCGAAATGCGCGCATCGCCGCGATCGCGGCGCCCGCCCTCCTCGTGACAGCGCTGTCGCTGTCACTGTCCGCACCGGCGACGGCGGACTCCTCGTCGATCTCGTTGGGCGGCACCGCAGCGCCCGTCACCGGACCCTTCACCGTCGGCGTATCGGGCCCCGAGTTCCCGGCGCAGGAGAACGAAGCCGCGCCGGAGGACTTCACCGGCACGATCGTCAATAGGACGATGTCGCAGGGCCATGCCGCGGGGCACGGGGCCACGGTGCCCGACACGAGGAAGGCCAAGTCCAATCCGTCGTTCGTGACCGGATTCTCCGGGCTGGACATCTACCAGCAGCGGTACGCGCGGGGCGGTAACCAGTTCACGCTCGAGCCGCCCGACCAGGCGCTGTGCGTCGGCGGCGGCCACGTGGTCGAGGCCGTCAACGACGTGTTCAACGTCTACGACGCGAAGACCGGCTTGTCACAGTTGCCGGACAACACGGCGACCAACATCGTCGCCGGCTTCCCGCGAAACGTGAACCACGCGGTCGACCTCAACTCGTTCTACGGCTACCCACCGGCGGTCACTCGCCCGGCCGGGCCATTCGGGCCGGAGATCACGGACCCCACGTGCATCTATGACGCAGCCACTCAGCGGTTCTTCCTCGTCGTCCTGACCCTGGACCGCGTGCCGTCCACCGGCGCGCTGACGAAGACGAACCACCTCGATCTGGCGGTCAGCAAGACCGCCGATCCGACCGGGCAGTGGAACATCTACAAGATCGATGTCACGAACGACGGCACCAACACGGGCGGTGCGAACCCCGGTCCGTACCTCGGCGACTACCCGCACATCGGCGCCGACGCAAACGGCGTCTATCTGACGACCAACGCCTATCCGTGGAACACGAACGGCTTCGCAGGGGCGCAGATCTACGCGCTGTCCAAGGCCCAGCTCGCGGCAGGTGCGTCGAGCGTGACGATGCAGCACATCGACACGTCGGGCATGGTGGCGGCGCCGAGCGACGCCGGTTCCACGCAGCCGGGCTTCACGGTCTGGCCGGCGCAGTCCCCGGGCACGTCCTCGTTCAACCTGAACGGCAACGGCACCGAGTACTTCATGAGCTCGAACGCCGCGGATGAGGCCACTCATCCGGTGGCGGGCACCGGCGGCAGCTACACGTCGTCGCAGGTGGTGGTGTGGTCGATGACCAACACGGCGTCGCTCAACACCGGGACAGCGGCCCTGCAGCTCACGAACCAGCTCGTCTCGGTCGGGGATTACGCGCTGCCACCCAAGCAGCAGCAGCCGGGCGCCGGGCAGGCTCCGGGTGTGGATGCGCCGCAGGGTCACTGCATCAACGACACGACGACGTCGACGATCGCGGGGGTCGGATGCTGGAGGCTGCTCGTCGGCGCTCCGGGCCACGAGGTCGTCTCGACCCCTGACTCGAACGACACCCGCATGCAGCAGGTGACGTACGCGAACGGCAAGCTGTGGGGAGCACTCGATACCGCGGTCACGGTCGGGGGCGCGAACCGGGCAGGAATCGCCTGGTACATCCTGAAGCCGGGGACGACGAGCTTCTCGCCGAAGGTCGCGCTGCAGGGCTACACCAGCGCCGTGGGCATGGACTTCACCTACCCCGCGATCGGTGTGACACCGAGCGGCCGAGGCGTGATGGCCTTCACGGCCACGGGTGACGGTGTGTTCCCGAGCGCCGGCTATGCCGCGATCGATGCGATCGCGGGCGTCACTTCGTGGAACATCGCGCCCGGAGGCCAGGGTCAAGCCGTGGATGACGGCTTCACCGGCTACCACGCGCAGGTCGACCCCGTACGCACGCGCTGGGGCGACTACGGCGCCGCAGCCGTGGACGGCAACACCGTCTGGATCGCGAGCGAGTACATTCCGAGCGCGTGCGACTACACGGCGTGGGGCGGTCCGTTCTTCACGGGTGGCAGCGGGGACAACCTCCTCGGAACCTGCGCCGGAGCGTCGCACGGAGCCGGGAAGCGCACCGCACTCGCCAACTGGGGCACGCAGATCAGCTCCTTCGTGCCCTGATCCGCCTCGCTGATCGGAGCCGGGCCCGCGACGCCACGTCGTGGGCCCGGCTTTCGTCTGCGCCCTCGGAGATCGCTAGTCTGGGTACCTACTTGCTCAGTGAACGATCCCGAAGCCGGACGACCTTCCTGGAGAGACGACACATGGCCGACGCATCCCGCCCCACCCGACGCCGGGACTGGCTGAGCTGGACGACGTTCGCGCTCGGGATCGCGGGCCTCGTCGTCGTCGCATGGGTGTGCGTGACCGAGTGGGGCGGCGTCGTCCACGGGCACCCGGCGTACGCCGTGCTGCTCGCGGTGACCGCGGTCGCCTCGATCCTGACGGCGGTCCGCGGACTGCGCGGGCGGCGCACGCGCAGAGGAGGGTGGCGCACCGGCGGTGTCGTCATCGTGGTGGTGCTCGGCATCGGGTGGCTGGCGCTCATCGGCTGGCTGCGGCCGTACACGGCCGTCGAACCGGCTCTGACGGCGATGGTCTCCGACGGCACGGTCACCGTGACGGAGACCCCGACCCAGATCGTCATGACGCCGACGAGCGGCGGGAGTGCGACCGGGGTCTTCTTCCAGCCGGGCGCGCTCGTCGACGCGCGCGCCTATGCGGCGCACCTTCGCCCGCTGGCCGAGAGCGGCCACACGGTCGTCATCCCCAAGCAGCCCCTCGGCATCGCGTTCCTCGCGACGGGCGCGTTCGACGACGCCCGCGCCGGGTTCCCCGACATCGACGGCTGGGTGGTGGGCGGTCACTCCCTCGGCGGGACGGTCGCCGCGATGCAGGCGGATGCGGCGGACTCCGATGCGGCCTCGCCCGCGGTCGGCCTGCTCTTCTACGCCTCCTACCCCGCGAGCGACATCAGCGGCTCGCTCGGCATCCCGGTGCTCTCGATCTCGGGGTCGCGCGACGGTCTCGCGACGCCCGACAAGATCGCCGCATCCCGGCACGACCTGCCGTCGGACGCGCAGTTCGTGCAGATCGCGGGTGGGTCGCACGCGCAGTTCGGCTCCTACGGACCGCAGGCCGGCGACAACACCCCGACGATCAGCGCGGAGGATGCGCGGAGACAGATCTCCGGTGCCACCGTGCAGTTCGTCGACGGCTTCGGCAGCTGACGGCCCCTCCGGAGCGTCAGCTCGACTTGCGCCAGTTGACCTTCAGGACGCTCGAGTTCTCCCTGACCGGATCCGAGAGCGTCGCGCCGCCACCGCCCGTCATCGTGATGAGGGTCGCGCCGCCGATGTTGTCGATGCTCCCGCTGCCGCCGGCGATGCACTCGTCGAAGTAGCACGCGGCGTAGTCGGTGAGGCTCGCCGTGCCCCCGTTGATGCCCGGGCGCTCCACGATCCACTCCGCGACGTTGCCGGACAGGCTCGAGCCCTTCGGCGGCGTGATGTCGAAGCGCGTACCGACCCCCTGCGACTGGTTGCTGAAGGTGACGGTGGCATGCGACGTCGTGTCGGCGCAGATCAGGCAGTACATGACGTCGCCCGCCTCGACCGGGAGGTTGTTGATCGCGACTTCGCCGGCGGGGAACCACTCCCACCAGGCGTAGACCTGCCGGCTGGTGATGAACAGGATCTTCGTGACGTGGGTCTCCGTGCCCGCCTGCATCACATCGGGGGATCCCCATCCGTCGATGCCCACCCACTCGGAGGCGTAGTACGCGCCGTCCGCGGCCGTGTTGGGGCTCGGCACCGTCCACTGGCCGCCGACGAACCGGTAGGGCTTGCCCTGCGGCGGGAAGACGGCCGCGCCCGACCAGTTGTTCGATGTCGCATTGCTGACGGTCTCGCCCGCGGCGGGCGCGGTGAGCGCCTTGCGCCGTGCGGACGGCTGCGCCGGCCCGTGCGAGATGTTCTCGTGATGCACGAACTCGGGCTCGATCCACACCTGCGTCCGGGCCATCGCGCGGTCCCACAGTGCACGCAGCTCGGGCTCCTGCTCGGTATCCGGGCGCCGTGGCAGCCGAACGGCGGCGAGCTGGCGATCCGTCGCCGTCTGCGGGTCGAACCCGTCCGGCAGCGCTCCGTATCCGCGGATGCGGAACCCCTTGCTCGTCAGCGACTCGGGGACGACGGCCTTCACAGCGCGTCGCGGTGACTTCTCGACCATGATCGGCTCTCCTTCGTGCCTGGACCTACAGGAAAGGAGGAGGGCCGGAAGCCCGTGATACTCAGGCCACGGCGACGCGCTTCGGCGTGCGCACCAGCACGGCCGTGGCGATCGCGAGGATCACGATGCCGACCGATTCGATGATCACCGTCTGCGGCACGAGCGTGAAGGTCCACGTCTCGTGGATGTTGAACGGCAGCCCCACCGTGAGCGCGAGCAGCAGCGCCGCGAGAGTCGCGATGACGAAGAGCAGGCTCAGGACCACGCAGATCTGCACGAGCCTGCCGCGCAGCGCCAGCATCCCGATCGTGAGCACGACGGCGGCGATCGCATTCAGGACGAACATCACGCCGAGCAGGCCGCCCACTCCGTCGAAGACGAGGAACAGATGGATGCCGCCCACGACCAGCAGCACGAGGGCGCTCAGGATGCGCATCGTCCACTGGAGTCCGGAGCTTGCGTTCATGTCATCACCGCTTTCTGTCGAACAGTTCCCGTCGATGACACGAGCCTCGGCGTCGTGCGGTTCATCCGTCGACGGAGCGGGGCCCGGACGCGGCGGTCCGGGCCCCACTCCCCGGCTCAGCTGACGCCGAGCGGGAACCAGTTCGCCCAGCCGCCGTTCGAGTCCCACCACGTGCTGTACACGAGGCTGTCGGACCCGACGACGAACAGGTCGATGTGGTCGGTGATCCGCTGGATGGCGGCCACCTGCCCGCCCGGCTCGCCGATGCCGCCCGACACGTTGAACCAGCCGGCCCAGCCGGAGCTGGAGTCCCACCACGTGCTGTAGATGCGATTGTCGGTGCCGATCGTGAACAGGTCGAGGTGGTTGGAGAACCGCGCGAGCGCGGTCACCGGCGAGCCCGGGGACGCGACGCCTCCGGACACCTGGAACCAGTTCGCCCAGCCGCCGCGCGCATCCCACCAGGTCGACATGATCGCGCCGTTGGACGCCGTCGTGAACAGGTCGATGTGGTCGGGCGTGCGCGAAACGGCGGTGACGGTCGAGTTCGGCCTGCAGACGAGGCTTCCGAGCGGGAACCATCCGGCCCATCCCGAGCGGTCGTCCCACCACGTGCTGTACACGCGGTTGTCGGTGCCGACGGTGAACAGGTCGAGGTGATTGCGGTAGCGGCTCAGAGCCGTCACCGGAGCGCCGTTCGCGGCGACCCCGCCCGAGACCTGGAACCAGTCCGACGCCCAGCCGCCGTGCGCGTCCCACCAGATCGACATGGTGGCGCCGTTCGAGGCCGTCGTGAACAGGTCGAGGTGATCGTTGTAGCGCGCGACGACGTTGACTGTCGAGCCCGGCCGCGCCACGAGGCTGCCCAGCCGGAACCACCCGGACCATCCCGCCGACACGTCCCACCATGCGCTGTAGACCCGGTTGTCGGTGCCGATCGTGAAGATGTCGAGGTGGCCGCTGTATCGCGAGATGGAGGTGATCGGCGAGCCCGTGCCGCCGCTCGACGCGACGCCGCCGGAGAGCTGGAACCAGCCGGCCCAGCTGCTCGACGCATCCCACCAGTTGCTCATCGTGCGCCCGTCTGCGGCGGCCGCGAACACGTCGAGGTGCTCCGGGTACCGCGCGACCACGCTGATCGGCGTCGCCGGACGGGCGGGCAGATCGGCGAGCGGCCCGATGCGGTTCCAGATCGCCTGACGGCACACGGCGCAGAACGGAACGCCCAGCTCTCGCATCTTGCAGTCGTACTCCGGGCGGAACGCTCCGCAGTGGAAGTAGAACGCACCCTCGAACAGGCCCACCGTGCCGGTCGGCACCGGACTCGGCCGCGAGTCCACCGTGGAGCAGTCCGGGTTCGACATCGTGGGGACGGCGGTGCTCGAGGCGACCGCCCACCTCCACTTCAGCGTCGACCGGTTGCTGTTCGCGGTCACGTTCGGCTGCGCCGGCTCACCGCCGGAGTAGTGGTCGTGACCGGTCTCTGCGCCACCCGCGTAGTACGGATACTCGTCGGCCAGGCCGTAGGCGGTGTGGCCGGCCTCGTGGATCGCGATCTCCGTGGCACCGCCGGCCAGCGAGTAGGTGCCCACCGACCCGCCGCTGCCGCCGTACACCGTCGAGTTGACGACGACGAGCACGAGGCTGTGCTCGGGCACCTGCGCACTGGCGACGGTGAGGGCGGTGGTGTCGTTGCACACGAGGAGCCGACGGATGCCGCCTGCTCCGAACGTCGCGTCGAAGTAGGTGCTGACGACCGCACCGGTGCCGCCGGTCGAGGTCGGGTCGTCGGCGCCCGAATCGGTCGAGGCCACATTGACCCGGAACACGTTGATCGCGGCCCGGAGGTGGTCATACGGCGGCGTCGCGAACAGCGCGGCGACGAAGGCGTCGGCAGCGCTGTTGAACGCCGCCTGCTCCGTGGAGCGGAAACCCTCGGCGAGGAGCACGATGTTGAAGGCCCGGTTGCGCGGAGCCGACCCGGAGATCTGGGTCGTCCCGAGGACGGTGCCGTCTGCGGTGGTCATCGCGTGCCCCCCTCCAGGGGGTAGCGGCCGAGCTCGGTGACCTGCATCCGCTCTCGCGCGAACGGCGCGGCCTCCGCGCGGTCGCCCGCGCCCTCGGCCGGCGTCACCCTCACGAGGGCGAGATGGTCCGCGTGCGCCGGCGCCGGGACGACGACGGTGAACGCACCGCTGCGCTCGGGCACGGCGACCCGCGTGATCGGCTCGCCCGGCTGCTCCGGGAACACCTCGCGCGTGGAGCTGAGATCTGCCCGCACCGGCACGCGGCTGAGCACCGCGTCGTCGGCATCCTGCACCTCGACGTGGTAGCCGGGCATCATCTCCTGGGGCAGGTCGTAGCCCGTGATGGCCATGTCCACCGGCTGCTGACTGACCAGCCGGACGTCATCGCCGTTGTACTCGAAGATCAGTCTCATCGATGATGACGACGGCTGACCTGTGGTCGGATCCGACATGTGTGAACCTCCCGATGTGTTGGCTCCCCTGTGTGAGGAGGGGCCGGGGAGTGCGCGCGATACGTCGGGCGTGGACTATGACGAGGCGGTCGCGGAGTCCGCCGGGACGGTGAGGGGATGCCGGGCCCGCACGAGCCAGATCACGTCGCGGCCGAACGACTCGAGGAGCAGGCCGAGGGCGATGAGGGCGATGGCGACCTCGAGCGCACCGGGGAGGATGCCGGCCGCGTCCACCGTGAGCGCGATGCCGCAGGCGGCCGTCACGACCTTGCGCCAGTAGCGCGGCGGGAGAGTCGCCCGCATCCACGGCATCACCCATCCCGCCGCGACGAACGCATAGAACATCAGCCCGATCGCGAGCACCCACCAGCCGACGATCGGCCCCGTGTACACGCTCAGGACGAGCAGCAGGAACGCATCGACCTCCATGTCGAACCGCCCACCCAGGGCGCTCACCGTGCCCGAACGGCGCGCGACATAGCCGTCGAGGGCGTCGAGCGCAAGGGCCGTGCTCGTGAGCGTGACCAAGAGCAGGGTGGATGCCGGGCCGCCCACGGAGGCCACGACCATCGCTGTGACGACGCCGACGAGCGTCGAGCGCATCGCTGTCACGGCATTCGCCGGCCCGAAGCGCTCGGCTCGGCTCCGACCGAGCCCTCGCGAGAGGAGCACCGTGGACACGACCAGATACGCCAGCCCCGCCGCCCATCCCGCCGCGCCCAGCGGCGCCGCTCCCTCGACCGCGTACAAGGCGACGACGCCCGCTGCGGCCCACCCCCATGGCACCCACTGAACCTTCGACATCCGAGCTCCGTGTTCCCCTCATGGCCGTCGACGTGAACACGACAGGGGGGCCGTCTGCGGTTCACGACGTCGCCGTCGCCCTCTGGACGATCGGTCCGGGCTCGGGGGAGCTGCGGACCGAGCACCTGCCGTCCCGGGGCGGCGGCGATGCCCTCGTGCGCACGCTGTGGACCGGGATCAGCCGCGGTACGGAGACGCTCGTCTCGCGGGGGGAGGTGCCCGCGGCCGAATACGAGCGCATGCGCGCGCCGTTCCAGGCGGGCGACTTCCCGTTCCCCGTCAAGTACGGCTACCTGAGCGTCGGCGTGGTCGAGGACGGCCCGTCGGCCGGGCGCACGGTGTTCGCGCTGCATCCCCATCAGTCGCGCTTCGTCGTTCCGGCCGCCGCGCTCGCCGCGGTCCCGGATGCGGTGCCTCCCCGTCGCGCGGTGCTCGCGGGCCCCGTCGAGACGGCGGTGAACGTGCTGTGGGACGCGCGGCCGCAGCTCGGCGACCGGATCGCGGTGATCGGCGCGGGGATGATCGGATGCGCGGTCGCGGCGATCGCACGCCGCATCCCCGGCGTCGACGTCGTGCTCATCGACGTCGACGAGACGAAGCGCGAGCTGGCCACCGCCCTCGGCGTCGGCTTCGCGCCGGCATCCGCCCCGCCCGAGGACTCCGACATCGTGATCGAGGCGAGCGGCCGCGGCGAGGGGCTGCAGCTCGCCCTGCGCATCGCGCCGACCGACGGCGAGATCGTCGTCGCGAGCTGGTACGGCACCACCGCCGTGCCGCTCGAGCTCGGCGCGGACTTCCACTCCCGACGGCTCACGATCCGCGCGAGCCAGGTGGGCGCGGTCGCGTCCGCGCGGCGCGGGCGGCGGACGACGGCCGACCGCCTCGCGCTCGCACTGCGTCTGCTGGAGGATTCCGCGTTCGACGCCCTGCTGGGCGGGACGAGTCCGTGGATGCGGCTGCCCGACGTCGTCGCGCAGCTCGCCGACGGAACCGCCGATCCGCTGTGCCACACGATCGATTGGAGCGAGCCCGGACGGGCTGCGTCGACCAAGAGCGAGGGGAGCGGTTCGTGACGTTCAGCCTGACGGTTCGCGACCACCTGATGGTCGCCCACAGCCTCCGGGGCGAGGTGTTCGGCCCGGCCCAGCGGCTGCACGGCGCGACCTTCGTCGTCGACGCGACCTTCCGTGCGGCGGACCTCGATGACGACGGCCTCGTCGTCGACATCGGCCGGGCGGCCGAGGAGCTCGGACGGATCGTCGCATCCCTCTCGTACCGCAACCTGGACGACGAGCCCGACCTGCGGGGCGTGAACACGACGACCGAGCGGCTGTGCCAGATCATCGGCGATCGGCTGGTGGACGCGTTCCGCGCCGGAGCGCTCGGGGCCGCCCGACTCACCGGGATCGGCGTGACGCTGCACGAGTCCCATGTCGCGTGGGCGTCGTACGAGGTGGAGATATGAGACGCGGAGTGCGCTTCGTCGTGCCGGCCGGCATCGACGATCCGGACCAGGTCAGCGGAGGAAACGTCTACGACCGTGAGGTCCGCGACGGGCTCCGGCGTCGCGGGTGGGCCGTCGACCTCGTCGAGACCTCCGACGGCGCGGGCGCGACGGCGGCGCTGTCCTCGGTGCCGGACGGTTCGATCGCGCTCGTCGACGGACTCGTCGCCGACTGGGCGCCGGAGGCGCTCGAGACGGAGGAGCACCGCATCCGGATCGTCGTCCTGGCCCACATGATCGCCGCCGCGTTCCCCGACGCGCCCCCGGACGTCGTCGAGGCGGAGCGGCGCAGCCTTCGCGCGGCTCGCGCCGTGGTCACGACGAGCCGGTGGACGGCGGACGAACTCGCCGCGCGGGGGCTCGCCGACCCGGAGCGCACCACCGTCGCCGTCCCCGGGGCGCACGAGGCGACCCTCGGCGCCGGGCAGGGGCGCAACCTCCTGTGCGTCGGCGTGATCGCACCGCACAAGGGCCAGGACATCCTGCTGGACGCCCTCGCGCAGCTGCCGAGCGGCGACTGGAGCTGCTCGATCGTCGGCTCCGCCGATTCCTTCCCGCGCTATGCGCGGCGCATCGCGCGGAAGGCCGCGCGGTTCGACGGTCGCGTGCGGATGATCGGCGTGCTCGACCCCGAGACCCTCGCCGAGGAGTACCGGCGCAGCTCGCTGCTGGTGGCCCCCTCCCGGGTCGAGAGCGCCGGGATGGCGATCACGGATGCGCGGGCGCACGGCATCCCCGTCATCGCGGCGGAGGTGGGCGGCATCCCGGACACGGTCGCGGGCGGCGGTGCGATCCTCGTGCGACCGGACGACCCCGGCGCCCTGGCGCGGCAGCTCGGCGCGTGGATGACGTCTCCCGCGCTGCGCGATCGACTGCGGCGGGAGGCGGCGCTCGCACGGCGTGCGACGCCGCGGTGGGAGGACACCGTCACGGCGATCGAACAGGCGCTGGTGCGCTCATGATCGCCACCGTGACCGCGGACTGGCTCGAGCTGCGGGCCGCCGCGGACGACGCCGCCCGTTCGGAGCAGCTCACGGCCGAGCTGCGGGGGTCGATCCGGACGGGCGGCATCGTCATCCACGATCTGGGCGCAGGATCCGGCGCGATGGTGCGCTGGCTGGCTCCCCGGCTGCCCGGCCCGCAGACCTGGGTGCTGCACGATGCGGACGCCGACATCCTGGCGCACGCCGACCTCGATGGCGTCGTCGACAGCGGCGGAGATCGGCTGATGTCGACGACCAGGGTCGCGACGCTGGCGGACCTCCCCGCGGACGCGTTCGCCGGAGCGTCGGCGGTCGTCGCATCCGCCCTCCTCGACGTCATCACGCTGTCCGAAGCGGAGCGCATCGTCGCGGCCTGCGTCGCCGGCGGCGCGCCGGCGCTGTTCAGCCTCACGGTCACCGGGAACGTGGTGCTCGAGCCTGCGGACGCGCTCGACGCCGTCCTCGGCGCCGCCTTCGACGACCACCAGCGCCGCGAGGCGCACGGGCGGCCGCTCCTCGGCCCCGACGCGGTGCCGGTCGTCGCCGGCCTGTTCGCCGCGGCCGGGTGGAACGTCCGAACGGCGTCGACGCCGTGGCTCCTGGACGCGTCCGAGGCCGCGCTCGTCGGGGAGTGGCTCGCGGGATGGGTCGGGGCCGCCGTCGAACAGCGGCCCGAGCTCGCGTCCGCCGCCGCAGAGTATGTCGAGCGACGCCTCGCGCGCGAGGGGCTCGCCGTGACCGTGCCGCACCAGGATCTGCTCGCATGGCCCAGCTGATCGCATCCCCTGCCGTCCCCGACGCCCGCGCGCCGGGCCGCAGCCGCGCCCGGGCTCTCGTGCGCGTCGCTGCGGCCGTCGCCGTGGTCGTCGCCACCGTCGCGGTGGTCGGCACGGGGCCGTTTCTGCGGGGCATCGCATCCGTCTCGATCGGCACCGTCGCGCTTGCCCTCGTGCTCGTCGCCTGCGGCACGGCGGCGTGCGCGTGGCGCTGGCGCGCGGTCGCCGCCGGACTCGGCCTCCCGCTGCCGATGCGCTCCGCCGTCGCCGCGTACTACCGGTCGCAGTTCCTCAACGCCGTGCTGCCGGGCGGAGTGCTCGGCGATGTGCACCGGGCGTACGCGCACGGGCGCGAGCACGACCGTGTCGGCGTCGCGGCGCGGGCGGTGGCCGCCGAGCGCATCGCGGGGCAGTTCGTTCAGTTCGCGGTGACTCTCGCGATCCTCCTCCCGCTCGGCTTCGCCTCGGCCCTCGCACCCCTCGAATGGACGGCGGGGGCCGTGGCGGCAGCCGCGGTCGCCGGCCTCCTCGTCGCCGCTGCGATCCCCGCGGCGCGTCGATGGATGCTGCGCGAGCTCGCGCTGCTGCGCCCCGTCTTCGCCCGACCGTCGACGCTGCTCACGGTCGTGGTGTCTTCCGTCCTCGCGCTCGGGGCGCACGTGTCGACGTTCCTCGTCGCGGGCGCGGCCGTCGGCGTGGAGGCCGGCCCCGGTGAGCTCGTGCCCATCGCGCTCCTGGTGCTGACGGCCTCGGCGATCCCGCTCAACGTCGGCGGATGGGGCCCGCGCGAGGCCGCGAGCGGCGCCGTCTTCGCACTCGCGGGGATCGGCGGCGCCGCGGGCGTCGAGGTCTCGACCGCGTACGGCGTGCTGGCGTTGATCGCCGTGGGCCCGGGCGGGCTCGTCCTGATGACCGACCGTGTCCGCGCCCGTCGCGAGAGGAGACCCGCATGAGCCCTGTCCGCCCCTACGTGACCCTCAGCTGCGCGATGTCGATCGACGGCTATCTCGACGACACCGACGCGCGGCGGCTGACGCTCTCCAACGCGGCCGACCTGGACCGCGTCGACGACCTCCGGGCGCGCAGCGACGCCATCCTCGTCGGCGCCACCACGCTGCGGCGCGACGACCCGCGACTGCTCGTGCGGGATGCGGGGCGCCGCGAGCGCCGGGTCGCGGCCGGCCTTGCCGAATCGCCGACCAAGGTGACCGTGACGTCCACGGGCGATATCTCGCCGGACGCCGCGTTCTTCACCACGGGCGCCTGCGCGCGGATCGTCTACTGTCCGCAGGAGCGTGCGGCCATCCTCCGGATGCGTCTCGGCGAGCGGGCGACCGTGGTCGGGCTCGGCGACTCGGTCATGATGGCCGGGCTGCTCGACGACCTCGGCGCGCGCGGCGTCCGCCGCCTGCTCGTCGAGGGCGGCGGCTCGGTGCTCACGCAGTTCCTCGCCGCCGACCTCGTCGACGAGCTGCAGCTCGTCATCGCGCCGGTCTTCGTGGGCGACGCGGGCGCCCCGCGGGTGGTGCGCCCCGCCCACTTCCCCTGGACGGCCCCGCGACGGGCGCGACTGGCCGCCTCCGTGCAGATCGGCGATGTCGTGCTCCTGCGCTACGCGCTCTCCGAGCGATTCCGCCGGTAGGGGAACCGATGCCGACCCGCGAGCGCATGGCGCTGATCGTCGCACTGGTGCTGCTCGTCGCCCTGCCTCTCGTGCCCGGCGCGATCGAGGCGGGCTCGGCGCTGGGCCTCGTGCGCCTGCCCGCGGAGTCCCTCGTCGTCATCCTCGTACTCTCGCTGATCCCCGCCCGGCCGGCGCGGATCGCGGTGGCGGGCGTCTTCGGCGCGCTGGTCGTCGTCGCCATCGCCCTCGCCGCCATCGACCGCGTCTACCGGACGACGCTGTCCACGAGTTTCGACCCGGCCGACCCGCAGTCGCTCGGCGACGGGTTCAGCGTCGTCGCCGATGCGATCGGCGCGGCGACCGCGGTCGCGGGGCTCGTGCTGCTGATCGGCGTCGGCGTCGCTCTGGGGAGCGCACTCGCGTGGGCCGCGCTGCGGACGGATGGGGCGATCCGCAGGCACCGCGGGACCGGGCGCGCCGCCCTCACCGCGGTGACGGCGGCGTGGATCGTCTTCGCGCTCATCGGCTCGCAGACGACGGCGATCCAGCCCGCGGCGGCCGCCGCATCCGCCGACACGATCGGCGCGGCCGTCTCGCGGGCCTCGACGAGCATCCGCGCGCAGTCGGCGCTCGAGCGCGCGAGCGCGGTCGACGCCTACGCGAGCGTCCCGCCGTCCGCCCTCCTTGGCGGACTGCGCGGCAAGGACGTCGTCGTCGTCTTCATCGAGAGCTACGGTCGTGCGGCCGTCGAGGGCAGCAGCTTCTCGCCGGGCGTGGACGCCGTGCTCCAGCAGGGGACGGCCGCGCTGTCGAAGGACGGCTACGGGATGCGCAGCGCCTGGCTCACCTCGCCGACGTTCGGCGGGATCAGCTGGCTCGCCCACTCGACGTTGCAGAGCGGGCTCTGGATCACCAGCCAGGCGGCCTACGACAAGGTCACGGCGACGCAGCGGCTGACGCTCGCCGACGTCTTCCGCCGGGCCGGGTGGAAGACGGTGAGCGACGTGCCGCGCGACACGAAGCGCTGGGATGTCGGGCGCTCGTTCTACCACTACGAGACGCTCCTCGACGCACGGAATGTCGGTTACCGGGGACCGAGCTTCGGGTACGCGCGCATCCCCGATCAGTACACCTTCAAGGCCTTCGCCGATCGCATGCTCGCGCCGGGCCATCGGCCGGTGTTCGCCGACCTCGACCTCATCTCGTCGCACACGCCGTGGGCCCCGGTGCCGCAGCTCGTGCCGTGGTCGCAGCTCGGCGACGGCTCGGTGTTCGCAGGGCAGCCGCAGCAGGGCCCGTCGGCGCAGGCGGTCTGGGAGCACACCGAGACGATCCGCGACGCTTACGGCCGCTCGATCCAGTACTCGCTCGGCGCCCTGTTCTCGTTCCTGCAGAACGTGGACGATCCGAACCTCGTGGTCATCGCGCTCGGCGACCACCAGGCATCCACGATCGTCAGTGGCGAGAACGCCTCGCACGACGTGCCGGTCAGCATCATCGCCCGCGACCCCGCCGTCTTGGGGTCGATCGACGGCTGGCACTGGCAGGACGGCCTGCAGCCCGGCTCGCCCGCACCGGTGTGGCGGATGGATGCCTTCCGCGACCGCTTCCTCTCCGCTTTCTCGCCGCAGTGACGGCGCGCCAGAATGAGGGGATGACCGCACCGGGCGCCGCCCGCCTCGCGCGCGTGCCGGGGCTGCTCATCCGGCAGAGCGCACCGGGCGACGACGACCTCGAGCACTCGGGCGAGCTGCTGAGGGGCGTCGCATCGGGCGAGATCGCCGAGGAGCGGGTCCTCCGGCTGTACACGCCCGCCGCCACGCTCGCGATGACGCGGCGAGAGAGCAGGATGCCGGGATTCCCCGTGGCCTCGGCGGCCGCGGAGCGGCTGGGCTTCGCTCCGGCGATCCGGCCGACCGGCGGCAGAGCCGTGGCGTACGACGAGTCGTGCCTCGTCTTCGACCTGATCAGCCGGGATGACGCGACCCTCGACCCGTCCGACTACTTCGCGCGCGCCGGCAACAGCGTCGCCGACGCGCTGCAGAGCCTCGGAGTGGATGCTCGCCTCGGCGAAGTGGCGGGGGAGTACTGTCCGGGCGAGTACAGCATCAACGCCCGCGGGGTGGTGAAGCTCATCGGCACGTCGCAGCGCGCGATCCGCGGGGCGCGGCTGCTGAGCGGCATGCTCGCGTTCGGATCGGTCCGACGCTTCGTCGCTGTGCTGCTCGAGGCGAATGCTGCCCTCGGCCTGGAGTGGGACCCCGCGACGTTCGGGACGATGCAGGTCGAGGCGCCGGCGGTGCCGCGAGCGGCGGTCGAAGACGCGCTGGCCGCCGCGCTCGTGGACTGAGCCGTGCACCTGCTCGAGCCGTGGTCGGCGGGGAAGATCTGGCCGGGGCGGTACGGGTCGACGTGGGCCCGACAGGCCTGGGCCTGACCCACGGCGTGCTGCACGACGAGCGCGGGCCGATCGGCACGGTGCAGCAGATCATGACGGTTCGACCGCGGTGGCCGCAGGGACTGGTGCGCGCGCCCTTCGCGGTCGCATCATGTGCTCATGCGCAACGCAGCACAGGTCTCGTACGCCTCCGGACCGGCCACCACCGAGCTGCTCGGCCAGACGATCGGCGAGATGCTCGACGCCGCGGTCGCCGCCCATCCCGACCGCGAAGCCCTCGTCGAGTGCGCCCGCGGTCGGCGCTGGACGTTCGCGCAGCTGCGCGAGCAGGTCGACCGGCTCGCGCTGGGACTGCTGACCCTCGGCATCCAGAAGGGCGACCGGGTGGGCATCTGGGCGCCGAACTGCGCCGAGTGGGTGTTCACGCAGTACGCGACGGCGCGGATCGGCGCGATCCTCGTCAACGTCAACCCCGCCTACCGCACGAGCGAGGTCGAGTACGTGATCCGCCAGTCGGGGATGCGGCTCATGGTGAGCGCGACGTCCTTCCGGACGACGGACTACGCCGGCATGCTCGCCGAGATCGGCTTCGACGACGTCGTCTTCATCGGCACACCGCAGTGGGGCGACCTGCTCGAGAGGGGACGCACCGGTGACCCGGCCGCGCTCGACGAGTGCGCCGCGACGCTCACGTTCGATCAGGCGATCAACATCCAGTACACGTCCGGCACGACCGGGTTCCCGAAGGGCGCGACGCTGTCCCACCACAACATCCTCAACAACGGCTACTTCGTCGGCGAGGGACTGGGGTACACGGAGCAGGACCGCGTCTGCGTGCCGGTGCCGCTGTACCACTGCTTCGGCATGGTGATGGGCGTGCTCGGCGGCCACTCGCACGGCTCCTGCGTCGTGCTGCCGGCACCCGTCTTCGACGCCGAGCAGACGCTCGAAGCCGTCCACCGCGAGCGCTGCACGTCGCTGTACGGCGTGCCGACGATGTTCATCGCCGAGCTCGCGCATCCCCGCTTCGACGAGTTCGACCTGACGTCGCTGCGCACGGGCGTCATGGCCGGCTCGCCGTGCCCCGTCGAGGTCATGGAGCGGGTGATCGAACGGATGCACATGCCCGAGGTCGCCATCTGCTACGGGATGACCGAGACCTCGCCGGTCTCGACGATGACCTCGCGGAACGACGACGTGCAGGCGCGCACGCAGACCATCGGCACGGTGATGCCGTTCGTCGAGGTGAAGGTGATCGACGGGGAGGGGCTGGTGGTGCGCCGCGGGGTGCCTGGCGAGTTCTGCACGCGCGGCTACTCCGTAATGCTCGGCTATTGGGACGACCCGGAGAGGACGGCCGAGGCGATCGACGCGGGCCGATGGATGCACACCGGCGACATCGCGACGATGGATGCGGACGGGCGCCTGAACATCGTCGGACGTACGAAGGACATGATCCTGCGCGGCGGCGAGAACATCTATCCGCGCGAGATCGAGGAGTTCCTCTACCGCCACCCCGATGTCGGCGACGTGCAGGTCATCGGCGTGCCGGACGAGCGCTACGGCGAGGAGATCATGGCCTGGATCGTCATGCGCCCCGGTGCCGAGCCGCTGACGGTCGCCGCCATCCGCGAGTACTCCACGGGCAGGCTGGCGCACTTCAAGATCCCGCGTTACGTGCACATCGTCGATGGCTTCCCGATGACGGTCACCGGCAAGGTGCGCAAGGTCGAGATGCGCGAGATGGCTCGCGACATCCTCGGCGGATGACGCCATACCACGAACAGGTTGGCGCTGCAAGCCTCGCACCGAATTTAGGTTGGTCGCCCTTCCGGGGCTGAGAATCGGGTTCGTCGTCACCGAGGAGAGCATCGACTGCTCGACTTCTTTGTCGAGCTGTGTGTTGCCGATACCGAGGAGGAACAGTGAACACGATGAAGTCTCTGTGGGCGATGGTGCAGGGAGACCCGGTCTTCATGCGTCGCGTCAACGGCTGGCTGGCGATCTTCTGGGTCGTGATGATCCCCGTCTCGATCGCCACCCACTGGGTCAACAGCGTCGTGTATGTGTCCGCGCTGTCGCTGTGGGCGCTCGTCTCAGGTCACTGGTCGGCGTGGCAGGCGGCGCGCGTGGAGGTCAAGCAGCAAGAAGACGCGAAGCGGATCGCTGACGAGGATGTCGCCGCGGACGTCGTGGATGCCCTGATCGAGCGCACCGAGATCAGCGAGGCCCAGTCCGAAGCCGCCTCGGGCAGGGGAGCAGCCCGAGCCGCGGGCGACGCAGCCGCGTGACCGACGCGTTCTAGGCGGATTCCGGCGGCGTCCCCGGTCGGGCATACGCGGCGATGGCTCGCACGAAGACGATCAGCCACGCGAACATGAGACCGGCCGCGATGAACTCCATGCCGGTGAGGTTGTAATAGTGGACCGGCACCCAGAGCAGCACGGCGACGGCCGTGCCGGCGAGCACGAGCAGCGAGAACACCGTGATGTCGCGGGGGAGCCCGGGAAGGTAGCGCAGCGCGAAGTAGACGAATACGCCGACCGTCAGCGTCATGCTCGTCGCGGCCGCGACGTGGAACGGGAAGTTCATGCCGTCCGTGACGATCCCGGCGATCGACATGAAGATGCCGATACCGGCGTAGAGCCACGAGAACAGGCGGACCCGGCGCATCCGCTTCCTCTTCTCCACCTTCCGGGCGCGCAGACCCAGCTCGATGTCGTGACCCACGTAGTTGGCGAGCACCGTGATGACGAGGCCCGTCAGGATGAGGGCGAGGTTGAAGCGGTAGGCGGATGCGGCGTGGTTGTTGCCCAGCTCCGAGAAGTGCCACTGCCACCACGACTGGTCCGGCGTGCTGAGCATGCTGCCGATCGTGCCGATGAACAGGACGAGCGTGGCGAGGATCGACAGGCCCTCGCCGGTGACCCGGGAGCCGGCGAGCACGGCGACATACGTGAACGTCGCCGCCGCGGCGCCCGCGAGGGCGGCGCCGCCGAGCGGATCGATCGTGAGTCCGTGGAAGCCCAGCTGGAAGAGGCTCGCGACCGCCAGCACGCCGAGGTATGACAGCATCCCCATCGCCACCGATGTCGCCACGATGTCGAGAACCCGCTTGGCGAGCGGCAGCCTGCGCCGCCACGAGTCGTAGCCGCGGCGCGCCTCGACGATGTACGCGGTCGCGAACGAGAGTCCCGCGAGACCCGAGGTGACCCACGCGGCGAGGTTGCCGACCGATCGGTCGATGCCGGCGAGCGGCCACCGGGAGCCGTACATGACGGCGATCGTGATGACGCCGGCCACGACGAAAGCCCCGATCGCCCATCGCGTGGAGAGCGACTCGAGACGGGCTGCGCTGCTGTGCCAGACCCGCACCAGAGGCGATTCCGTGGTGTCACGCTCGTGCAGCACACGTTGCGGTTCGGCGGCCATGACCCTCCCGGCGGGCGTAGGAGCCCTGCACGCCCCACCTTATCCATGCCTGCGCGCAGGGTGGCCGTCCACGCCCGCAAGGTGGGGCGACGCTCGCCATGTGACGGCTATGAGCTTTCCGTGAGATCGGCGAGGTGGCCGGATTCTCAGCGGTTTCTGTCACCGGGCACCCGAGCATCCAGGTATGGCTTCTCTCGCCTCCTCCTCTGCGACGTCCGAGCTGCCCCCGCTCCTGCCCGAGCGCAGGCGCGCCGGCGGCGCGCGGCGCGCCTGGAACCTCGCCGCGATCGCGGTGATCTGGGGCACGAGCCTGATCGTGCTCGCGATGTGGGTCGGCGGTGCCGGCATCCAGTCGCTGCTGGCCGTGGATGGCGCGACCTGGACGACGCTGGGCCGGCTGACCGGCCTCGTCTCGGCGAACCTGCTGCTGTACCAGGTGCTGCTGATGGCGCGTGTGCCGCTCTTCGAGAGGGGCTTCGGACGCGACGAGATCACGCGGATGCACCGCCTCGTCGGATTCTGGTCGTTCTGGCTGCTCGTCGCGCACATCATCCTGACCACGATCGGGTACTCGATCACCGCGAACATCAACGTGTTCGTGCAGGCGTGGCAGTTCGTGTGGGACTACCCGGGGATGCTGCTCGCGACCGCGGGCACCCTGCTGCTGATCCTCGTGGTGGCGACGTCGATCCGGCGGGCGCGGCGCAAGCTGCGCTACGAGTCGTGGCACCTCCTCCACCTCTACGGCTATCTCGGGGTCGGGCTCGCCATCCCGCACATGCTGTGGACCGGAGCCGACTTCATCTCGTCGCCCACGTCGACGATCTACTGGTGGACGCTGTGGGCCGTGACGGCAGCCTGCGTGCTGTGGTTCCGTATCGCCGTGCCGCTGCTGCGCACCGCACGCCACCAGCTGCGGGTCGTCAAGGTGGAGCGCGACGGACGGGACGGCGTGGCGGTGCGGATGCGGGGACGCGCCATCCGCGGGCTCCGCGCCCGGCCCGGTCAGTTCTTCATCTGGCGTTTCCTCGACGGCCCCGGCTGGTCGCGGGGTCACCCCTTCTCACTCTCGGCGGCCCCCACGAGCGAGGAGCTCGTGATCTCGGCGCGCCGTGTCGGTGAGGGCACGCACCGGCTCATGCGGCTGCG
This sequence comes from Microbacterium rhizosphaerae, assembly GCF_034120055.1. Lineage (NCBI taxonomy): Bacteria > Bacillati > Actinomycetota > Actinomycetes > Micrococcales > Microbacteriaceae > Microbacterium > Microbacterium rhizosphaerae. The sequence goes on along the minus strand of NZ_CP139368.1, from coordinate 3,945,329 downwards.
GCCTGGGACCCGCGTGATGATCGAGGGCCCGTACGGCGGGATGACGGGGGAACGCCGTCAGGGCACCAAGCTGCTCATGCTCGGCGCCGGCGCCGGCGTCGCCCCGCTCGTCGCGCTGCTCGAGGCCGAGGATTATGCGCCCGGCGAGGCGATCCTCGTGACGCGCGACCATACAGAAGCGCACAGCATGCGCAGCCGCGAGATCACCGGCCTCGTGTCGCGCCGCGGCCTGGTGCACTACTCCTTGCCCGGCAAGCGCGCGACGCAGGGACCCTCCTGGCTGCCCGCATCCCACGGCGGCTGGGGCGGCCCGGAACTGCTGCGGCACATCGCCCCGGACATCGAGGCGTACGACGTCTACATCTGCGGGGCCATTCCCTGGATGAAGAGCCTCGAGCACGACCTCCGCGCCGCCGGCGTGCGGGCCGACCGCATCCACACCGAAGCCTTCGCCGTCTGAGACCCGAGGAGCCGTCATGAAGAAGATCGTCTACAGCGTGCTCGCCACCGTCGCGGGGCTGGTGCTGCTGTTCAGCTACCGCACGTCGCTCGACCAGCCCACCGCATCCCCGATCGTCGCCGGAACGAAGACCACCACGACCCCCTCGGCGTCGGCGACCCCGTCGGCGTCGGCGACTCCGACGGCGTCCCCGGCTCCGACGGCCTCCTCCGGATCGTCGGACGGGTCGAGCTCCTCGAGCGGCACGTCCAGCCAGGCGTCGAGCGGGCTCAAGAACGGCACCTACACCGGTGGGTCGGCCGGAACGCCGTACGGCCCGGTGCAGGTGAGGATCACCGTGTCGAACGGTGTGATCAGCCGGGTCGATGTGCCGCGGTATCCGAGCGGGAGCGGCCAGGACCAGCAGATCAACTCCTATGCGCTCCCTCAACTCGTCGCCGAGACGGTCACGGCGCAGAGCGCGCAGATCGACATGGTCTCCGGCGCGACCTACACGAGCCAGGGGTACGTCGAGTCGCTGCAGAGCGCGATCGACAAGGCCCGCGCCTGACCAGCGCAGCGATTGCCGCGTTTCGTCTCGCTTCGCTCGCTCAACGGCGGGGCGGGTGTGGGTCGGGGCGTTTGGTCTCGCTTCGCTCGCTCAACGGCGGGGCGGGTCGTTGAGCGAGGGAGCGTCAGCGACCGAGACGAAACGTGGCCGCACGCCGACGTCAGCGGGCGAGCGGCAGAGTGAGCAGGAAGGTCGTGCCGGCGGCCGACGTCGTCTCGATCTCCACCGACCCGCCGTAGCGGTTCGCGACGTCCTGCACGAGGGCGAGCCCCAGGCCGAAGCCCCGACGGCGACCGGTGTCGGCTCCCCGCGCGAAGCGCTCGAACACCCGCTCACGATCGGCGGACGCGATCCCCGAGCCGCTGTCGGCGACGCGCAGCTCCATGTGCCGCCCCTCGTGGTCGGCGGTGACGACCACCGCCGCGCCCCGCGGCGAATGCTGCACCGCGTTGTCGAGCAGCGCGACGCACAGCCGCGTGAGGGTCACCGCGGGCACGACCACATCCATCCGCCCGGCCACGGACGAGTCGATCGCGACGCCCGCCTCCTCGGCGATGGGCCGCACGGTGTCGACGGCCGCCGCGAGAGCCGGTCCGACGTCGGCCGGCTCGCCGTTGGCGGGAGCGCTGTCGGCCTGCGCGGCCAGCAGGAGCTCGGTGAGGATCTCATCCATCGCCGACGTATCCCGTCGCAGCTTGTCGAGGGTGTCGTCGATGGGCTCGCCGCGCGCGTTCCGACGCTGCAGGATCTGCACGCGGCTGGTGAGCGCGGTGAGCGGTGTGCGCAGCTCGTGGCTCGCGTCGGCGAGGAAGTTCCGCTGCACGCGCAGCGCCTCGCCGAGCGGCGCGACAGCCTGGCGGGCCGCGAACCAGGCGACGAGCCCGAGCAGCAGCACGCCGACGATCCCGAGCGCGACGACCCACGGGAGCACACGGTCGACGTCGACCACGATGTGGTCGAAGGGCGATCCGTGCCGGTCGTCGCCGTCGGGCGCCGGTGGCCCGCTTTCGGTCCGCGCGGTCAGCAGGATCACCGCGATCAGGATGGCGACACCTCCGGCGAGCACGACGGCGGATGCGATGCCGGTCCACAGGGCGATCTGCCGCGCCGAGCGCCGTACGCGTCGCTGATCGGGGGAGTCGGTCATGTCGGCATCCCGAGTCGATACCCGCGGCCGCGGACGGTCTCGATCATCTCGGGCGTGGTCTTGCGCCGGATGTAGTGGACGTAGGTGTCGACGGCGCCCTCGCCATCCGCCGTCGAGAAGACCGCGCGCATGATCTCGTCGCGGCTGAAGACGCGCTCGGGGCTGGCGGACAGCAGCTCGAGGAGCGCGTTCTCGGTCACGGTCAGCGACATCCGCAGCCCGGACGGGGAGTGGACCGACGACGAGTCGGGGACGTAGATCCAGTCGCCGATCTCGCGCCGCCTGCCCTCGGCCTGGAACCCGCGGCGCAGCGCCCGCAGGCGGGCCAGCAGCTCGTCGTAGTCGAACGGCTTGGTGAGGTAGTCGTTGGCGCCGGCATCCAGCCCCTCCACGCGATCGGGGACCGTCCCGAGCGCGGTGAGCATGAGGATGGGCGTCGTGATGCGTGCGGTGCGGATGGCCTCGACGAGGCTCGCGCCGTCTCGACCGGGCAGTCGCCGGTCGACGACCATCACGTCATAGCGGTTGCGCAGGGCGCGCTGCAGCGCCTCCTCCCCGTCGATGACGTGGTCGACGCGGTACGCGTCGGACAGCACCTCGACCGTCATCTCCGCGATGTCCGCGTCGTCCTCGACGTACAGCAGCGCCGGCAGCGGCTCGCCCATGCCACCTCCCCGGTTCATGCCAGCACGCGCTCTCTCAGAGAGCGCACATGATCCCGTCGCGTGCGTCCAGCGGCGATGCTCAAGCGCCCTGCCCGGCCGGGGGGTGATGCGGAATCGGCCACGGCTTCGGCAGCACACCGTCGTGGTCGGTGAACTCCTGCACCTCTCCCGCGGCGTCGCCGCGGGAGTCGGTCGTCGTCTCGAACCGCTTGGCGAAGCGCCGGCCGGAGACGGTGGACGGGTCGACGCGCACGAACTCCTGCTTCGTCGTCGGGCTCCACGACATGAGGTGGGCGATCCCGGATGCGTCGATCTCGGCGGGGTCGGTCAGGCGGCGGGCCGAACCGCGGACGACGACGCTCCAGCGGCGCCGCGCATCCTGTCCGTCGATCTCGAAGGCGACCTCCGGATGCGCCTCGATGCTCTGGAGCTTGCCGCCCGGCGCGGTGCGGAAGTACAGGGAGCCGTCGTGGGCGAGGTAGTTGAGCGGCATCAGGTCGGGATGCCCGTCGTGGCCGACGACGGCGAGGCGGCCGACCTTGCCGAGCGTGAGGAGGCGCCAGCACTCCTCGGCGTCGAGCTCCTCGACCCCGTTGCCGGCGGGATCGATCAGGCCATCGTGTGCAGACATTCCGGGTTCCTCGCTCAGCCTTCGGCGAGCACCGACAGCACGTTGCCGGCCGGGTCGGTGAACCACGCGATGTCGGGCCCGCGACCGGGTTCGCCGTGCAGGATGCCCTTGGCGTCGGTGCCGTAGTCGGGGTCGGTGTAGATCTTCGTCACGACGCCGCGCTCGTTGAGGTCGTCGACGGCCGCCTCGACGTCCGAGACCGGGAAGTTCAGGACCGTGAAGCTCGCCGGGGTGTGGTCCGGCTTGGCGTAGACGAGGATCACGCCGCCGCGCGGCAGATGGATGTCGAGGAAGCCCATCGGGTTGTCCCGGACGTCGAGGCCGAGGGTCTCGCGGTAGAAGTGTCGTGCGGCGTCGATGTCGTCGACGCTGAAGCCGCTGAACACGCCGGCTGTCTGGAAAGCGCTCATGGTCCCAGCATCCCGCCGCGCCGCGCCCCCGTCCAGCGCGACACGTAGACGGGGAGGCGGCGGAACGGCATCCTCGAACCATGAGTCCACGCTTCAGCGGCAAGACCGCGATCGTCACGGGCGCGAGCCGCGGGATCGGCTTCGCCATCGCCCGCCGGCTCGTCGACGAGGGTGCCCATGTCGTCATCACGGCGCGCGGGGAGGACGATCTGCGTGAGGCGGCGACGTCCCTGGGGGCGAGCGCCCGGTTCGTCGCGGGCAAGGCGGACGACCCCGCGCACCAGGACGAGGTCATCGGCACGGCCCTCGACGCGTTCGGCAGCGTCGACCTGCTCGTCAACAACACCGGCATCAACCCGGCGTACGGGCCGCTCCTCGACCTCGACCTCGGGACGGCGCGCAAGATCCTCGAGGTCAACGTCCTGGCGGCGCTCGCGTGGGTGCAGAAGGTGCACGCGGCGTGGATGGGGGCGCACGGCGGCGCGATCGTCAACGTGGCCTCGGTCGCCGCCATCCAGCCCGCGCCGATGATCGCGATGTACGGCGTCAGCAAGGCCGCCCTGAAGCACCTGACGGAGGAGCTGGCGTTCGAGCTCGCGCCCGGCATCCGGGTGAACGCCGTGGCGCCCGCGGTCGTGAAGACGACCTTCGCGCGCGCGCTGTACGAGGGTCGCGAGGCCGAGGTGTCGAAGGCGTATCCTTTGCGGCGGCTCGGGGTTCCGGACGACGTCGGCGGCGTGGTCGCATTCCTGCTGTCGGACGACGCGGGATGGATGACGGGTCAGACCGTCGTCATCGACGGCGGCGCGACCCTCGGCACCGGTGAGACGCTCGGTACGACCCGTGGGTGAGGATCCTCCCGGCCTCGACCTCTCCCGGCTCGGCCCGTGGCTGGCCGATGCCGTTCCCGGCGCGGGTAGCGAGCTGACGGCGACCCTCATCGCGGGGGGCAGGTCGAACCTCACCTACGACGTGACGGACGGCACCGGGCGGTGGATCGTCCGGCGGCCGCCGCTCGGGCACGTCCTCGCGACCGCGCACGACATGGCCCGCGAGTACCGGGTGATGTCGGCGCTGCAGGGAAGCGCGGTCCCGGTGCCGCGCATGCTGGCGCTCTGCGATGACGATGCCGTGGTCGGAGCCCCCTTCTACGTGATGGAGCGGATCGAGGGCACGGTCTACACCCGCGCTGCGCAGCTCGAGGCGCTCGGCGCGGAGCGCACGCGGGCGATCTCGACGCGGGTGGTCGACACGCTCGCCGACCTGCACGCGATCGTTCCGGATGGCGTCGGCCTCGGCGACTTCGGGCGGCCGGACGGGTTCCTCGCCCGGCAGGTGGCCCGGTGGAAGAAGCAGCTCGACGCCTCCCGCAGCCGCGATCTGCCTGACGCCGACGAGCTGCACCGCCGGCTCGCCGCCGATGTGCCGCACGAAGGGGCGGTCGGCATCGTGCACGGCGACTATCGGCTCGACAACGTGCTGATCGACGCCGGCGATCGGCCGGCCGCGGTCATCGACTGGGAGATGGCGACGCTCGGCGATCCGCTGACCGACCTCGCGCTCATGATCGTCTACGGGCGGATCGCGGCCGCCGCGGGCCCCGTCGTTGCGGATGCCAACCTCGCGCCGGGTTTCCTCTCCGAGGCGGAGGTGGTCGACCGCTACGCATCCCGCAGCGATCGCGACCTGTCGCGGTTCGGCTTCTATCTCGGGCTCGCGTCGTACAAGGCGGCGGGGATCCTGGAAGGCATCCATTACCGGTACCGGCACGGTCAGACCGTCGGCGCCGGTTTCGACCGCATCGGCGAGCTCGTCGAGCCGCTGCTGCGCACCGGGCTCGACGCCCTCGACTGACCCATCCGGAGGACCCATGGACTTCCAGTTCGACGACCGCACGATCGAGGTGCGGGAGGCGCTGCTCGACTTCATGCACGAGCGCGTGGAGCCCGCCGAGCACACGTTCCGCCGCCAGCTCGCGGAGCTGGAAGACCGGTGGGCGTGGGACTCCGCGCCCATCCTGCGGGAGCTGCGGGCCGAGGCGCAGGCGCGAGGCTTGTGGAACCTCTTCCTGCCCGGCGACGGGGGCGCCGGGCTCACGAATCTCCAGTACGCGCCGCTGGCGGAGATCACGGGGAGGCTGCCGGCACTGGCCCCCGCCGTGGTCAACTGCGCGGCGCCCGACACCGGCAACATGGAAGTGCTCAGCGAGTTCGGCACCGACGAGCAGCAGCGGCGGTGGCTCGAGCCGCTGCTGTGGGGGAAGATCCGCTCCGCGTTCGCGATGACGGAGCCCGATGTCGCCTCGTCGGATGCGACGAACATCGAGACCTCGATCGTCCGAGACGGCGGCCATTACGTGATCAACGGTCGCAAGTGGTACATCACCGGCGCCATGAATCCGAATGCGGCGATCTTCATCGTGATGGGCAAGACGGATGCGGCGGCCGAGCGGCACCGGCAGCAGTCGCAGATCCTCGTGCCGCGCGATACGCCGGGACTGACGGTGGTGCGCGGGATGCAGGTGTTCGGCTACGACGACCACGAGCACGGCGGGCATGCCGAGGTGCTGTTCGAGGACGTCCGCGTCCCGGCGTCGAATCTCATCGCGGGCGAGGGGATGGGGTTCGCGATCGCGCAGGCGAGGCTCGGGCCGGGACGGATCCACCACTGCATGCGTGCGATCGGGATGGCCGAGCGGGTGATCGAGCTGATGTGCGAGCGGGCGGACAGTCGCGTCGCCTTCGGCCGCGCGCTGTCGGAGCAAGGGGTCGTCCGGGACTGGATCGCCGACGCCCGCGTCCACGTCGAGCAGCTGCGGCTGCTCGTTCTGAAGACCGCATGGCTCATGGACACGGTCGGCAATCGCGGTGCGCACACCGAGATCCAGGCGATCAAGATCGCGACCCCGAAGGTGGTGCAGGGCATCCTGGACGACGCGATCCAGCTGTTCGGGGCCGGCGGGGTCTCGCAGGACTTCCCGCTCGCAGAGATGCACGCCGCGATCCGCACGCTGCGCCTGGCCGATGGCCCCGACGAGGTCCACAAGAACTCGCTCGCCCGGATGGAGCTGCGCCGCCAGGCGGAGGCGCGCGACCGCATCGGCTGAGGTCGATCTCATGCGGCCGGCCGGAATCGGAGGGGCGGTGGTTGAAGATCGCCGTAGACGTATCGCCGCTCGATCGGTGTGCCGAGCACGATCGGATCCGCTCCGCGGGGCGGATGCAGAAGGAAGGGCCCCGGTCCATGCCGGGTGATGCGCCAGCCGCCGTGGTGCAGATTCATGTGGTGGAACCTGCAGAGCAGAATGCCCCGGTCAATATCCGTGCGGCCGCCGTCGACCCATCGGTCGATGTGGTGGGCCTCGCCATACGCGGGTGGTCGGTCGCAGCCGGGCCACCGGCATCCGCCGTCCCGGATAGCGAGCGCGATGTTCTGTTTCGATGAGAACGTTCGGACCTCTCGACCGAGGTAGAGGGGGTTGCCGGACCCGTCCAGCGCGCATTCGACGCTCCCGATGCTGCAGGCCTGCTGCCGTGCGAGCCAGGCGGGGAGCGTTCCACCTTCTTCGAGCACAGCGATTCCCGCATCTGCTCCGAGGTCGTCGGCGGAGCGCTCGGTATCGCGGGTGCTCCCGTCCGCTCTTCTGAGGGCGTCGGCAGTGATGATGACTCGGACGCCCGCCTGGCGCGTTCCGAAGACGGTGGCGGCATCGGCGAGGGAGCCGGCGCGAAGCGTGTCCAACAGGAGGTCGTAGGCGAGCTGGTCGTTCGTGCGCGGATCTGCTGCGAGTTCGTCGGCCTTCGCCTTCTCGTCGGGGTCGACGAAACGCGGTCCTCCTCGACGCGGCCGCAGGGCGGTGTCCTGGACGGCACGAAGCCACGCATGGCCGAGGTCGTCGAACCTGATCGACCCGTGATGGATGCCGTCCCCATCCGTCCAGGTGTGGAAGGAGCGCCCCTCGAACCGCTCGTCGAACCGGCGCTGCGCGCCTTCGGGATCGAGCATGTCGCGGATCGTGCGCGCAGCCTTGCCCAACTCCTCGGCCGTCCGTGTGGACGCCTCGTCGATGAGCTGTTCCGCGGCGGCGGCCCAGGCATGCCGTGCGGAGGCGCCCCGGTGCTCGTTGCACACGTCTCCATCGGTGCGGGCGCCGTCATCGCCCACGCAGGCGGCGGGGGTGTCGCACGAGGGCGGCTCGCCCAGTCCCCGCAAGATCACGTCCTGTTGAGTCGAGGTGATCGTTCCGCGCATCATCGCGTCGCTCAGGGCGGCATGCCATGGCCGTTCGCTCCCGGGAATGGAAGGCGTGCCAGGAATCTCGGAGTCGGTCGGCGATGCGGCCGCGGAATCGATTCGGCTCTCCGCATCCACGAGTCCCGCATGCAGGAGTGCTTGCCCAAGACGCACGTGCTTGGCGGCGTCCGCGCGCGTCGACCCGGTGATCTCCTGCACGAGCGCGACGGGGGAGCGATGGCCCCGGGTCTGTGCGAGACCCTGGTGCCCCGCAGCGCGAGGGGAGCGGCCGGCGGCCACACCGGCGGCAGCGATCCTCACCGCCTCTCCGGCCTTCACGAGCGCCGTTGCCGCTTCCAACACGCGGATGACCGCGTCGTCGGTCAGGAGCAGCACTGCCGCGGGGCAAGCCGCCGCATCCACCTCGTCTCCGAGGGCTGCGCGCAGGATGTCGACCTGACGCTCAAGCTCGAAGAAGAATCGCATAACTAAAGGTACCATGAGCGCTACGATATAGAACATAAATACGATAACGAAATGACAACGACGCTCAAAGCGTGAACGGCCCACTTGCCGGTCCGAAGCAGTGACATTGATCGGTGGAGATCGCCGCCGCCCCGACCCTGCGCGGTCAGCTCTCGGGGACGGAGCCCCCGGTCGCCGGACGCTCGGCAGCGGGCTGCTCTGTGGGGGATGCCTTGCCGGCTGCGGGCTGCTCCCCATTGGGGGATGCCTGGCCGGCTGCGGCATGCACCGGATTGCGGATTCCGATGAACGACGTCACGGCGCCGGCCGCCATGAGCACGGCGGTGAACACGGCCACACGATGGAAGCCGGCCAGGTCGAGCACTCCACTGGTGATGACGCCCAGCAGAGCGATGCAGATGAGGCCCGCGATGCGCGCGACGGCGTTGTTGACGGCCGACGCGATGCCGGAGCGCGCCGGGTCGATCGAGCCGAGGATCGCCGACGTGAGCGGTGCCACCGTGATGACGAGGCCGAGACCGGTCAGGATCGTGCTGGGCAGCACCTGGGTCCAGTAGTCGAAGTTCTCCGAGACCGTGAGCAGGAGTGCGAACCCGACGGCCATGAGGGCGGGCCCGATGGTCATGAACATGCGCGGCCCCCACCGACCGCTCAAGCCGCCGATCAGCGAGCTCAGCGAGATCATGATGATCGTGACCGGGATCGTCGTCAGCCCCGCAAGGGTCGCCGACAGGTGGGCGCCCTGCTGCAGGTACACGGTCACGACGAGGCCGTTCAGCGCCAGCGCGCCGTAAACGAAGAGCGTCGTGATGTTGCCCGCGGAGAAGTTCCGCACCCGGTACAGCTCGAGAGGCATCATCGGCTGCTTGGCCGTCGCCTGGCGCACGATGAAGCCGATCAGCGCCAAGATGCCGATGGTCATCGATCCCCAGATCGCCGGGCTGCTCCATCCGAGGTTCCCTTGCTCGATGAACGCGTAGACGGTCCCTCCGAGGCCGATCGTGCACAGTGCTGCACCGCCCCAGTCGACCCTCGATCCCGGCTTGCGCACGTCACGCTCGCGGAGGATGGCGAGCAGCCACAGCGTCACCGCGATCGGCACCACGTTGATGAGGAAGACCAGGCGCCAGGTCAGGAAGTCCACGAACAGGCCGCCCATCACGGGGCCGACCAGGAGCGCGGCTGTGGTCGCAGCCGTCCAGATTCCGATCGCGCGCGCCTGCGCGGGGCCGCGGAAGTACGTCGTGATGAGCGCCAGCGAGCTCGGGACGAGGAAGGCCCCGCCGACACCCTGGATCGCACGGCAGATCACGAGGAACAGCGGATCGGGGGCCAGGAAGATCGCCACCGATGCCGCGCCGAAGATCACGAGGCCGACCCGCATGATGACGATGCGGCCGAACACGTCGCTGAGCGAGCCTGCGACGAGGATGAGCGACCCGAGGGTGATGAAGTAGGCATCCACCACCCACTGCTGGGTGACCATGCCGCCGCCGAGTTCCCGCTGCATCGCCGGAAGGGCGACGTTGACGACCGTGCCGTCGAGGAACGCCACGAACGACGCGAGGATGGCGATGAGCAGCACCAGCCGCTGTGTGCGAGCGTCGGCCATGGTTCACACGTTAGACCTGCCCGCGGACACCCGGCAGGTGTGCGGCGTCAATCCGACCTCAGTCGGCAGCGGCGGCGAAGCGCGCGGAGCGCTCGCGCAGAAGGGCCGACAGCTCCGGCGAGTCGAGCACCCGGAACGGCCACACGAGCCAGAGCAGGGCGCCGGCGAGCACTTCGAGCCGGACGTCCGCGATGCGCCAGTCCGTGGCCTGCGCGTCGCCGGCGACAGGGGAGAAGTCGCGGGCGTACCCGGCCATCCGTGCCGTGACGTCGGTGATCGGCGCCGCGATGCGGATGGTCGCCGCGTGCAGCGGCTGGGCCCGCATCCTCTCCTCGACGAACGCCGCCGCGTCTCCGCCCGGCACGCGACGGGGTGTGAAGCGCAGCCCGGTGGCGTCGGCGCGACGGATGCGGTCGACCCGCAGCACGCGCCAGTCCTCGCGGTCGAGGTCCCAGCAGACGAGGTACCAGCGGCCGTGCCGCGGGACGAGCGCGACGGGTTCGACGCGACGTGTGCTCTCCTCGCCGTCCCCCTCACCGGACGTCGACGGGCCGGAGACATGACGCAGCCGCATCCGCTCCCCGTCACGACACGCGAGCGCGAGCGCGGCGAGGACGGACGCGTCGAGCGGAGGCGTGTCCGGTGCGGCTCCGAGTGACACGGCAGCCCGCAGCGCCCGTACCCGGCCGCGCGCGCCTTGCGGCATGACCTGCTCGAGCTTCGCCAGTGCGGTGAGCGTCACCTCGCCGCTCGTCCCGCCCGCTGCGGCCGAAGCGGCCGCCGCGGCGAGCGCCATCGCCTCGTCGGGTGTGAAGACGAGGGGCGGGAGCTCCGTTCCCGTGGAGAGCTCGTAGCCGCCATCGGGGCCTCGGCGCGCCGCGACGCTGTAGCCGATCGCGCGCAGCCGGTCGACATCGCGCCGGAGGGTTCGCTCGGTGACGCCGAGGCGCTCAGCCAGCTCCGGACCCGGCCAGAATCGGCGCGCCTGCAGCAGCTCGAGCAGCTGCAGGGCGCGGCTCGTCGGAGAGGTTTCGGACATGTCCTCATTCTCGGCGAGATCAGGACAGGATTCGTCCTGATCTTTCGGAAGAGTGGACCACATCCAGACCCCTCCCTGAAGAGAAGGTGCGACATGACCATCCTCATCACCGGCGCCACGGGCGCCGTCGGCCGTCACGTGATCGCCACCCTCGTCGGCTCGGGCGAGCCGGTGCGCGCGCTCACCCGCGATCCGCAGCGGGCCGCCCTGATCGCAGGCGTCGACGTCGTGGCGGGTGACATGACGGATGCCACCACGCTCGACGGCCGGGTCTTCGACGGTGTCGACCGCGCGTTCGTGTTCCCGTCCGACGGCGTCGACACCTTCGTCGGGGCCGCTTCAGCGGCGGGTGTCGACAGGTTCGTCGTCCTCTCGTCGCTCGCCGCCGCGGAGGAGTTCCCGCGCGACCATGGCTCGGCGAGCCAGGTGCACCACGCCGCCGTCGAGGCCGCCGTGACCTCGCGCACGGACGTCTGGACGATCCTGCGGCCGGGCACGTTCGCCAACAATCTGCTGTCCTGGGCGTACGCCATCTCGGCCGGCTACCCGATCCGAGCGCCGTACGTGCAGTCGGCGCAGGCGCCGATCCATGAGGCCGACGTCGCGGACGCGATCGTCGCGGCCCTGCGGTCGGACGAGTGGGTCGGCCAGGCCATCGCGATCACCGGCCCCGAGGCGCTCACGCGGGTCGAGCAGGTCGCGGCGATCGCGGAGGCGATCGGGCGCAGCATCCCGCTCGTCGAGATCACGCCCGACGAGTTCCGCGCCGAGGCGGCGGAGTTCATCCCGACGCCGATCGTCAGCATGCTCCTCGATTACTGGAGGGATACCCTCGCGACCCCTGACCGGGTGCGTCCGGTCACACCTCTGACGGGGCATCCCGGCCGCACGCTCGCGCAGTGGGCGCGCGACCACCGCGCGGAGTTCGGGGCGGCCTGATCCTCAGCGTGCGGCGGGCCCGAAACGGTGGTGCGGGTCGAGCGCCTCGACGACCGGTTCAAGGGCGGATGCCACGGCCTCCAGCTGCTCGGCGGTGAGCCGGTCGATCACCAATTCCCGCACGCGCTCGATGTGACCGGGCGTCGCGCGCACGAGCGCGCGGCGCCCGTCGCCGGTCAGCGACACGGACACGGCGCGCCCGTCGCCCTCCCCGCTCGCCCGCTCGACGAGCCCGCGGGTCTCGAGGCGCGTGACGACCTTCGACAGGCGGGGGAGCGTCGCGTTCGCGGCCGCGGCGAGCTGCGTCATCCGCATCGGGCCGGTCTGGCGGAGCGCCGTCAGCACCATGAACTCGAAGTGGGTCATGTCGCCCTCGGTCTGCAGCTGCGCGTCGAGGGCCGCCGGCAGGAGTTCGGCGGTGCCGATGATCGCGAGCCACGCTCGCGACTCGAGCGCGTCCATCCGGGGCACCTGGAAAGACATGCCGACAGTCTCCCAGCAACCGGGAATAGTTTCCCCGGCAACTCGCTTGAACACTGTAGTTGCCTCTACAACAACTTCTACAAGAGAGCGAGAACGACATGAGCACAGTCACCGTCATCGGAGCGGGGAACATGGGATCGGCGATCGCGGGCATCGCGGCCAAGGGCGGCGCGGCCGTGCAGATCGTCGGTCGTGACGAGCGCGCCGCGCAGCTGGCGGCCCAGGTGGGCGGCACGGCGGCGACGGTCGGGGATGCCCTGACTGGCGATGTGGTCGTCCTGGCGGTGCCGTACCCCGCCCTCGCCGAGCTCGCGGGCGTCTACGGCGCGCAGCTCGACGGCAAGGTCGTCGTGGACATCTCGAACCCGGTCGACTTCGAGACGTTCGACGGGCTCGTCGTCCCGGCCGACGGCTCCGCCGCGCAGGAGCTCGCAACGCTCCTTCCGGGCGCCCGCATCGTGAAGGCGTTCAACACCAACTTCGCGGCATCCCTCGCCAGCGGCGCTGTCGGTGACGCGCCCACGCGCGTGATCCTCGCGGGCGACGACGACGAGGCCAAGGCGCTCGTCCGCGGCTTCGTCGAGGCGGGCGGCCTCGCCGTGGCGGATGCCGGCTCCCTGAAGCGCGCTCGCGAGCTCGAGGCGTTCGGCTTCCTGCAGATGGTGCTCGCCGTGCGCGAGCAGATCGCCTGGACCGGCGGATTCGCGGTCGTCTCCTGAGACTGCCTGACGCACGAAGCGGGGCCGCTGCATCCGGTGGATGCGGCGGCCTCCCCGTCTCGCGGCCATGATCGAGTCATGGAACACGTCGACACGATCGTGGTGGGCGCCGGCGTCGCCGGCCTGACCGCAGCCCGGCTGCTGACGAAGGCCGGGCGGCGCGTCGTCGTGCTGGAGGCCCGCGACCGCGTCGGCGGCCGCGTCTGGACGGACCGCGCCGACGGGGTCGCGACCGATCTCGGCGCCTCGTGGATCCACGGCATCGCCGACAGCCCGGTGGCCGCGGCCGCGGAGGCGTTCGGCATGCGGATGACGGAGTTCACGGTCGGCGGGTACCAGCCCGACAGCCGCCCGATCGCCTCCTACGGCCCGGACGGCGCGCGGCTGACGGATGCCGAGGCCGCGGCGTTCGCGGACGACATCCACGCCGTCGACGCCACGCTGCTCGAGGTGGTCGCCGCATCTGCGCCGGACGCGTCGTACCGCGACGTGACCGAGACGGCCATCGCACGACACGACTGGGACGACGAGCGGGCGCAGCGTGTGCGCGAGTACCTCGAGCACCGCACCGAGGAGCAATACGGCGCCTGGATCGAGCATCTGGCGGCCCACGGCCTCGACGACGACTCGATCGCCGGCGACGAGGTCGTCTTCCCCGATGGCTACGACGCGCTGCCGATCGCGCTGGCGCAGGGGCTCGACATCCGTCTCGAACACGTCGTGTCGCGCGTCGACTGGGGGGCCGGAGCGACCGTGACGACCGCCCGCGGCGGCTTCACGGCGGACGAGGTCGTGATCACCGTGCCGGTGGGCGTGCTGCAGTCCGGCGAGTTCGTGATCGCGCCCGCGCTGCCAGAGCCGGTCGCCGGCGCTCTCGGCAGGCTGAGGATGAACGCCTTCGAGAAGGTCTTCCTGCGGTTCCCGGCGGTCTTCTGGGACGCCGACGTCTACGCGATCCGCCAACAGGGGCCCGAGGGGCGTCGGTGGCACTCGTGGTACGACCTGACAGCGGTGCACGGCGAGCCGACGCTGCTGACGTTCGCCGCCGGTCCCGCGGCGATCGAGACGCGCACGTGGACACCGGATCAGGTGGCCGCCTCCGTGCTCGAGCAGCTGCGCCGGCTGTTCGGGGATGCGGTGCCGGAGCCGACGCGCATCCACCTCACGGCCTGGCAGGACGACCCGTTCGCCCGGGGCTCCTACGCCTACATGACGGTGGGTTCGACGACCGCCGATCACGATGATCTCGCCACCCCGGTCGGAGGAGTCCTGCACCTCGCCGGAGAGGCGACGTGGACCGACGATCCCGCAACCGTCGCGGCGGCGCTGCTCTCGGGACACCGGGCGGCGGAGAACATCACAGGGCGCAGCATCCCGATCGAAGAGCTGTGGTCCTCTCGCTTTAGTTGATTTATGACAGAAGTCGGCATAGAATCGACGTGACGTTGGGGCCGACGGCCCGTTCCTTGCGCGAGGTCGCGTGAGGGCACAGCAGGTCACGTCGATGCCCGATCGATCGGGTGACACCATGCCGCTATCACCGCTGAGATTCCGCCTCCTCGTCGCATCGCTCCTGACCGTCTCGTTCCTCGGAGCGCTGGACAACACGGTCGTGACCACGGCCCTCGCCACGGTCGCCGGCCAGCTCGGCGCGCTCGAGCAGATGGGCTGGATCGTCGTCGGCTACACGCTGGCGAGCACCGTGCTGCTGCCCGTCCTCGGGCGCCTCGGCGACCGGATCGGCCCGCGCGCTGTCTTCCTCGCCTCGCTGGCCGTATTCATCCTCGCGTCGGTCGGCTGCGGCTTCGCCCGTGATTTCGGCTGGCTGATCGCGGCCCGGGTCGTGCAGGGCATGAGCTCTGCAGGCCTCCAGCTGATGTCGCAGACGATCGTCGCCAAGACGACCACCCCGATCCAGCGGCCGAAGTACCTCGCGATCATCGGCGCCGCGTTCCCCATCGCCATCCTCATCGGCCCCGTGCTCGGCGGGCTGATCACCGACTACTGGGGGTGGCCGTGGGTGTTCTGGGTGAACGTGCCCGTGGGGCTTATGGCGCTCGCGTTCGCGATCATCGCCGTGCCGCACCTCGAGCCGGGCGAAGCCGAGCGCTTCGACATCGCCGGCTCCGTGGCCCTGACCATCGCGCTCGTCGCAGTCGTGCTCGCCGTCACGTGGATGGGAAGCCGCGGCCCGGGCAGCATCCTGGCCCTCACCGCCGGCATCCTGGCCCTCGTCGTCTTCTTCGTCGTCGAGCTGCGCACGCCCGCGCCGATCGTGCCGCTGCGGCTCTTCGCCGACCGCACGATCGCCGCCGGCACGGTCGTCTCGGCGATCGTCGGCGTCGGGCTCTTCTCGATCACCGCATACCTGCCGACGTACTTCCAGATGGCGTACCGGACCAGCGCGACGGTGTCCGGTCTCGTGCCGATCGCGACGGTGTTCGGGATGCTCGTCGCCAACCTCGCGACCGGATGGCTCGTCAGCCGCACGGGCCACTACCGTCCGTACCCCATAGCGGGCACGGCGATCGGGGCAGCCGGGCTCGCCGTGATGGCGCTGTTGCCCGGCGGCCTGCCGCTGTGGGTGCCGATGACCGTCATGGCCGTCGTCGGACTCGGCACCGGCGCCTTCATGAGCCTCATCGTCGCCGTCGTGCAGAGCGCGGCACCGACCCGCGACACCGGCACGATCACGGCGACGGTCAACCTCGTCCGCCAGGTCGGCTCGACCGTGGCCACCGCGATCATCGGCGCGCTCATCGGTCTCGGCGTCGCCGCCCTTCTACCCGGCGGACTGGATGCCGCGACCCTGACGCCGGCGGTGGCCCATGCCGCCGCGCCCGAGCTGCAGGCGCAGGTCGCGGAGATCTACCACCGCGTGTTCGCGCCGATCTTCGCCGGCCTCGCCGTCACCTACGCGATCGGCGTCGTCGCCGCCGCCCTGCTGCCGAACCGGCGGCTTTCCGACCACCCCGACCCGACCATGGGCGGCGCCGTCGCCGTCGCCGTCGCCGTCGCCGTGCCCGAACCCGAAGCCGCGTAGGCGCGATGTCCCTCGAAGGAGCCCGCATGTCCACCCCACCCACCGTCGTCGTCGTCGGCAGCGGCCCGATCGGCTCCGCGTACGCGCGGGTGCTGCTCGAGTCGTCGCCCGACCTCCGCGTCGTCATGTTCGAGGCCGGTCCGCAGCTGACCGAGCGCCCGGGCGCCAGCGTGCGCAACATCGTCGACCCCGCCGAGAAGGAGCGGGCGCGCGAGATGTCGCAGGGCCCGCAGTCGGGCGCGTACCGCGAGTCGCTGGGCATCCCGGCCGGAGCCGTCGTCGAGGGCATGTTCACCGCCCGCGGCGGCACGTTCCTGCTCGACTTCGGCGGTGAGGGCTCGGCGCACGCCGCGACCTTCCCCGCGGTCGCGGCCGCCACGAACGTCGGCGGCCAGGGCGCCCACTGGACGTGCGCGACACCGGCGCCCGCCTTCAGCGAGAAGGTGCCGTTCATCCCGGACGAGGAGTGGGACGACCTCATCTCGGAGGCCGAGCGCCTGCTGCACGTGCAGGGCGCCGCGTTCGCCGACTCGGCGATCGGGGCCGGCATCCGGACCCTGCTCGATCGCGAGTTCGGCGCGAGGCTGCCCGCGGGCTACGGCGTCGGCACGCTGCCCGTCGCCGGCGACCCGCAGCCCGACGGAACGATGGTCTGGGCCGGTGCCGACGTCGTGCTCGGTCCGCTCATCGAGCCGGGCACGCCCGAGTCGGAGCGCTTCGAGCTGCGCGATCTGACCCTCGTCCGTCGCATCGAGCACGAGAACGGGGTCGTGACCGGCGTCGCGGTCGAGGGCCTGCGCACTCGCGAGACCTCTGTCATCCCGGCGGATCTCGTCGTCGTCGCCGCAGACGCCTTCCGCTCGCCGCAGCTGCTGTGGGCGTCCGGCATCCGTCCCGCCGCCCTCGGTCGCTACCTCACCGAGCATCACGTCGTCATCAGCACCGTCGCCCTCGACGGCGAGCGGATGCGCGAGCTCGTCTCCGACGAGGAGCTCGCCGACGAGCTCGCCCGTCGTGCGCAGAACGCCGCCGATCCGGTTGCGGCGGTCAACCGCATCCCGTTCTCCGAGCCCGACCACCCGTTCTCGCTGCAGGTCATGTACGCCGAGAACCCGCCGTTCGCGCTCGACCCGGCCCACCCGCACGCCGGGAACCGCTGGGGCTACGTGAACATGGGCTACGGGGTGCGCAAGCATCCCCGTGTCGAGGACGGCGTGCGCTTCGACGACGGCGAACTCGATTACCGCGGGTTCCCGAACATGACGATCGAGTACGCGCTCACCGACGTCGAGAACGACGAGATCGCGCTCGCGACCGAGCACCTGCGCCGCGCGGGCGGCGCGCTCGGCACGTTCGTCGCGGAGCCGAGGCTGCTGCCGAACGGCTCGAGCCTGCACTACATGGGCACGATGCGCATGGGCGAGACGGATGACGGCACCTCGGTGGCCGATCCGTACTCGCGCGTCTGGGGCACCGAGAACCTCGTGGTCGGCGGCAACGCGCTCATCCCGACGGCCAACACGATGAACCCGACGCTCATGAGCGTCGCGCTCGCCGTACGCGGTGCCCGCAAGGCCGCGGAGCAGCTGAGCGCGTCGCGCGCGGCCGAGCGCGTGAGCTGAGGAAGAGGAAGACATGCTCGAAGAACAGCTGATCCAGGCCGCCGGATTCCGCAACGTCGGACCGGATGCCGCGCCCACCGGCTTCCAGCTGCGCGTGCGCAGCCCGTACTACCGCGGTCTGTGGGGAAGCCTCATCGAGAGGCCGACGGTCACCGTGGACGGCGAGGAGTTCGCCGGCGACGACACCCTCTGGACCCTCCCCACCGGCGAGTACACCTTCGCCGAGCTGCAGAGATCGCCCGACGCGCGCTGGCCGATGGACGCGCCGGCGGTGCTCACGGTTCCGAAGCCCGGCGGGCTGGCCCGCGGCATCCACGAGGTGACGCTCGAACTGCGCCTGCGCATGTCGTACATCCCGGAAGAGCTCCAGCCCTCCATCTGGACCGCGACCCGAAAGGCGGTGATCGTCCGATGAGCACCGACAACCTGCCCTTCGGTCTCGGCGTCTCGCTCTACAGCTACACCGAGGACCTCGGAGTGACGATGACCGTGGAGGACTGCATCGAGGATGTCGCCGACCTCGGCGCGAAGGGCCTCGAGATCCTCGGCGAGGGCCATATCGCCGACTACCCGAACCCCTCGACCGCATGGATCGACGCCTGGTTCGCGCGGAACGAGCGCCTCGGCCTCACGCCCACGCTGTACGGCTCGTGGATCGACACCCGCCGGTTCCCAGGACGCGGGATGACGGCCGCCGAGGGGGCCGCGCAGCTCGCACTCGACCTGCGCCTGGCCGGGCGGCTCGGCTTCTCGTTCGTCCGCCCGAAGATCGGCGTGATCTCGGGCGACCTGCAGGTCGACCCGATCTGGCAGGAGGCCGTCGAGCGCAACCTCGAGCTCGCTGAGGAGCTCGGCATCGTCATCTGCCCCGAGATCCACTGGCCGACGGTCATCAGGTCCCCGGTGGTCGAGGAGTACCTCGAGTTCAAGGAGCGGACCGGCACCTCGCAGTTCGGCCTGCTGATCGACACCGGCGTCTTCGACGTCCAGCGGTTCCATGCACGTGGCGGCAGCGCGTCGTTCCGCATGGGTGATGGGGGAGCGATGCCGCCGGACGTCCCGTTCGTGCCGGTGTCGGACCTCGCCGAGGTCATGGAGCACACGGTGTACTTCCAGGCCAAGTTCTACGAGGTGGACGACGACCTCGTCGACCACTACCTCCCGTGGCGCGAGATCATCGACGTCGTCGTCGACTCGGGCTACACCGGCTGGCTGTCGAGCGAGTACGAGGGGCACCACGTGCCCTATCGCGCCGCCGACCAGCTGCGCCGGCAGCACGCCCTGATCCGCTCCATCGCGGCCGAACGAACGGAGAGATGACATGCCGAACGGACTGATCGACGACGCGAGCCTGCGCACGCACCCCGACGGGTTCGCGCTGGCGCTGACCATCCCCTGGTACCGCAGCCTCTGGCTGTCGTCCGTGACCACCCTCTGGGTCTCGATCGACGGCGTCGATGTGCCGCAGGACGACCTGACGTTCGAGCTCGACGGCGTACGGTACGCCATCGCCGACCTTCCCGCGCAGAGCGACGTGCTCTGGTACCTGCAGTCGCACCCGCTCCTGATCGTGCGGCGTGATGCCGCGGTCGCGCTCGGCGAGACGCACGACATCGTGATCCACGGCGAATTGCGGTTGCCATACATGCAGATCGTTCCGGGCGAGAACGGCGGAGCCGGCCTCTATGTGCCGAACATCGTCCACCAGGTGCTCACCCTCACCGCGACCGATCGCGATCCCGAGCCCCCGGTGCTCGAGACGGGCATCGCGCCGCCCCCGCCCGCCACGGACGCCGACCCCTTCCAGCTGGGTCTCACGCTCTACTCGGCTTCGGCCGAGTTCAGGGCGGGGTGGTTCGACTTCGACGGCCTCCTCGATCGCGTCGCCGAGCTCGGGATCGGGCCGGGCATCGAGATCGTGGCATCGCAGATGGTGCCGACGTATCCCGTCGTGTCGGACGACTTCGTGCGTACGTGGCGCGAGGCGTTCGACCGCCACGGATTCGACGCGAGCTCGTTCGGTGCCAACCTCGACATGGGCAGGCGGCGCGATCGCGACATGACCCCGGACGAGGAGTTCGCCTTCAGCGAGCTCATGTTCCAGGGCGCGAAGAAGCTCGGATTCCCCTTGGTGCGCATCCAATCCGCCAAGCCCGAGCTGCTGCGGCGCCTGCTGCCCATCGCGGAGCAGCTGGATCTCAAGCTCGCGTACGAGATCCACGCCCCGATGGGCCCGAACGCCGAGCCGATCCTGAAGGTGCGCGACACCTTCGCCGAGCTCGACTCGCCCCTCCTCGGGTTCGTCGCCGACTTCTCCGCGACGATGCACGCCATGTCGCCGACGCTGCTGCGCGCCGTTCGCCGCGCAGGATTGGACGAGGGGGGCGTCCAGCGGATGCAGGACATCTGGGCCACCGATGCCCCGATGCGCGACCGCCAGGAGGAGTTCATCGGCTACCTGCGCAACCGGGACTTCGACCCCGGGCGTCTCGGCTCGTTCGCGCACCTGGCCTTCAACATGCACGGGCACGTCGACCCGCACGAGTGGGCCGACATCATGCCGCAGATCCTGCACGTGCACGCGAAGTTCTACGACATCGACGAGGACGGCCAGGAGCCTGCGATCGACTACCCGGAGCTCGTCAGGGTCTTCGTCGAGGGCGGATACCGCGGCTACTGGTCGAGCGAGTGGGAGGGCCACGCGTTCGCCGAGCTCGGCGAGGTCGACCCGCTGCTGCTCGTCCGCAAGCAGCACGACCTCATCCGCCGCGCGATGCACGCTGTGGCGGCCCCCGTATGACCGCGCAGTCCGCGCAGGCCGAGAGGCGTTCGCGCGCCCGCTCCATGCCGACGGCATCCATCATCGCGGCTCAGCGGGCCGTCGCAGACGTCCACGCCTTCCGGCAGAGCACCGAAGGAGTGACATGAATCAGGAGACTGCAGACCTCGTTCGGGCAAGCCTGCATGGAGCTGTCGACGTCGAGGTCAGCGCGACCGGTCTGACACCGTTGCGGTTGCCGGCGCGCGCTCGGGCCCAGTCCGACTCGGACTGGATGCGGATCGCGGCTGAGCAGGCCTCGGGGGTGCGCTGCGAGTTCCGTACGGCGGCGACGTGGATCGAGCTCACGGTGGAGACGACCGGTCTGTATCTGCCCTGGGTTCCCGCGCAGGCGCGGTGGGCGGTGTTCTCCGCGACGGTCGACGGCGAGCCCGTCGACGATGCCCGCGTGACGGGTGGATCCGAGCTGCATCTGGCGGAGCCCGGCGGACCGCGATTCGTGCAGGGCGAGCCGGCCGTCGTGCGGTTCGAGCTCGGTGGGACGGGTGTCGAGGAGCGCCGGGTCGTCGTGTGGTTACCGCAGACCGACACCGTCGAGATCCGCGATGCGCGAGCCGATGCGCCGCTCCGGCCCGCCGAGCCCCGTGACCAGCTGCGCTGGTGGCATCACGGCAGCTCGATCAGCCACTGCATCGAGGCGGCGACACCTCGTGGTGTGTGGCCTGTCGCTGCGGCCGACCAGCTGGGGCTGGACGTCACGAATCTCGGCTTCGCGGCCAACGCCCATCTGGATCAATTCACCGCCCGGGCGATGAGGGACTCGGGCGCGGACCTCCTCAGCCTGAAGATCGGCATCAACATCGTCCGTGGTGACACCATGAAGCGGCGCACGTTCGTCCCCGCCGTGCACGGTTTCCTCGACACGATCCGCGATGGCGCTCCGACGGCGCCGATTCTCGTGGTCTCGCCGATCATCTGCCCGATGCACGAGGACACACCGGGCCCGACTGTCACCGACCCGGAGACCGGTGAGCGGCACGGAACGCCGAGCCAGACGACCGACGTCTTCGAACCGCCCCTGTCCCTGCGCTCGGTTCGCGGGATTCTGCGAGACATCGTCCAGACCCGGGCGTCGGAAGACCCCGCACTGTTCTATCTGGATGGGCGTGATCTCTTCGGCGCGGACGACCTCGGGGAGCTGCCCGATGGCCTGCATCCCAGCCCGGCCGGGTACCTGCTGATCGCCGAGCGGTTCGCGGGATCGCCCGTCGTCTCCGAATGGATCGCGGCTGCTCGGCCAGACACCCGGGTACGGAATGAGATGGATGCGGAGACACCGCGTATGACAGGGAGAATCTCGGCATGACCGACAGCGAGTTCGACATCCGCTCACTGCCGTTTCCGGAGGCCCTGCGGTGGCTGCGTGAGAACGGCGAGCCCGCCGACCCGCGCACCGACATCGACACCGGGTCGCTGCGACGCCGCTTCCCACGGCTGGCGAACGTCGAGACGCACGACCTGACGATCGAGACCCCGTATGGCGCGCAGCCCGCCCGCGCGTACCGCGATAACAGCGCGGACTCCTCCGGTCGAGGACTCGTGTGGGTGCACGGGGGAGCGTTCATCGGCGGGTACCTCGACATGCCCGAGTCGAACTGGGTCGCGCTCGAGCTCGCGGCTCGCGGCATCCCGGTGCTCGCCGTCGACTATTCGAAGTGCCTCGGCGATGTCCACTACCCGGTGCCCTCGGACGACGTCATCGCGGCCTGGGAGTACGGCCTCGCGCACTCGGCTGACCTCCTGGGCGTCGGCCCCGAAGCGCTCTACCTCGGCGGGGCGAGCGCGGGCGGCGCGCTGACCTCGGGCGCGGCCGCGCGGCTGCGCGACGGCGGCGGGACCGTCCCGGCCGGGCTGGTGCTCGTGTATCCCGTCGCGCACCCCGACGGCGCGCATCCGGGTTCCATCCCGGATCCGGCCGCGCCGCACGCCCAGCTGTCGCTGAACTACGCGGGCTCCGCCGAGGCGCTGTACGATCCGCACGTGTTCGCCGGGCTGGGGTCGGGCGAGGGCTTCCCGCGCACGATCGTGGTGGTCTGCGAGCACGACGGCCTCCGTCCGTCCGGCGAGGCCTTCGCGGCGCTGCTCGACGAGGGCGGCGTTGACGTGACTCTGCATCTCGAGCCAGGTGCGGACCACGCGCACATCAATGAGCCGTCGGATCCGACGGCGCTCCCCACGATCGAGGTGATCGCGGCATGGATGCGCGCGTGACCACCCCGCGCTGGCGCATCGCCGACACGCAGCTGCTGTTCGACGACCGGCCCGTCCTCCTGCTCGGCGGCCAGCTGCACAACTCGACCTCCTCGAGCATCGGCGGGATCGCCGAAGGACTCCGGCACGTGCGCGAGCTCGGCGGCAACACGGTCGTCGCGCCCGTCTGCTGGGACCTCACCGAGCCGGTCGAGGGCGAGTTCGACTTCTCGCTCGTCGAGGCCCTGCTGACCCAGGCCGACGCGAACGACCTCCGCCTTGTCCTGCTGTGGTTCGGTGCGTACAAGAACGCGGGTTCGACCTACGCACCGCGCTGGGTCCGGGCTGACACGCAGCGGTTTCCGCGCGCTCGCACGAGCGGTCAGATCAGGCCGGCGTTCACATACGAGGGCCAGACGCCCTCGCCCGTGCTGAGCGTCTTCTCGCCCGAGCTGCGCGAGGCGGATGCGCGCGCATTCGAGGCGTTGATGTCCTTCGTCGCCGGGAACGAGTTGCGCGATCGCGTCGCGATGGTGCAGATCGAGAACGAGATCGGACTTCTGGCGGACAGCCGCGACCGCAGCGAGCTCGCCGCGGCGGCGTGGGGCGCCGACGTCCCGGAGGCGTTCCTCGCCTTCCTTGACACCGCGCCGGCGTCGATCGCCGCGGGACTGTGGCGCGAGGCCGGCGCGCCGCGATCGGGTTCGTGGTCTGAACTGCTCGGCGACGGCTGGGAGGCCGACGAGGTCTTCATGGCGTGGGCGTTCGCCTCCTACGTCGAGGCGCTCGCAGTGCGCGGCGCCGCCGTCTGGCCCGTTCCCTTCTACGTCAACGCGTGGCTCGGTCCGCAGCCCGGCCAGGACCGCGCCGGTCGGTACCCGAGCGGCGGACCGGCGAGCCGCGTGCTCGACGTCTGGCGCGCCGCGGCGCCGAGCCTGGCCACGCGGTCGCCAGACATCTACATCGACGATGCGGCCGGTGTCATGGACGCATATGTCGCCGACGGAAGCCCGCTGTTCGTCCCGGAGTGCCGGCTGCGTGCCGGGGACGCCGTTCTGTCGATCGCCCGCGGAGCCCTCGGCTGGTCGGCGTTCGGCATCGACGACGCACGCGCGGGCGGCCAGGTCTCGCAGCTGCTCGAACAGCTCACCCAACTCGAAGAGCTCGTCACGACGGCCCAGCGCGACGGCCGGCTCGCCGGCGTCGTCCTCGAGCCCGCTGCGGACTACGCCGAGGTCGACCTCGGCGGCTACCGGCTCGTCGGCCGCGGCACACGCGCGCTCTTCGGGCGGATGCTGCTCGACGTCGGCGTCGCCGAGCTGCCGGCGACGCCCGAGCTGCCGGCCGAGACGATGGACGGCGCCAGGATCACCTCAGCGCACGACACGCGCCCGCTCGCACTCGTCGTCGCCGAGGACAGTGACGCCTTCCTCGTGATCGGGGAGGGCCTCACGATCGACTTCTTCCACGACGACGGCACGGTCGAGATCGATTCCGTCGTCGCCGGTCGGTTCGAGGCGGGGGAGTGGATGCCGCGAGCCGTCCTGAACGGCGACGAGCGGCTGGTCGTGCTGCCGACGGACGGGATCGGCGTGGTCCGCATCCGGGTCCTCCGCCTCTGAGTCACCCGTCCCCGAGGACTCCTTCGGCGACGCGGGTGAGACGCGCGCAGAACTCGTCGAGCGTCTCGGGCTCGTCCGACCAGAACGTCGGTCCGTAGATGGTGCGGAAGACGCACGCCTCGTAGACGACACGAGCGGCGGATGCGGCAGCCTCGGCGCTCCGCGCATGTAACGCACCCGCGATCCGCGACCGCAGTCGCCGGGAGGTCATCGCACCGTGCGAGAGCAGCCACGGGTCCTCCACGGCCTGTCGGATGATCGCCCCCATCAGCGCGGAGTGGCGGTCGAACACGGTCGCGGCGGCCCCCACTGCTCCGGCAACCGACGGCTCGGTAGACCCGAAGAGCTCGTCCTCCGAGGCCACGACATCCTGCATGACGTCTTCGTACACGGCGCGCAAGAGCCCCGCCCGACCGTCCACGCGCGCGTAGATCGACGGGGCCGTCACACCGGCGCGGCGGCAGACCTCGCTGATGGTGAGGGCGTCATAGCCGCCTTCGGCGAGCAGGTCGCGCCCCGCCGCGACCACCCGGAGCCAGCTGGCCCGGCTGCGCGCCTGCTGGGGTTCGCGGATGCTGCTCGCCGACGGCGCGACGTCACTCATCGGGCAGTAGCCGCCGATGATCTGCAGGCGGTGCTCTCTCTTCGGGGAGGCGCCCCACACGTGCGTCCGCACCGTCGAATCGATGCCATCCGCGCCGACGAGCAGCGGTGTGCGGACGGTCGACCCGCCCTTCAGCGTCAGCTCGACGTGGTCGCCCCGGTCGGCGATCTCGGCGACCTCCGTGTGGACATGCAGCATGCCTTCCGGGAGGGCCGCCAGCATGCGTCGGTACAGGTCGGGTCGCAGCATCCCGATGAATCCGCCCCCGTAGCGCTCGACGACGTCGTCCGGGATCCGGACATCTGCTCGCACGTGACCCGCCGCGTTGCGGAACGTCGAGTGGCACGGAGCGCCGAGGTCGTGCGTGTCGACGCCACAGTTCCGGCGACCCACAAGGTCGCTGATGATCAGCATCGCGAAGACTTATGTGTGTTTTCAGCGGATCTGTGTTTCTCTTGACCAAATGCACGGATCGACCCGAATGACCGTGCCGACGACGACGTCAGAAAGGCTGGACATGACACAGCACCGTTCGTGGAAGCGGATCGCCCTGTTCGCGGCCCCGCTCGCCGCGGGAGCCCTCGTCCTCGCGGGGTGCTCGACCGGCAGCGGAGCGAGCGCCAAGGAACCGCAGACGATCACGTTCGCCTTCGGCGCGACCAACGACGCCGACAAGGCGGCGTACTCGGGTCTCGCCCAGGCTTACGAGAAGGCTCACAAGGGCGTCACCGTCACGCCGCAGAACCTGCCCGCCGAGAGCTACCAGACCGCGGTCGCCACCCGCGTGCAGGGCGGCAACGCGCCCGACACGTTCCAGTCCGAGGGCGGAACGGGTCAGTCGTACTCGATCATCCCGTTCGCGAAGGCCGGCCTGCTGTTGCCGCTGACCGACTCGGCGGTCACCTCGGCGCTGCCTTCGTCGCAGAAGGAGCTGTGGACCTACAACGGCAAGGCGTATGGCGTGCCGCTCGGCTCGAACGCGAACGGCGTGATCTACAACGACGAGCTGGCGAAGTCCATCGGCGTCAACATCGACGCATCCACCAGCCTCGACGACATCATCGCGCAGTGCGCGGTCGCCCGCTCGAAGGGCAAGACGGTCTACGGTCTGGCCGGATCCACCGTCCCGAACAACGCGTTCCTCGCGCTCGGCCTCGCCACCTCGACCGTCTACGGACCCGATCAGCACTGGAACGAGAAGCGCGCGGCAGGCAAGGTCACCTTCGCAGGCACCAAGGGCTGGAACGAGGCCCTGACCAACCTGAAGAAGATGTACGACGCGGGCTGCTTCCAGGACGGCGCCCAGGGCGCCGGCTTCGACGCCCTGACCAACGGCGCCTCGCAGGGCAAGATCCTCGGCTTCTTCGCGCCGAGCAACGCGGCGAAGGAGATCATGGATGCCGCGGGCGGCCACGTGAAGCTCGTCATCCTGCCGATCGCGGCCCCGAGCGGAACGAAGACGTACCTCTCGGTAAGCGCCGACCAGTCGGTCTCCGCGAGCGCGAAGACGAAGAGCCCGAAGCTCGCCGCGGACTTCCTGAAGTTCATCGTCTCGCCGGCCGGTCAGGAGCAGTACTCCCAGGCCGTCGGCACCATCCCGGTCACGGCGACGGCATCGACCGCACTGCTGCCGCAGTTCGACCCGGTGAAGGGACTCATCACCTCGAACACCGTCCGCGGGCTTCCCTCGACGGACTGGACGAACGCGAAGGTCTACGCCGATCTCGGCAGCGGCGTGCAGGGCATCCTCACCGGTCAGATGACCGTCAAGCAGGTGCTCCAGCAGATGGACGCCGACTGGGGGTGACCCGCATCCATCGGTGAATCAGGGAGCGGGGCGCGGAGGGCGCCCGGCTCCCTGTCCGTGGTTCAGGCGTGCTCGCCGGCCTCGACGATGCGTCCGGCCTCTTCGAACAGCGACCGCATCCACGTGTGCTCGGGATCGTGACTGTGCACCGGATGCCACCACAGCGCGTTGACGATCGGAGTCGGGGAGAACGGCAGGCCGACCACCCGCACGGCGGCCGCGCGCAACGCCAGCGGGACGAGCGCCGAGTGGATGATCGCCACACGGGAGGTGCCCGCGATGAAGTGCGGGATGGCGAGGAAGCTCTCGACCACCACCTCGACCTTGGGCTCGATGCCGAGCTGCTGCACCTGCCGCTCGGCGGAGGTGAAGGCCGACCGGCTCTGGTAGTTCATGACCCACGGCAGGCGCAGCATGTCGTCCTGCGTCAGCCGCTCGCCGACGGTGTCGTTGGAGGCCGCGACGATCGCCACCCATTCATCCCGCCACACGTCCACGTACGGCAGATCGGTGAGGAAGCCGTGCGGGATCACCATCCCGTCCACGGAGCGCAGGCGGTTCGCGGCATCCTCGACCACCGCCGGGTTGTGCAGCATGAACCGGAAGTGCACCCCCGGTGCGCGCTGCGCCGCGAGCTCGGAGACGACGCGGCCCACGGTCGTGAAGCCGTAGTCGGAGCCGTAGATCGAGAACTCGCGCACCGACTCCGCCGGATCCCACGTCGCCTGGCTCTCGAACACGCGGCGCGCCGCCTCGAGCGCCGTCGTCGTGTGGTCGGCGAGCCGGAGGGCGAGCGGGGTGAGCTCGTACGTGTTGCCGCGGCGGGCGAGGATCGGGTCGCCGAAGTGCGTCCGCAGCCGCGCGAGGGAGGCGCTGAGGGCCGGCTGGCTGAGGTGCAGGCGCTCGGCGGCCCGCGTGACGCTGCGCTCGGTGAGCAGGGCGTCGAGCGACACGAGCAGATTCAGATCGAGCCGGGACAGCAGGAGATGATCGGCCACTTCTGCGTGATCCTTCGGGTGAGGCGCTGGTGTGGCAACTGTATCAGCCGCGCTGATGCGGCACACCGGGCCCATCGTCGCCCCCGATCGGCGCACCCGCAGAACTCCGCATGTCCCGACTGTGCCGCACGGGCGCCGGGTTATGTCTGATATCCAAACCACTTATGTGTGTTTTAGGCGCATCCCGGCGATACTGGAGAAACAGCACCGGACACTCGACGAGCGAGTGTCGACAACGAAGTCAGAAAGGCTGGACATGACACAGCATCTCCGTTCGCGGATGCGGATCGGCCTGTTCGCCGCCCCGCTCGCCGTCGGGGCCCTCATCCTCGCCGGCTGCTCCGGAAGCAACACGGCCAGCGGACCCGAACCGCAGACCATCTCGTACGCCTTCGGTGCCAGCAACCCGCAGGACAAGGCGGCGTACACGAGCATCGCCACCAACTACGAGAAGGCGCACAAAGGCGTCACCGTCAACACGGTGAACCTCCCGGGCGAGAGCTACGCGAGCGCCCTCGCCACCCGGGTGCAGGGCGGTAACGCCCCCGACACCTTCAATGCCGAGGGTGGCATCGGCCAGGCGAACTCGATCATCCCCTGGGCGAAGGCCGGGCTGCTGCTGCCGCTCAGCGACGATATCCAGCGGAACCTGCCCGCGTCGCAGAAGGACCTCTGGGTCTACAACGGCAAGGCGTACGGCGTGCCGCTCGGCACCCAGGCCAACGGCGTGATCTGGAACGACGAGCTGGCGAAGTCCATCGGCGTGAACGTGACCCCCTCGACGAGCCTCGACGACCTCATCGCGCAGTGCGGCGCGGCGCGCGCGCAGGGCAAGTCGATCTACGGCCTGGCCGGAGCCGCGCCGCCCAACACGGGCTTCCTGGCGCTCGGCATCGCGACCTCGACGGTCTACGGCCCCGACAAGGACTGGAACCAGAAGCGCGCCGCAGGCAAGGTCACCTTCGACGGGACGAAGGGCTGGCACACGGCGCTCGAGTCGATCAAGGCGATGTTCGACGCCAAGTGCTTCCAGGACGGAGCGCAGGGCGCCGGCTTCGACGCTCTGACGAACGGCGCCTCGCAGGGCAAGATCCTCGGCTTCTTCGCGCCGAGCGCGGCGGCGAAGGAGATCATGGATGCCGCGGGCGGCCACGTGAAGCTCGTCATCCAGCCCATTCCCGCGCCCGCGGGCACCAAGACGTACCTGTCGCTGAGTGCGGATCAGAGCGTTGCGGCGAGCGCCAAGACAAAGAGCCCCAAGCTGTCGACGGACTTCCTGAAGTACATCCTGTCGGGCGAGGGCCAGCAGGCGTACTCCACGCTGGTGGGCACCATCCCGGTGAACGTCAGCAGCTCCACGGCACTGCTGCCCCAATACGAAGGCCTCAAGGACATGATCACGGCGAACGACGTTCGGGGATACCCGGCCACGGCGTGGTCGAACGCGAAGGTGTACGCCGACCTGGGGAGCGGCGTACAGGGCATCCTGACCGGTCAGATGACGGTCGACCAGGTGCTCAAGCAGATGGATGCCGACTGGGGTTGATCCGGATGCGCTCGGTGGCCGGCCCTGAGGGCCGGCCACCGGCTCGGATGAGGGGAATGACGCGATGGTGACCCAGATGGTGACCGAGACCGAAGTGATCACGACCGCGCGGTCGGTCGGGCGGGGACGGCCGCGGGGTCCGCGGACGAAGTCCTACCACGTGCGGCTCGGCTCGTGGTGGTGGGCGCTGCCCGCCCTCGTGCTCGTGCTGATCGTGATCTACGCATCGACGGTCGCCGGAGGCTTCTTCGCCTTCACGAACTGGACCGGCGTCGGCGACTTCGACTTCGTCGGTCTGCAGAACTTCGTGAAGATCTTCCAGACGCCGGAGCTCGTCGGCTCGCTGTGGAACACTCTGTTCCTGGCGTTCGGGTTCCTCATCTTCACGAACATCCTGGGCCTGCTGTTCGCACTGGCCCTGAATCGCGGGCTGAAGTCGCGCTACGTGCTGCGCACCCTCGTGTTCATGCCGGTGGTCGTGAGCCCCATCGCCGTCTCGTACATCTGGAAGTTCATCTTCGACTACAACGGCCCGCTGAACCAGTTCGTCGGAGCCCTGGGGATTCCGAGGCAGAACTGGCTGGCCAGCCCCACGCTCGCGATCTGGTGCGTCCTGGTCGTTCTGGTGTGGCAGAACATCGGCTTCATCATGGTCACCTACCTCGCCGGCCTCGCCACGGTCCCGGTGGAGATGGAGGAGGCCGCGGCCATCGACGGCGCCGGCGCCTTCCGCCGCTTCCGGTACGTGGTGCTGCCGATGATCCAGCCCTCGGTGGCGATCGCGACGACGCTCACCCTGATCCAGGGCCTGCGCGTGTTCGACCAGGTGGTCGCACTCACCAACGGCGGTCCCGCCGGTGCCACCCAGACGCTGGCGCTCGAGGTCTACAACACGGCATTCACCTACCAGCAGTTCGGGTTCGGCGCCGCTCTGGCCCTCGTGCTGAGCCTGCTCATCCTGATCTTCTCCGTCGGACAGCAGTACGCGACGCGCGACCGCTCGCAGAAGGAGGCCTGACCCGTGTTCCGCTACACCAAGAAGACCCTGACGGTCGAGATCATCACGATCCTCGCCACCGCGATTCTGCTGCTGCCCTTCTGGATCCTGCTGATGGGGTCCTTCAAGACCCTCCCGCAGATCCTGAACACCGCGGCGGTCGCACCGCCCACCCAGCCCACGATCGACAACTTCGTGCAGTTGCTGTCGCCGTCGTCCAGCTCGTCGGGCAACATCTGGGCGGGTCTGCTGGCGAGTGTCGTCATCACGGTCGGCAGCATCCTGCTCCTGGTGGTGCTCGGCTCGGTCGCCGCGTACGGCATCGCCCGCTCCACGAGCCGGTGGAGCCGACGCTCCTTCTACCTGTTCCTCGTGGCGATCATCCTGCCGACGCAGCTGGGCACGCTGCCGCTGTACATCGGGGCGCGCAGCGTGGGACTCGTCGGCAACCCGTGGGGCATGGTCATCATCTACACCGGGATGCTGCTTCCCCTGTCGGTGTTCCTCTATGCCAACTTCTTCCGCAACCTCGGCGTGGAGTACGAAGAGGCGGCCGTGATCGACGGCGCCAACAGGTACCAGGTGTTCTGGCGGATCGTGTTCCCGCTCATGTCCCCGGCGACCGGCACCGTGTCGATCCTCGCCGGGCTCATCGTGTGGAACGACTTCTTCACGGCGCTGATCTTCCTGAACGGAACGCCGTGGCAGACGCTGCCCGTCGTGATGTACAGCTACGTCGGCTCGCTCGTCTCGCAGTGGAACCTCATCTTCGCGATCGTCATCGTCTCGATGATCCCGATCCTGGCGTTCTACGCGTTCGCCCAGCGGAAGTTCATCCAGGGCTACGCCGGCGGACTCAAGGGCTGACCCGGGATGATCGAGACCCGTCGACCCGCCCCCGACCTCGGGGACGGACACTTCCGCAACCCCGTTCTCCCGGGCGATCGGCCGGACCCGAGCGTGCTGCGGGTCGGCGACGACTACTACCTCACGTACTCGTCGTTCGACGCGTCGCCGGGGCTCACCATCTGGCGCTCGCCCGATCTCGTCAACTGGACGTTCGTCACGTCCGCGGTCGAGAAGCCCCTCAGCACGGTGTTCGCGCCCGACTTCGTCGAGCACGATGGGCGGTACTTCATCTACATCCCGTTCATCCCGAGCTCGTGGTCGGACGCCATCGATGCACCGCAGGTGTGGGTCATCCATGCCGACCGCCCGGAGGGCCCGTGGAGCGAACCGGTGTACACGGGAGTCTCCGGCGCGATCGACCCCGGCCATGTCGTGGGCGAGGACGGAGAGCGCTACCTCTTCGTCGCCGGCATCCGTCGCTGCCGGCTCAGCCCGGACGGCCTGACCGCCGTGACGCCGCTCGAGCACGGCTATGACGGCTGGCGCTACCCGGACGAGTGGGTCACCGAGGCCTACGCGCTCGAGGGGCCGAAGTTCTTCCGGCGCGGCGACTGGTTCTACCTCGTGAGCGCCGTGGGGGGCACTGGAGGTCCGGCCACCGGGCACATGGTGATCGTCGCCCGCTCCCGCTCGGTGCTCGGGCCGTGGGAGAACTCCCCGCACAACCCCGTCGCCCGCACGTGGAGCGTCGACGAAGCGTGGTGGTCGCGCGGGCACGCCACGATCCTCGAAGGACCGGCGGATCAGTGGTTCATGGTCTCGCACGGCTACGAGAACGGCTACCGCACCCTCGGTCGCCAGGCGCTCCTCGAGCCCATCGAGTGGACCGAGGACGGCTGGCCGATCGCGCCGGCGCGCGACCTCGGTGCGCCGCTGCCTCTGCCGCGTCCCGGTGCGGAGCCGACCCCCGTGCCGGCGCCTTCCGACGACTTCACGGCCCCCGCGTGGGGCGAGCGCTGGGTGTTCGACAACCCCGGTCCCGACGAGCAGTCCCGCGCCGTGTTCGCCGACGGACTCGTGCTGGCCGGCAAGGGCACCGGACCCGCGGACTCCTCACCCCTCACGACCTGGTCGATGGACCGCGCGTTCGAAGTGGAGGTCGAGCTCGAGACCTCCGGCGACGTGCTCGGCGGACTGCTGCTGTACTTCAACGACCGCCTGTTCTACGGCATGGGCTGGGACGGCGAGGCGATGCACAGCTTTGCGGGCGGCATCCGCACGCACTGGCGTGAGCCGGCCGAGCCGGGTCGCGGCATCCAGCTCCGCCTGCAGAACGACCACCACATCGTGACCGGTTGGCACCGGCACCCGGGCGGCGAGTGGCAGCGCCACGGCGTGCGGTACGACACGTCGGGTGCGCACTCGGCGACGATCAACGACCTGAAGAGCCTGCGTCCGGCGATCTTCGCCGCGGGCGACGGCCAGGTCGTCTTCCGGAGCTTCCGCTATCGGTCGCTGGGCGAGCAGGCCTCGCGATGACCCTCCAGCGACTGCGTGACGCCGTGACGGGCGCCGTCCCGAACGTGATCATGCCGCTCTTCTGGCAGAAGGGCGGACCGGTCGAGATCGTCCGCGAGGAGATGGAGCGCATCGCGGATGCCGGCATCGGCGCGGTCATCCTCGAGGCGCGCCCGCATCCCGAATTCCTCGAAGAGGGCTGGTGGCGCGACGTCGACGCCGTCCTCGAGATCGCGCGCCGGCGCGGCATGAAGGTCTGGTTCTTCGACGACGACACGTTCCCGACGGGGCACGCGGGCGGGGCCGTCGCGACGGCTCCGGCCGGGCTGCGTCGCCGGTTCCTCGTCGAGCGGCACACGGATGCCGTCGGGCCGGCCGTCGGCGCGTCGTTCCTCGTCGAGCGGCGGCAGTTCTGGGGGCCCTCGGCATCCCTCGATCCGGGGGAGCTGCTGCGCGTGATGGCCTATCCCCGCGCCGAGGACTCGGACGAGCTGGTCGGCGAGCCGGTCGACCTCACCGACCGCATCGCGGACGGCGTCATCCACTGGGACATCCCGGACGGCTGGTGGCGCGTCTTCTTCCTCTCGGTCACGGCCGATGGGGGCAGCGCGCCGCACGCGGACCACATCGACTACCTCAACCCCGACTCGACGCAGCTGCTCATCGACAGCGTGTACGAACGCATCCACGCCCGGTACGCCGACGAGTTCGGCGACACGATCGCCGGCTTCTTCAGCGACGAGCCCGGCCTGTACAACGACCCCGACACGTTCGACTTCGGCTCGCAGCTCGGCACGCGGGTGCCGCTGCCGTGGAACGACCGCATCCTGCCGCTTCTCGAAGGGGCGCTCGGGGCGGATGCGCTGCTGAGCCTGCCCCTGCTGTGGGCGCCGGGTCGCGGCGCCGAGCGCCGCGTGCGGTACGCGTTCATGGATGCCGTGAGCCGGCTCTACTCCGAGAGCTTCAGCTGTCGACTGGGCGCCTGGTGCCGCACGCACGACGTCGAGTACATCGGGCATGTCATCGAGGACAACGGCGCGCACGCCCGCCTCGGCCCCGGTGCCGGGCACTACTTCCGCGCGATGGCCGGACAGGACATGGCGGGGGTCGACATCATCGGCGGCCAGGTCGTGCCCGGCTTCGCGCGGGGGCCGTTCGGGAACATGTCCGGAGCGGCAGACGGCGACTTCTTCCACTTCGGCCTGGCCAAGCTCGCCTCCTCCGCCGCGCACCTCGACCCGCGCAAGCGCGGACGGTCGATGTGCGAGACGATCGGCGCCTACGGCTGGTACGCGGGGCTGCGCCTGTTCACGTGGCTCACGAATCACCTGCTCGTCCGCGGGGTCACGCACATCGTGCCGCACGCCTTCTCGCCGGCGCCGTTCCCGGACCTCGACTGCCCGCCGCACTTCTACGCCCGGGGTGAGAACCCCCAGTACCGGCACCAGCACGTGCTGAGCGCGTACACGAACAGGCTCAGCCACCTGCTGCAGGGCGGCGCACACGTCGCGCCCTTCGCCGTGCTCTACCACGCCGACGCGGAGTGGCTCGGCGAGGCGGAGCCCTTCGAGCGCCCGCTGCGGGTGCTCATGGAGGCGCAGCTCGATGCCGACGTCCTGCCCGGCGACGCGCTGGCCGCCGCATCCGTCGACGGGGCGGCGCTGGTCGCGGGAGCCGAGGAGTACGACGCGCTCGTCGTGCCCGGGTCGGCGTTCCTGCCTGCGCACATCGCGTCGGAACTGCTGCGGCTCGACGACGCCGGAGTGCCGGTCGTCTTCGTCGACAGCGTCCCCGAGGTCGCCGACGGGGCCGCCGAGGCGTTGCGGGCGCGGTTCCGCGCCGTGCCGCTCGGGGAGCTGGTGGATGCCGTGTCCGGCATGACCGACCGCGCGGTGCGGGTGTCGGTGGATGCGCCGTCCCTGCGAACGCTGCGGATCGACCACGGCGACGCCGACGTCGTCATGCTCGTCAACGAGTCGGTGCGCGACCGCGTGCAGGCCGCCGTGACGGTGCCGCGCGCCGGCGAGGCGGTGCGGTTCGACGCGTTCTCCGGCCGGCCCTCGGCCGTGGCATCCCGGATGCCCGCGCTCCGCGGCGGAAATCCGGCGGATATCGGGCGTTTCGGCCTGGAAAGCCCGATATCCGCCGGATCGCCGATTCTGCGCCGTTCGTCGACCGTCGGTGATCCGGCCGGAATCGGGCGTTTCGGCTCCGAGAGCCCGAATTCCGCCGGATTGCCGACGACCGCGGGAGCGGCCGTGCTCGAAGCCCCGGGGGCGGCGGAGACCTCCGTGGATATCGACCTCGGCCCCGGTGAGGCGATCGTGCTGCTGGTCGGGGATCCCGAGGCCTGGGACGGACTGCCCGTTGCCCCTGCTGTCACCGCGGGTGAGTCGCATCCCGTCGCGCCGACCTGGAGCGTGTCGACCGCGACCGCGACGGAGTATCCGGAGTTCAGGCCGTGGGGTGAACTGGACGAGCTCGTGCCGCTCGACCGGCCGGGCCTGCTGCCCCGGTTCAGCGGGACGCTGCGGTACACCGCATCCCTCTCCACCGCTGCGACCGGTCCCGCGCGCCTCGACCTCGGCGCCGTCTTCGAGGTGGCGAGCGTGCGCCTGAACGGCGTCGACCTCGGCACGCGCATCGCACCGCCCTACGTCTTCGACGTGCCGGACGGCGTCCTGCGTGCGACCAACGTGCTGGAGATCGAGGTCGTCAACACCCTCGTGAAGGCGCAGCCCGACTTCTTCTCCGCCTTCGCCCCGCAGGAGCCCACCGGCCTGCTCGGGCCTGTGACGCTCGCACCGCTGCGGGAGGACGACGCATGACCGACAACCGCGCCGCGTTCGAGCGCTTCTGCGACCTCTTCTACACGCACAAGCGCGTGGCGGATGCGTTCGCCCTGCTGGTCGCGGACGACTACGTCCAGCACAACCCGACGATCGTGGACGGCCCGGCCGCCGCCGTCGAGCTGCTGACGCCGAAGTTCGACGGCTCACCCGATGCGCGGTTCGAGATCCAGCGCATCCTCGTCGACGGCGATCTGGCGATGGTGCACGTGAAGGCTTCCCGACCCGGCGCGCCCCACGCGGCGGTCGCGGACATCTACCGATTCGAGGACGGCCGGATCGTCGAGCACTGGGACGTGCTGCAGCAGGTTCCCGTGCACGCCGCCCACGACCACCCCATGTTCTGACCCTTCGACAGGCTCGGGGACCGACCAGAAAGGCAATCATGTACGAACTCGCACCCAATATCGAGCTGTTGTTCACCGAGGCCGGCGACTACCACGACCGCGTGCGCGCGGCGGCCGCCGCCGGTTTCACCGCCGTCGAGATGTGGGGGCCGACCGGCGCCGACGCGCCCGCGACGCCCAAAGACCTCCCGGCGCTGAAGGCTGCGCTGGAGGAGACCGGAACGAAGCTCACGGCCCAGCTGTCCGAGCCCCGCACCCAGTTCATGATCCCGCCGTGGGACCACTCGGAGTTCTACCGCAAGCTCGACGAGGGCGTCGCGATCGCGCAGGACCTCGGCTGCCCCCGCATCGTCGTCGGAAGCGGGACGGGCTTCGGGGGCTGGAAGCGCCAGGTGCAGCTCGACAAGCTCATCGAGATCTACCAGAAGGCGATCGCGCAGATCGACGGGTCCGGCATCACGCTGGCCCTCGAGCCGGTCAACGTGCGGGTGGATCACCCCGGTTCGCTGCTCGACCGCACGGCCGAGGCCGTGTACGTGGCGCGCGGCGTCGACTCGCCGTGTTTCGGCGTGCTGTACGACATCTACCACTCGGCCGTCGAGGGCGAGGACATGAGGGCCGAGCTCGCGAACGCGGGCGACCTCATCGTCTACGTGCAGCTGGCCGACGCGCCGGGCCGCGGCGAGCCCGGATCGGGCGACCTCGACTGGGCCGAGCGCCTCGGCATTCTGCGCAGCTCCGGCTACGACGGCCCGATCGGCCTCGAGTACTACCCGACGCAGGAGTCCGCGGCATCCGTCGTCCTCATCCGTGAGCTGGCGGTGTCGGCATGACCCGATACCCTGATGCCGTCGATGTCGCGATCGTCGGCAGCGGCCCGACGGGCGCCGCGTACGCGCGCATTCTCAGCGAGCAGGCGCCGCAGGCGACGGTCGCCATGTTCGAGGTGGGCCCGACGGTCTCGGATCCGCCCGGTGCGCACGTGAAGAACATCGAGGATGCCGCGGCCCGCGCCGCGGCGCAGCACCGGTCGCAGGGGCCTGGCGCCGAGGCCGCGACCGTGAACGGTCCGGGCGCCGTGAAATCCGGCGACCGCATGGCACGCCCCGGCACGTATCTGCTCGACGAGGGCTTCGCGTTCCCCGGCGAGGACGGCTTGCCGGTCGCCGCCTTCTCGAGCAACGTCGGCGGCATGGGCGCGCACTGGACGGCCGCGTGCCCGCGACCGGGCGAGAGCGAGCGCATCGCGTTCCTCGACGACCTGGACGAGCTGCTGGATGAGGGCGACCGCCTGCTCGGCGTCACGACGCACGCCTTCGACGGCGCGCCCTTCACCGAGCTCGTGCGCGATCGCCTCGCGGCAGCCGTCGACGCCGGGCGCCCGGCCGACCGGCGCGTCCAGCGCATGCCGCTCGCCGTGCATCGCCGGGAGGACGGCCGTCTCGTGTGGTCGGGCTCGGACGTCGTCTTCGGCGACGTCACCCGCCGGAACCCGAATTTCACCCTGCTCGACGACTCGCTCGTGACCCGCGTGCTCCTCGAGAACGGCCGCGCGGCGGGCGTCGAGGTGCGCGATCAGCGCACCGGAGAGGTGCACGAGGTGCGGGCCCGCTTCGTCGTCGTGGCCGCGGACGCGCTGCGCACGCCCCAAGTGCTCTTCGCCTCGGGCATCCGCCCCCGCGCCCTTGGTCGCATGCTGAACGACCAGTCGCAGGTCGTGTTCGCGTCGCGGATCCGGGACGCCGCCCCCGGCGGCTCCGCTGCGGCCGCACCCGCGGGGCAGTCCGACGAGCACGACATCGTCGCCGGCGCCCTCAGCGAGCAGAGCGGGGTCAGCTGGGTGCCGTTCACCGATGCCGAGCCGTGGCACGGCCAGATCATGCAGCTGGATGCCTCGCCCGTCCCGCTCGCCGAGGACGATCCCGCGGTTCCCGGCTCGATCGTGGGCCTGGGCCTGTTCACCGCGAAGGACCTGCAGTGGGACGACCGCGTCGAGTTCTCGGACGACGAGACGGATGCGTACGGCATGCCGTCGATGAGCCTGCACTATCGGCTGACCGACCGCGACCGGGAGGTGCTCGACCGCGCCCGCGCGGAGATCGTGCGTCTCGGCAACGCGGTGGGGGAGCCCATCGACGAGCGCCCGTTCACGATGCCGCTCGGCGCCTCGCTGCACTACCAGGGCACCGTCCGGATGGGAGCGACGGACGACGGCACCAGTGTGTGCGGTCCGGACAGCGAGGTGTGGTCGGCGCCCGGCGTCTTCGTCGCCGGAAACGGCGTCATCCCGACGGCCACCGCGTGCAACCCGACGCTCACGTCGGTCGCGCTCGCCGTACGGGGCGCCCGACGTATCGCGGCGGAGCTCGCCGACCCTGGTCGGTGAGCGAGCGATACGGGCCGTTGAGCGAGCGAGGAACGAGCGAGACGGAACGTGGAACCCGCGTCCTCGTTTCGTCTCGCTGGCGCTCGCTCAACGACCGTTCCCCCGCCGGTCGTCGAGCGAGCGAGGAACGAGCGAGACGGAACGTGGAACCCGCGACCTCGTTTCGTCTCGCTGGCGCTCGCTCAATGACCGTTCCCCCGCCGGCCGTTGAGCGAGCGAGGAACGAGCGAGACGGAACGTGGAACCCGCGACCTCGTTTCGTCTCGCTGGCGCTCGCTCAGCGACCGTTCCCCCGCCGGCCGTTGAGCGAGCGAGGAACGAGCGAGACGAAACGTGGAATTCGCGACCTCGTCTCACTCGCGGCGCTTGCTTATGTCGATTTCAAACAATAGACTGTAGAAACAAGATTTAAGTCGAGGAGGACTTGTGATCCCGGATCGCATCATCGAGCACGGCACGCTCCGGACGGACGGCTTTCGCGCCGCCGTCGAGGTGCGCATCCCCTGGTACCGGGCCCTTCCGGCATCCTGCATCGCGGGCGCCGGGCTGACGATCGACGGCGTGGCCGCGTCGACCGACTCCCTGCGCTGGGAGATGAACGGCCGCTCCCGCACCTTCGCCGAGATGGTCGACGACGTCGACGAGTGGTGGTTCCCCACGGACTCCGCCGTGCTCTCCGGAGACCTGCCCGTCGACCCGAGCGCCGAACACGAGGTGAGCGTCGACCTCACCCTGTACATCCCGTACATCGTCATCGGCGAGAACGAGGTGCTTCACATCGAGGAGCACGACACCAAGAAGATGAAGGCGGTGGCGGCATGACCGATCTGACTTCGGTCCCTGAGCCTGTCGAAGGGCAGGAACCGGGGGCACCGATCCAGGGCGTGACGCTGTACAGCTTCACGCGCGCGTTCCACGGCCGCGAGTACGACCTCGAAGGCCTCATCCGCAAGAGTGCAGCCGAGGGCTTCGGCCCGGGCCTCGAGATCATCGGCTTCTCGAGCTTCCGTGGCTTCCCCCAGATCGACGACGCCTACGCCGCGTGGTTCCGCGACCTCATCGCGGAGACCGGGCTCGTGCAGACCTCGCTCGCGATCAACGCCGACATCGGAATCCACCGCGATCGCCTGCTGAACCAGGACGAGCTCATCGAGTACATGCGCCGTCAGATCGAGGCCGCCGCCAAGCTCGGCTTCCCGATCGCGCGCGTGCAGATCTCGATCGAGCCGGACTCGATGGAGGCCCTCGCGCCGGTGGCCGAGCACTACGGCGTCACCCTCGCGCTCGAGGTGCACGCCGACCAGTACGCGTCGCATCCCCGCATCCTGGCCCTGCGCGATCGCTACGAGAAGATCGGCTCACCGTTCCTCGGTTTCACGATGGACTGGGGCGCCACGACCGTCGGGTTCGCACCGTCGCTCGTCGAGGCGTATCGACGCCGCGGCGCGTCGGAGGAGCTGCTCGGCAGGGTCGTCGACCTGTGGAACTCCTACTACGAGCAGGGCCCGCCGAAGGACCAGCAGGATCACGCCCAGCGCATGGGCTCCTTCATCCGCCTGGCGGCCGAGAACGGCCGCCCCGACCTGGGCATCGACTTCGGCATCAACGGCACGGGCCTGTTCGGGCCCGCGCGCGTCGACGACTGGCTGGCGATCATGCCGTGGATCAGGCACGTGCACGGCAAGTTCTTCGGCATCGACGAGTCGGGCGAGGAGCCCTCGGTGCCGGTGCGGGATCTCATCCGCCTGCTCGTGGAGAACGGCTACAACGGCGCCATCTCGAGCGAATACGAGGGGTGGCACTGGAACCACTGGCAGTCGCCCTTCGAGATCATCGCGGGCGAGCAGAAGGTGCAGCGCTCCGCCGCTCGGGACGCGGGCAGCCGCATGGTGACCGATGCCGCGGACGCCCGCGCACAACTGGCGGCCTGGCTGCCCGACACGGAAGGAGCACGCGCATGACCGCGGACGGCATCGCCGGAACCGGCATCCGGCTCGGCACGACCCTCTACTCGATGACGAGCGAGTTCGCGGCGGGGCTGTACACGCCCGAGACGCTGATCGCCGCCGTCGCCGAGAACGGCATCGGCCCGGGTGTGGAGTTCAACATCGCGCAGCTGCTGCGCACGTACCCGGACGTCGACAGTGCGTTCGTGAAGCTGTGGTTCGACTCGCTGGAGAAGTACGGTCTCGAGCCGAGCGCGGTGGGCACGAACCTCGACATGGGGCGTCGCAAGGACCGCGACATGACCCCAGACGAGGAGCACGACTTCCTCGCCCGCCAGCTGAAGACCGCGCACACGCTCGGCTTCACGCGGGTCGTCATCCGGTCGGCCGGCCGCGAGCTGCTGCGCAGCCTGCTGCCGCTCGCGGAGGAGTACGACCAGCGTCTGGGCTACGAGATCCACGCGCCGCAGGGTCCGAACGACCCGAAAGTGCTCGGCATCCGCGAGCTGTACGACGAGCTCGGCAGCGACCGCCTGGGCTTCACCGCGGACTTCTCGTCGACCATGCACAGCCTGTCGCCGACGCTGCTCGCGCAGCTGGAGAAGATGGGCATGGACCCGAAGCACTTCGCGGTCATGGACGAGATCTGGCACGAGCCCACCCCCATGCACGTGCGCAATCAGACCTTCGAGGACTACCTGAGCGGCGAGGGCGTCGACCCGCTCACGTTCGGCCCGTTCACCCGGCTGGCGTTCAACATGCACGGGCTGGTGCCGCCGGAGGAGTGGCTGGACATCATGCCGCAGATCTTCCATGTGCACGCGAAGTTCTACGACATCGGCGCGGACGGCGAGGAGCCGGCGATGGACATCCCGCGCATCGTCCGCCAGTTCGTCGAGGGCGGCTACCAGGGGTTCCTCTCCAGCGAGTGGGAGGGGCACGCGTTCCAGGACCTCGGCGAAGCAGACCCCATCGACCTCGTGAAGAAGCAGCACGCGCTCATGCGCGGTGCGATCGAGGATGCGGTCGCCCAGAAGGAGACCGCGGATGTCTGATCTGCGTGCACTGGTGCCCGAGCCCGTCGAGGCGTCGAAGAGCGACGCTTCGACCGGCTCAGCGACCGTCGAAGATCTGCAGGCCGAGCTCGCGCGGCTCCGGCAGGAGGTGGCCGATGCTCGGCGCCTCGCGCAGCGCGCCGAGGACCGCGGGCGGGTCGAGAACCTCTTCAACCGCTACATGTACCTGCACAACGCGTTCCAGGACGAGCAGATCATCCCGCTGTGGGTGAAGGAGGGCACGGAAGGCATCCGCGCGCGCTACACCAACGCCGGTCAGTACACGACGTGGGAGAGCGTGACGCGATACCACCGGGATCGGCCGGCGCCCGAGGGCAAGCTCATCCTGCACGCCACGACCACGCCCGTGATCGAGGTCGCCGCCGACGGCCGGACTGCGAAGGGTGTGTGGCTGATGGCCGGCACCGAGTCGGGTCTGACCGACCCTGCGGTCGCCGAGGCGTTCCCCGACATGTACTCGCCGGAGGAGGTGCTCGGCAAGAAGGTCTGGGCGCACTGGGTGTGGTGCAAGTACGCGATCGACTTCCTGAAGCAGGACGGCGAGTGGAAGTTCTGGAAGTTCCGCTGCTACGAGCTCGCCCGCGCGCCGTTCGAGGAGAACTGGGTCAGCTTCGGCTTGAAGAACCAGGGCGCGTTCGACCTCGACCTCATGTACTTCGGGGATGACGGCAAGCCGGTGTTCATGCCGCCCGCCGACGAGCCCGTCCCGAGCACGAACCATCCCTACAGCCCGCGGACGGTGCAGAAGCTCGAGCCCGTCCCGCCGGTTCCGCACGACACGTTCACCGATACCTTCGCGTAAGGAAGCGCCATGGCCACCCACAACTCCCTGTTCTCCGAGAAGGACGTCACCCGGCGTCCCGACGGCATCGCGGTGTCGGTGCAGCTGCCCTGGTACCGCAGCCTCTGGCTCTCCGCGGTCGACGGCGTCGACGCCACCGTCAACGGCACGGCGATCCCGCGTGACCGCCTGCGGTTCGAGCTGAACGGACGGTCGTACCGGATCGAGGAGCTCCCCGCGCAGTGGGAGACCCTCTGGTTCGTCGCCGATCGCCCCGAGGTCGTCATCCAGCTCGATGAGGTGCCCGCCGCCGGTGAGAGGCTCACCATCGAGGTGGTGCTCACGATGCGTCTGCTCTACATGCAGATCATGCCCGGACAGGACGGCGGTCCCGGCCGCTACGTGACCAACCGCGTCCCGGTCGAGCGAGAGGTCGTGCTGTCATGACCCCTCGACAGGCTCGGGGACCACTGCGGGTGGCGATGATCGGCTACGGCTTCATGGGCGCGGCGCACTCGGTGGGCTGGCGGCAGGCGCCGCACGTGTTCGACCTCCCGGAGGACGTCGAGATGGCCGTGCTCGTCGGTCGCAACGCGGACGCGGTCGCACAGGCCGCCGCGCACTGGGGCTGGGCCGAGTCGGCCACCGACTGGCGCGAGGTGATCGCGCGGGACGACATCGACATCGTCGACATCGTCACGCCGGGCGACTCGCACGCCGAGATCGCGATCGCCGCGCTGGATGCCGGCAAGCACGTGCTGTGCGAGAAGCCGCTGGCGAACTCGGTCGAGGAGGCCGAGGCGATGGCCGCCGCGGCCGAACGGGCCGCGCGCGGCGGCGCGAAGGCGATGGTCGGGTTCACCTACCGCCGGGTGCCCGCCGTCACGTTCCTGCGCGATCTCATCGCGGAGGGCGTCGTCGGGCGGGTTCAGCAGGTGCGGGCCGCGTACCGGCAGGACTGGCTGGTCGACCCCGAGATGCCGCTCGCGTGGCGCCTGCAGAAGGAGCACGCGGGCTCCGGCGCCCTGGGCGACATCGGCGCGCACATCATCGACATGACCCAGTTCGTCACCGGTGAGACGGTGGATGCCGTCTCCGGGACTCTCGAGACCATCGTGAAGCAGCGCCCTCTCCTCGGTTCGGGCTCGGGTCTCACGGGCACGGCGGCCGAGGGCTACGGCGATGTCACGGTCGACGATGCCGCCCTGTTCACCGGGCGCCTGTCGGGCGGCGCACTCGTTTCGTTCGAAGCGACCCGGTTCGCGACGGGCCGCAAGAATGCGCTCACGATCGAGGTCTCCGGCGACAAGGGGGCGCTCGCGTTCGACCTGGAGGACCTGAACAGCCTCCGGTTCTACGATCGCACGGCACCGGCGGACCGGCAGGGGTTCACGAAGATCCTGGTCACCGAGGCGCAGCATCCGTATGTCGCCGCCTGGTGGCCCCCCGGGCACATGCTCGGCTACGAACACGGGTTCACGCACCAGGTCGTGGACCTCGTGGCCGCGATCCACGACGGCACCGACCCGCATCCCTCGTTCGACGAAGGGCTGAGCGTGCAGCGTGTCCTGTCCGCGGTCGAGGCGAGCGCGGCGAAGGATT
The DNA here is from genome assembly GCF_034120055.1 of Microbacterium rhizosphaerae. Taxonomy (NCBI): domain Bacteria; kingdom Bacillati; phylum Actinomycetota; class Actinomycetes; order Micrococcales; family Microbacteriaceae; genus Microbacterium; species Microbacterium rhizosphaerae. Next base: position 3,901,333 of record NZ_CP139368.1, on the reverse strand, counting down.
CCTCGTGGGTGCGCGTCGGTGCGGATGTCCTGGAGGTCGGTCGTTGAGCGAGGAGCGCAGCGACGAGACGAAACGCGGCATGCCGCCGACGTCGATCGATCACCACGTTTCGACTCGCTGCGCCCGCTCAACGACCGAAGAATGACAAAGGAGAAGCAATGACGCGTCCGATCACGCTGTTCACCGGACAGTGGGCCGATCTGCCGTTCGAGGAGGTGGCTCGCCTCGCCGGCGAGTGGGGCTACGACGGCCTGGAGATCGCCTGCTGGGGCGACCACATCGATGTGGGGCGGTGGGATGACGAGGAGTACGTGCAGTCCCGCAAGGACATCCTCGAGCGCAACGGCCTGAAGGTGTGGACGATCTCGAACCACCTCGCGGGTCAAGCCGTCTGCGACGACCCGATCGACGAGCGGCACCGTGACATCCTGAACGATCGGGTGTGGGGCGACGGCGACCCGGAGGGAGTGCGGCAGCGGGCTGCCGAGGAGCTGAAGATGACGGCCCGGTTCGCCGCGAAGCTCGGCGTGAAGACGGTGACCGGGTTCACGGGCTCGTCGATCTGGAAGGCGGTGGCGATGTTCCCGCCGGCATCCGACGAGTGGATCGCCGCCGGCTACCAGGACTTCGCCGACCGGTTCCACCCGATCCTCGACGTGTTCGAAGAGGTCGGCGTGCGGTTCGCGCTCGAGGTGCACCCGTCCGAGATCGCCTACGACTACTGGACCGCGAAGGCGACACTGGAGGCGATCGGCCACCGGGAGAGCTTCGGCATCAACTTCGACCCGTCGCATTTCATGTGGCAGCAGCTGGACCCGGTGGCGTTCATCCTCGACTTCGCCGACCACATCTTCCACGTGCACGTGAAGGAGTCCGTCACGAACCTCGACGGCCGCAACGGGGTGCTCGGCTCGCACCTGCCCTGGAACAACCCGCGCCGCGGCTGGACGTTCGTGTCGACCGCGCACGGCGAGGTGCCGTGGGAGCCGATCTTCCGGGCGCTGAACTTCATCGGCTACACCGGCCCGACCTCGGTCGAGTGGGAGGACGCCGGCATGGACCGCCTGCAGGGCGCACCGGAGGCCATCGCGTTCGTCCGCGAGCTGAACGCCATCACCCCGCCCGCCGCCGCCTTCGACGCCGCCTTCTCGACGAAGTAGGCCGGTCTTCCAGCCGGAGGGTCGGCTCCTCTCCACTCCACACGAAAGCAGACATGACGATGACGATGCCGACCACCGAGCCCCCGAAGATCAAGTGGAGCTACATGGACCACTGGCGCAGCCAGGGTCCGGCCGGCCCGATCGATCAATGGCAGTCGCGGCTGGCGATGACCCGGTTCCTGCGTCAGGTCGCAGCCGTCGGATTCGACGCGATCGACACGTTCGACTTCCGGTTCTGGCAGATCCTCGAGCAGTACGGGTCCGTTGCGAACTACCAGGAGTTCGTGCAGGAGCAGGGGCTGGAGCGCATCGTGAACACGTTCCACGGCGTCTACTACACGCCCGAGCGGTACGCCCCGGAGGTCCCCGCGACCCATCCGACGATCCTCGAGGACTTCAAGGTGACGATGGACCGGTGGTCGGGCATCCAGCTGGACAACATCATCGTCATGCCGGGCTCGAGGTACTTCGACGAGGTGGGCGTCAGCGACGACGGACTCAAGCACGCGGCGGACGTGTGGGGCGAGGTCGGACGGATCACGCAGGAGTACGGGGTCAACCTCACGTGCCACCACGAGTTCTACGGCGGCATCCGCACGCGTGCCCAGATCGACACGTTCTACGACTACGCCGATCCGGACTACGTGAAGTTCTTCGTGGACACCGCCCAGCACTGCATCGCGGATGTCGACCCGGTGGACGTCTACGAGGCCCATCACGATCGGGTGACGGGGTTCCACTTCAAGGACACGCGCACGAAGGACGTGAACGAGGACTACCGACTCTGGCCGGATGCCGAGCTCTCGGCGGTCACGACCGAGAAGTGGTTCTACGAGATGGGCACCGCCGAGGGTCTCGTCGACTTCGAGTCGATGATGCGCTCGGTGCGCGATCACGGGTACTCCGGCTGGATCAGCGTCGAGCACGACAAGGCCGACAAGCTCGGCGGCGACTACTCCGAGAGCACGGCGATCGCGCGGTGGTACGCCAAGAACGTGCTGGACGGCATCTACGGGGAGGGTGCGAAGTGAGCGGCATCCGGTGGGGCTACGCCCTCAACCAGTGGGACACCAACATCGATGCGTTCGTTCGCCGGCGCGACCATGAGCGCGCGTTCAAGACCATCTCGATCAGCGGGTTCAGCGGGGTCGAGCTGACGGCGGTGAGCTTCGGTCCCTGGGAGCCGTTCGGCAGCCCCGATGAGATCGCGCACCTCTACGGATCGCTCGAGGATCTGCGCTCGTTCCTCGCCGAGTGCGCGCTCGACGCCGTGAGCAGCTACGTCTACGACCCGTCCGTCGGATTCGATGTGGAGATGGGTCGCGGTCCCGATCCGCTGGATCCGGATGCACGCGAGCAGATCGCCGCCACCGCGGTGTGGTTCGCCGATGCGGTGCATCGCCTCGGCGGCGATGTCCTCGTCGTGCGCCCCGCCGGCTCCGCATGGCAGACGGGCGCCCTCAGCGATGAGCAGATCGGCACGCTCGCCGTGCTCTGGGACGAGGTGGGCCGCCGTATCGCCGAGCACGACGTGCGACTGGCGCTGCACGTCGACTTCCTGTCGGCGCTGCGCCTCGAGGACGGCCTCGACCGGCTCCTCGCCGCCACCGATCCCGACCACGTCGGCCTCGCGCTCGACACGGCGGAGCTCGCCGTCGCCGGCATCGAGCCGGTGGAGTTCTTCCGTCGCCATGCCGACCGCGTGTGGCACATCCAGCTCAAGAACGCGCACGACGTCGTCGACGACGCGGAAGCGCTGACGCCCCACGCCGAGCAGTTCGTGCGCACCGAAGGCGGCTCCCGGCGGATCGAGCGCTGGTTCTTCGAGCCGACCGATGAAGGCGGACTGATCGACTTCGAGGCCTTCGCGCAGGCCGTCGCCGACTCCTCGTACTCGGGCTGGATCGTGGTCGAGTCGGACCAGAGCCCGCGGCCTGCCGAGAGCGCCATGGTCAGCGGCTGGTACGTGCAGAAGGTGCTGGAGCCGATCGTCGAGAGGCGCGTCGCCCGGGTATGAACGACATGGCAGAGCACGAATCGGACGGTCTGCGCGTCCTCATCCTGTCGGGACACATGACCCGCGAGCACGACAACGAGCACCGCAGCTTCCGCAAGCACAACGAGTGGATCACGGCGCTCCTCGAGGACACCGGCCGGTTCACCGTACGGGTCGTCGAGGATCCGCGGGGTCTCGGCGCCGCGATCATCGACAAGTACGACGTCGTGATCGTGGTGTTCGAGGGGCGCGACGGTTATCACGAGAAGGCGGTGGGCTTCGGCGCCGAGACGGATGCTGCGCTCCTGACCTTCGTCCACGACGACGGCAAGGGCATCGTGTGGTTCCACGGATCCGCCGCTCAAGAGGACGACTGGGGCTACCCCGACGAGTACAACGTCATGCGCGGCTCGCGGATGACGGTCGCCGACGGGCTGCGTCCGCGCCCGTGGGGCGAGGCGCGGCTGGACACCGTCGAGCCTCGGCACGCGATCACCGAGGGCATCAGCGCTCGGTGGACCGTGACGGGAGACGACATCCTCACCGGCGTCGAGATCGCCGACGGCGCGCAGGTGCTGCTGACGACCTACGACGACCTCGAGTCGTACCAGAAGGCGCCGATCTGGCCGATGTCGCACTACCCGGTGGCGATCCCGCCGGAGGGCATCGCCGCGCTCCCGGGAATGAACACCGACCAGCCGATCGCGTGGATCAACGAGTACGGCGCCGGCCGCTCCTTCACGATCACGATCGGGCACGACATCGACACGTTCCGCCGGATCGAGTTCATCCGCATGTTCCCGCGCGGTGTCGAGTGGGCCGCCACGGGCTCGGTGTCGCTCGAGGGTCCCGACCGTCGCGGCGAGCGCCGGTTCCTGCCCTGGCCGTACTACAACCACGAGGGCTGACCAATGGCATCCGAACTGAGGATCGGCATCCTGGGTGCCGGCGGCATCGCCGAGCGGGCGATGGTCGAACCCTCCCGTGAGGTCGACGGCGCCCGGGTCGTCGCGATCGGTGCGCGCGATCCGGAACGTGCGCGGGCGTTCGCCGAGCGGCTGCACCTGCCGCAGCACGGCGACTATGAGGCGATCCTGTCCGACCCCGAGATCGACCTCGTGTACCTCGCACTGCCGCCCATCGTGCACGCCCAGTGGGGCGTGCGGGCGCTGCAGGCCGGAAAACACGTCCTGTGCGAGAAGCCGCTGTCGGTGAACGGCACGACCGCTGCGTCGATCGCCGACGCGGCCGCGGCGACCGGCCGGCGCGCGTTCGTCGGCTTCCACTACCGGCTGCACTCGTTCACGCAGCGGCTGCTGGAAGTCATCTCCTCGGGTGCGCTGGGCGACATCGAGCGGGTCGACTTCGACTTCAGCATCCCCCACTTCGTCGTGAAGCCCGGCAACATCCGGCTCGACGGAGACCTCGGCGGCGGGGCCGTGATGGACGTCGGATGCTACGCGGTCGATCTGATGCGCGCCGCCTGGGGCGAGCCCGTCGTCGAGTCGGCGACGGCGGTGCTCTTCGAGGACGACCCGCGGATCGACCTGCAGACCGATGCCGTGCTGCGGCTGCCGTCCGGCGGGCCGGTGCAGCTGCGGGCATCGTTCATCGGGGATGACCAGGGTGCGATGTGGATGCGGGTCGCCGGGTCGGCGGCCCACCTCGAGGCGACGAGTGTCATCGTGCCGCAGTGGGGAGCGACGCTGCGGGTGACCGCGGGCGACGACGTCCTCATCGACGAGAAGGCCGTCGAGGGCGAGAACAGCTACGTGCGTCAGCTGGAGCACCTCGTCGCGGTGCTGGACGACGGCTCGCCGAGCATCCTCGATGCGGCCCGCGGGGTCGGAACCATGCGCACCGTCGACGACATCTACCGGGCGGCTGGTCTCCAGCCGCGCTGAGCTCCGTTCCGCCCGGCCGTCGCGCACGGGCGCTCGATGCTCCGGCGCCTGCGGGCGGCGCGCCCGTCCGGCAGCAGGGCACTCAGCGTCGCAGGGCCTCGACGAAGTCCGCGGGATCCGGCAGGGGCGACGGGCGCCCGTCGCGGCGCCGATAGAGCCGGCACGTCAACGCCGGCGGTGCGCCGGGCTCGGGGAACAGGTCGACGCCGTCGCGGAGGAACGTCGGCGATCCGATGAAGCCGCGGGCCGCCGCATCCTCGTCCGTCTCGACGTACTCGAGCTCCAGTGCGGGGGGCTGGATGCCGGCCCCCGCGCACACGTCGGCCACCCACGTGTCCACCATCCCGGTCGACGGGCATCCGGACCAGCCCAGGACGGTCAGCTTCTCAGACATAGGGGTTCGGCTGATCGTCGACGGTCCACTTGATCTTGCAGCCCGCCGCGCGCGTGCCGCTGAGGCGGGCGGGGCGGCCGGCGAGCACGTCATCGAGGACGTTCCGCAGGTGCTGCGCGTTCTGCGTCGGGTCGTCGTGATCCGAGTCCGGGGCCCCCTTGTAGACGATCCGGCCCTGCGGATCGAGCACGAAGACATCCGGCGTGACGCGCGCGCCCCACTGCTTCGACAGGGACTGCTCGGCGTCCCGCAGGAAGTCGGACGCGAACTCACCCGCCGCCACGCGCCGCTCCATCTCGGCGAAGGAGTCCGCGGGGTACTTCTGCTCGTCGTTGGCGTTGACCTGCACGAAGACGACCCCGCGGTCCGCGTAGTCGCGCACCACCTGCTGCAGCCGGTCATGCCAGGCGAGGGCATAGGGGCAGTGGTTGCACGTCCAGATGACGACGGTCGCGGGCGCCCCCGCGGTTGCGACGGTCACCTCACCGCCCCCCGCCCGAGGCAGCGTGAACGATTCGGTCAGATCGCCGACGGCGTACGGCATGGATTCTCCTTCTGTTCGGTCATGGTCTGCGCGCCCTGTGCGAGTGCCGCGCGGGCGAGGCGGAGGTGGGCGCGCGTGGTCTCGGTGGCATCGAGGTCCTCGAGCCACTCGTGCCCGCCCCACTCGCTCGTGAGCGTGCCGCGCCAGCCGTGCTCGACGAGCAGGGCGCCGAGATCGCGGATCGGGCTCGACACGCGTCCATCGGCGTCGTCGAGATCCCAGAACTTCAGATGGAAGGCTCCGGTTCGCGGAAGGATGCTGCGCAGGTCGGCCGCATCCGATCGCCCGAACCGCACGAGCAGGTTCATGTAGGCCGTGTGCACTGCCGGCGGCACACCACCTGACTGCAGGAGTCGCACGACCTTCGCGCCGATCGCGGGTTCCCGCCAGTCCGACTCGAGGGCGTCGACGAGGGATGCGGGCACTCCACGATCGCGCAGGAGTCCGAGGTACGACGTCGGGAGCGCCGGCATCAGCATGCTGATGTCGACGAGCAGACGGATGCGCGGGTCGTCCAGCCGCGCGATCGTCTCGTACGCCGCCGCGACGGCCGGGTTTCCCGGCGCCTGGTGGCCCTGCACCTCCTCGTACAGGATGAGGTCCAGCTCGTCGAGCGTGGGCTGCAGGCGACGCAGCAGCGCGGCACCCGCCTGCCCGATCGGCAGACGCACGCCGTGGGCGCCCAGGCGGTGCGCGGCGCGCAGCTGGGGCATGAGGAAGGCGAGCCGTTCCTCGTCCGTCCGGTGCCGGGTCGGGGTGCGCCAGTCGTCGATGCTGGCGCCGACGATGCTCACCGAACCGCCGACGGCCTCCAGCGCCGCGCGCAGGTCGTCGGCATCCGCGTCCGCGGGGTCGGGGAACGAGCGCCACAGCTGACCCAGCTCGACCTCGATGACGTCGGCGACGCCGTCGGCGACGATCCCGACCGCGATGTCAGGAGCCGGCCGCTCGGCCGTGATGACCACGGGCGTCCAGTTGAAGGCGCTCGCGCCGAGCGTCCAGCCGCTCGGCAGCCGTTCCGACCTCGGAGAATCCTCGCGCGGTCGGACCTCTGCGGGCCGGGCCTCCGCCTCTCCGGGGATTCTGGGGCTTTCGGCGGCTCGCGCAGCGGGCGAGCGCGGCGCATCCAGGATGAGCTGCGCCTCGGCGTGGAACGGCAGCACCAACGGTGCGTCGGGGCCCGCCGGGAGGTAGGGGATGACGAGCCGGAACGACACGGAGACGTCGTGCACCCCGGGGCGCAGCCGGCCGTCCGGGGCGCGAGGCTTCGGACGACGTCCCGGCAGCGACGGGAGCGGGCGTGGCGACCGCGGAGCCTCGAGCACGAGGCGGTCCTGCACGAACCACCAGCCGTCCTCGTCGGCGAGCTCGCCTGGGGCAACGGCGCGTCCGTCGACGCAGACGACAACCGTGAGCGGCTCGCCGTCCACCGCGACCTCGATGGCGGTGATGGACGAGAGGGGCAGTGAGCGGATCCACGGGAGGCACAGTCGCAGGGCGATGCCACGGTCGGTCCAGGCCAGCGCCCCCTCGCGCAGGATCGGCAGCATGCGGTCTCCTCGTGATCCCTACTTCAGATCACAACCTACACACTTAAGTCGAATAACAGAAGAAGTATCGGCTCGCCGATGCGCGGAAGACGACTCAGGCGGCGCGCACCCGCTCGATCGTCGGCACGCCGGACGCGAACCAGCGGGGGAAGGTCACGTCGAACAGCTGCTCGATCGCGAGCTCCGCCCCGCCGAGCAGCGGCTCGGCGACGTCGTTGTTCGAGGGCTGGATGACGAGATCCCGCGTCGCGAGTGGAAGGGACAGCTCATACACCCGCTGCCGCACCCCGGCGAGGTAGATCTCTCCGGCACCCGCCATCGCACCGCCGATCACGATCACCGACGGGTTGAACATGTTGACGAGCGCCGCGATGGACTCGCCGACGAGCCGCGCGGAGCGCTGCACGAGCGCGATCGCCAGGGCATCCCCGTCGCGCGCCGACACGCAGATGAGCTCGGGAGTGAGCTGCTCACCGGCGTCGTGGTGGGTCTTCAGCACCCCGACCGCGCCGTCGCCGATGGCTCGCTCGGCATCCCGCACAAGCGCCCAGCCGCCGGCTTCGGCCTCGAGACAGCCGATCTTGCCGCAGCGGCAGATCACCTCCGAGTCGCCCACGCGGACGTGCCCGATGTCTCCGGCAGCGCCGTTGGCACCGCGGTGCAGGTGTCCGTGCGAGAGGAGCCCGGCTCCGATACCCGTGCCGACCTTCAGATAGATGAGGTCGATGGCGTCGTCCCGGCGGTGCACCCGCTCGGCCAGCGCCAGGATGTTCACGTCGTTGTCGACCCAGACGGGCGCTTGGAAGTGCTGCTCGAAGCGGCGCCGCACATCGAAGCCGTTCCAGCCCGGCATGATCGGCGGGGCGACGACCGTACCGGACTCGAAGTCCACCGGGCCCGGCACGCCCACCGTCACGGCCCAGACGGGGCGTCCATCGGTGGTCGCGAGGAGCTTCTCGACCATCGCGATCGTCGCCTCGAGGGTCTCGGCCGGCCCCCGGACGATCTCCCATGCCCGGTGATCCTGGGCGATGATCACGCCGTCGAGCGATGCCAGTCCCACGTGGATGTGCAGGGCGCCGAGCGCGCACACCACGATGAGACCGCGGTCCGAACGGAATCCGAGCGTGCGGGGTGCGCGACCACCCGACGAGGGGCCGAAAGCGCCGTCCTCGAGGAAGCCCATGGCGATCGCCGCCTCGACGCGCTGGGTGACGACGCCACGTCCCAGTCCCGTGAGGCGACCGATCTCTGGGCGGGTCGTGGCCTCGCCCGTGCGCACCATGTTGACGATCCTGAGGAGGCTCGTCACCTCGTCCGTCTGTGCGCCGAAACGCAGTGCTGACTCCCTGACCATGGTTGATTTTCACACAACTCGACGCATCAAATCGACACAAACGCGCGAACTATCGACGAATCCACATGGACTTAGGAGGAATCTGCGCAAAAGCTGCCCCTCCGAGGTTCACTCCACGGCGAACCGGAATGCATAAGTCGCGGTGATGGTGGAGATAGGGAACCCGGTCTTCCCTGATATCGGCCGAGCGCCGATCGTGGAAGTGGGCCGTCGCCCGGCACTTCGAAAGGATCGACGATGATCAAGCTCCTGTCCCACCTGTCGTACGTGGCGATCACGTCGCCCGACGTCGAGGCCTCCGTCGCCTTCTATGTCGAGCGGGTCGGCCTCACCGTGGTCGACCGGATCGACGGCGCGGTCTATCTGCGCTGCTGGGGCGACTACTACGCGTACTCGGTCGTCGTCCTTCCCGGCGACGAGCCGTCGCTCGACACGATGGCCTGGCGCACCTCGAGCCTCGAGGCGCTCGACAAGGCCGTGCAGCGCATCGAGTCCGCCGGCGTCCAGGGGGAGTGGGTCGACGTCCACACCATCGGCCGCGCCTACCGCTTCACCGGCCCGTGGGGCCACTCGATGACCCTGCACTGGGATGTCACGCGGCACCAGGCGCAGGGGCACACGGCATCCATCTATCCCGACCGCCCGGAGAAGCGCAGCACCGTCGCCGGCGCTCCGCGCCAGCTCGACCACGTCACGATCGCCGCGAGCGACGTCGACGCGTTCGCCGCCTGGTACAACGAGGTGCTCGGGTTCCGGATCATGGCCCGCACGCTGCTCGACGAGGCGCCGATTTCGGTGTTCTCCGTGCTCACCACGAACGAGAAGTCGCACGACCTGGGCGTCGTGCTCGACGGCTCGTCGCGCGCCGGCCGCGTGAACCACTACGCCTTCTGGGTCGACACGCGCGAGGAGCTGCTCATCGCCGCCGACACGCTCATGGAGCACGGCATCCCCATCGAGTACGGCCCGTCGATCCACGGCATCGGCGAGCAGAACTTCCTCTACTACCGCGAGCCGTCCAGCCTGCGCATCGAGCTGAACACCGGCGGCTACCGCAACTACGTTCCCGACTGGGAGCCGAACACGTGGAAGCCGTCGCTCGGGTCCAACAACTTCTATCGCAACGGCGCGATGCCGATGTCGATGACCGAGTCGTTCCCGGCCGCCGACGGCCCGAGCGCGACCGAGGAAGGCGTGCCGGATGAGATCCGCGAGGCGCTGCTCAACCCGTACGCGAAGCACGGCCAGGGCTGACGCGGGTTCTTCATCGGGCTGCGCGATGGGTTGAATCGCCGCAGCCCATGGGACAGGCGGATGCCCGTTGGTTGAATCGCTGCAGACCCCGGCCGCCCGAACGCCGGGCACAGGCAAGGAAGCCTCATGACCTCAACAAGCACGACGACCCAGGACGTCGACACCTCGGGCCACGACTGGCCGAACCCGCGCCGTGGGCTCCTCTTCTTCCTCGGCTTCGGGGCGATCGGCGCCGGCATGGCGCAGCTCGTGCCGGCCGTGCTGACGCTCTCGCTCAAGGCGGAGGCGATCGACCACAGCAACGCCACGACACTGCTGTCGATCGTCATGGCGATCAGCGGGATCGTCGCTCTCATCGCCGCCCCGATCTTCGGCCGCATCAGCGACCGCCTCACGACGCGGCTCGGTCGTCGCCGTCCGCTGCTGATCATCGGCGCGGTCCTGATGGCCATCGGCGCACCGCTGTCGTACGCGGCAGGCTCGCTCGGCATCCTGATCCTCGGCAACGTGCTCACGTTCCTCGGCGTCGCCGCGGTCACCGTCGCCTGCACCGCGATCCTCGCGGACCAGTACTCGCCGGATCGCCGCGGACCGGCCTCCGCCCTCATCGGGCTGAGCCTGCCGGTGGGGGCCGTCATCGGCCTCTTCCTCGCGCAGCTCGTGTCGGGGAGCCTCCTGGCGCAGTTCCTGATCCCGGCGGCGATCGGCGTCATCGCGGTGATCCTGCTCGCGCTGCGTCTGCCCGACCGGCCCATCACCCGGGCCGAGGTGCCGACGTTCACCGCGCGCGACTTCTTCGGCACCTTCTGGGTCAATCCCGTCAAGCACCCGTCGTACGGATGGGCGTGGTGGAGCCGCCTGCTGATCTTCTTCGGCATCGCGGCCGTGCAGGCCTACCAGGCGTTCTATCTGATCATCGCGCTGCACTTCTCGATCGCGGGGGTCTCCACCGCGGTGTTCCTGTCGACGCTCGTGCTCACCGTCATGGCGCTGATCTTCGCCCCGATCGCGAGCAAGATCTCCGACCGCGTCCGTCGCCGCAAGCCCTTCGTCATCGTCGCGGCTCTCGTGTTCGGAATCGGCCTGATCGTCGTCACGTTCGCGACCTCGTACCCGATGTTCCTCGTCGCGATGGGCATCATCGGCCTCGGCCAGGGCGTCTACATGGCTGTCGACCTCGCCCTGGTCAGCGAGATCCTGCCCGACCGTCACAACATCGCGAAGGACATGGGCATCATGGGGCTCGCGAGCACACTGCCGCAGTCCATCGTCCCCGCCGTGGCGCCGGTGCTGCTGGCGATCGGCGCCTCCGCCGCCCATCCCCAGAACTTCCCGGCCCTGTTCCTCACGGGCGCCATCGCGGGCCTGATCGGGGCGGTGCTCATCCTGCCGATCCGGGGCGTCAGGTAGACGCGACCGGAGTATCCGGGAGGGGGATGCCGTCGGCCGACGGCATCCCCCTCCTTCGTCTCAGTCCGAGGCGAGGGTCCCGCCGTCGACGACGATCGTCTGGCCGCTCACGAACCCGCCGGCGGGCGAGGCGAGCCACACGACGGTCCCGGCGATCTCCGCGGTGGTGCCGAAGCGCCGGAGTGGGGTCTTCGCGAGCCGGATGCGCGCGACGTCGTCATCCCCGGTGATCGGCATTGCGAAGTCCGTGGCGATCACTCCGGGCGCGATGGCGTTCGCGCGGATTCCGTGCGGCCCCCATTGGACGGCGATGTTCCTCGCGAGCTGCGCGTTGGCGGCCTTCGTGATGCCGTAGCCGGCGATCATCCGGTTTCCGCGCAGGCCCGCCAGGCTGGACATCACGAGGAAGGCGCCGCCCCCGCCCTCGGCCATGATCGGCAGCGCGGCGTCGGCGAGACGCAGCACCGAGCCGACGTGCAGGCCGAACATGACCTCGAACCTTCCGAGCGCGTCGTCGATCGGCTCGCCGGGGCGGTCCAGGGCGACTCCGGCATTCGCGAGCACCGTGTCGAGGCGGCCCCAGCGATCGACCGCCGCGCGGACGAGGGATGCGGGCGCACCGGGATCGAGCAGATCGCATTCCAGGCCGACCGCCGAGAGGCCGCGGGCGGCGAGCTGTTCGGCGGCGCCGGGAGCATCACCCAGCCCGGCGAGGAGCACGCTCGCGCCGGCGGCGGCGAGCGCCTCCGCGCAGGCGAGTCCGATCCCGCTCGTCGCGCCGGTGACGATCGCCACCCGACCCTCCAGCCTGAACAGGTCTTCGGGGGTCAGTTCTGTCATCGTCGCGGCCTCCCCGGCTCGTCACGCTCACACGCTACGGCGGTGCGCGGATCCGTGGTACGGGTCTCCGGGGATGACTGGCATCGCCTCCGCGCAGCGAGGGGCAGGCCCGCCGCTGGGCGGCGGCTCGAGTCAGACGGGAGAGCCCTCGTCGTCCGCGAACTCGACGCGCTCCGCGACCTCTCGCAGGATCGACACGAGCCAGCGCAGCGCGGGATCGTCGTTGCGGGAGGGGTGCCAGAACGCCGCCTCGACGAGGACCGGGAGGGAGACCGGGATGCGGGCGACCTGGAGGCCGAGCTGGGCGGCGTAGCGATCGGCCACCCGCTCCGGAACGAAGCCGTACCGGTCCGAGCCCGCGACGGTGAACGGAACGGGCAGGAACCCGGGCACCGTGCGGGCGACGCGCGGTGACACACCGGCCGAGGCGAGGCTGTCGTCGGCGTACATGACGATTCCCTCGCCGAAGGCGACCTGCACGTAGGGCAGCGACGCGAGCTGCTCGAGGCTCAGTGCGCCGTCGACGAGAGCGGGATGATCGCGCCGCACGAGGCAGACGAGCGCGTCCGAGAACAGGGCCCGGTGCTTCCCCGGCACGCCGCGGTCCGCGAATGCGACGACGACGTCGTCGCGGAGCAGATCGACCGGGCCGAAGTTCGCGAGCGGCCCGAAGTCGATCGTGACCTGCGGTGCGGCCTGCTCGAGCACCGCGAGGAGGGGAGCCGCCATGACAGAGAGGGCGTAATCGGATGTCGAGAGCCGGAAGTGGCGGCTGCTCGTGAGCGGGTCGAACATCGGTCGCAGATTGAGCGTCCGATCGATCTCCGAGAGCGCCGCGCGCACGATCGGCTGCAGCGCCTGCGCGCGCGGAGTGAGCTCGGACAGGCGTCCGCTGCGCACGAGCAGCGGATCGTCGAGCATCGTCCGCAGCTTCGCGACGGCGCCGCTCACGGTGGGCTGACTCGTGCCGAGCACGTCGGCGGCTCGCGTGAGGCTGCGCTCGGAGAGCACCGTGTCGAGCACGACGAGGAGATTGAGGTCCACCCCGCGCAGATCGTCCACGGCCGCCCTTCCTGCTTCGCTGTCAGCATACGGCGCGGCCGTTGCGCCCCCCTTCGGGTTCGGGTGCGCAGCGGCCGCGCCGGAAGCGGGCACCGCGGTCAGAGCCGGTCGGACCCGTAGGTGCGCCGCGCGGTCGGGACGGTGTGGGCGGGGCTGACCGTCTCGACGATGCGGTTCTCGATGGTGCCGAGGCCCTGGACGGTCATGGTGACGACGTCGCCGACCTGCAGTGGCGGCGGGGTGAGCTGCCCGGTGCGCGCCCAGCGCTCGGAGAGGGCGCCGGTGGAGGCGGTGCCGGTGGCGAGCACGTCACCGCGGCCGACCCACGCGTCGCGGGAGGCGTGCACGAGCATCTCTTCGAACGACCAGGACATGTTGCGCAGGTTGTCGGTGCCGACGACCTCGCCGTTGATCGCGACCGACATCTCCAACGCGTAGCGGTCGCCCTCGCGGTACTGCTCGAGCTCGTCGGGCGTGGTGATCCACGGGCCGAGGGTGTTGGCGAAGTCCTTGCCCTTGGACGGTCCGAGGCCGACCCGCATCTCGCCTGCCTGGATGTCGCGCGCGCTCCAGTCGTTGAAGATGCAGAAGCCGGCGAGGTGCTCGGCGGCCTCCTCGAGCGGCACGTCGCGGACGGTGTCCTTGACGATCATCGCGACTTCGAGCTCGAAGTCGAGCTTCTGCGTGAACGGCGGCATCGGGATGTCTGCCCCGGTCGGCAGCACCGACCACGGGTTCATGAACAGGAACGCGGGAGCCTCGTACCATTGCGGCGGCACCGACCCGTCGCCGGGCTCGTTCTTCTTCATGCCGGCGATGTGCGCCTCGAACACGAGGAAGTCACGCATCGCCCGCGGCTGCACCGGCACGGCGAACGTCGCCTCGGGGATGGGCAGCTTCTGCTGCCGACCGGCGCGCACGTCGAGGTCGCGGCGCACCTCCGCCGGCGCGCTCAGCAGGTCGAGGATCTCCGGGTCTCCCGGGATGTCCTGCAGCTTGCCGTGCTGCACCCGTCCGGTGTGGACGATGCCGTTCGGCCCGACGTAGCGCGCGTACTGCGCCACCTCAGAAGTCCAGCGTGGCGTAGAAGTCGCGCCGACGGGTCTCCAGGGCCGGGATCGCCTGGCCGAGCGCCCACTGCTCGAAGTGGGGGTAGGTGCCGTGCGCCGTGAACGCGTCCTCGTCCACGTACACCTCGAAGATGCGGAACGTGTGCGGCTCCTCGGGGCTCTGATAGGCCTGGTAGTAGATGTTGCCGGGCTCCTTGCGCGAGGCGGGGGAGAGCTTCTCCAGCGCGTCGCGCACGGTCTCCTCCTCTCCGGGCCTGGCGATCCAGGTGGCGCTGCAGACGAATGCCATGTCTCTTCCTTTCGGGCGGGGTTTCAGTTGTCGAAGAGGGCGACGGCGCGGGTCCAGCCGGCCGAGGCGCCGCGCACCTTGGCCGGGAAGCAGGCCACGGTGAAGCCGAAGGCGGGAAGCTCCTCGAGGTTCTGGAGCTTCTCGATCTGGCAGTAGCCGACCTCGGCGCCGGCCTTGTGGCCCTCCCACACGATGGTCGGGTCGCCGGTCTCCTCGAAGAGGCGGCGGTTGATGCTGACCGGCAGGTCCCAGCCCCACGCGTCGGTGCCGACGACGCGGACGCCCTTGCCCGTGAGGTGCAGCGTCGCATCCCGGCCGAAGCCGATGCCGGTGTCGATGTAGTCGTCGCGGCCGTAGGCGCTCGCGGCGATGGTGTTGGCGAGCACGATGTCCAGCGGCTTCAGCTCGTAGCCGATGCGCTCGAGCTCCGCGTCGATGTCGTCCGGGGTCACGAGGTGCCCGCTGGGCAGATGACGCAGATCGAGCTTGACGCCGGGCCGGAAGAACCAGTCGAGCGGCACCTCGTCGATCGTCCAGGCGCGCTCGCCGTTGTTCATGGTCGGGTGGTAGTGCCACGGCGCATCCACGTGCGTGCCGGCGTGCGTCGTGATCGTCACCGTCTCGGCGGCCAGGCCCTGCTGGTCCAGCAGCTGGTCGGGGCGGATGCCGTACATCGCATCCATGTCCTTCAGACCGGCCTGGTGGTCCTTGTACTCGATCTTCGGGCGCAGGAACGGCGGGTCGACGGGGATGACGTCGTCCAGCGGCATGGACAGGTCTACGAAACGCAACGGGAGCTCCTTCGGTCACATCCATCTTGGGCGGGCTCCGTCTGCGCCGGGAGTGGCACCGCGCGATGCCACGTATTCTCGCCGCCGGGCATCCGATATCCGAGCCGATCCTCCGCCCCCATGGGAGGCATCGCGGCGGATGATGGACGCACAGCGTCGCGGGCACGTAGCATCGCGACGACCCCGCCGATCGAACAGGAGCCCGCATGGCCATCGCCACGATCAACCCCTTCACCGGGCGGACCGAGCAGGAGTTCGAGCCGCACACCGACGCCGAGGTCGAGGAGCGCATCGCCGCGACGCACGCGGCGTTCGCCGAGTTGCGCCGGACGAGCTTCGCGCAGCGTGCGGAATGGATGCGGGCGGCCGCGCAGCTGCTGGAGGACGACGTCGAGAAGCTCGCCCGCATCATCACGATCGAGATGGGTCGGCCGATCAAGGGCGCCCGCGCCGAGGTGCTCAAGTGCGCCAAGGGACTGCGCTTCTACGCCGACCACGCCGAGGAGTTCCTCGCGCCCGAGCAGCTTGACGACCCCTCTGCGGTGGGCGCCTCGCAGGCCGGCACCCGCTACGCGCCGATCGGCGTCGTGCTCGCCGTCATGCCGTGGAACTACCCGCTGTGGCAGGTGCTGCGGTTCGCCGGTCCGGCGCTCATGGCGGGCAACACGGGCCTGCTCAAGCACTCGTCGAACGTGCCGCAGGCCGCGCTCTACCTCGACACGCTCTTCGAGCGCGCCGGATTCCCCGCCGGATCGTTCCACGCCCTGCTGATCCCCGCATCCCGCGTCGAGAAGGTGCTGCGCGACCCGCGCGTCAAGGCCGCCACGCTCACGGGCTCCGAGCCCGCCGGGCGCTCGCTCGCCGCGATCGCCGGCTCCGAGGTCAAGCACGTGGTGCTCGAGCTCGGCGGCTCGGATCCGTTCATCGTCATGTCGAGCGCCGACGTCGACCGGGCGGCATCCGTCGCCGTCACCGCGCGCAACCAGAACAACGGCCAGTCGTGCATCGCGGCCAAGCGCTTCATCGTCCACACCGACGTCTACGACGCGTTCACGCGGCTCTTCTGCGAGAAGGTCGCCGCGCTCACGGTGGGCGACCCGCTCGACGAGGCGACCGACGTCGGGCCGCTCGCCACCGAGTCCGGTCGCGACGAGCTGGAGAGCCAGGTGGCGGATGCCGTCGCCAAGGGCGCGATCGTCCGCACCGGCGGGTTCGTGCCGGACCGCGACGGCTGGTTCTACGAGCCGACCGTGATCGAGGGCGTGGCTCCCGGGATGCGCCTGCACCTCGAGGAGGCCTTCGGCCACGTCGCCACGGTGTACCGCGTGGCCGACCGCGAGGAGGCCGCCGCCGTCGCCAATGGCACGACCTTCGGACTCTCGTCGGCGGTCTGGACGACCGACCCCGACGAGGAGGACTGGTTCGTGGAGAACCTCGACGCCGGCGCGGTGTTCGTCAACGGGATGACGGCCTCCTATCCCGAGCTGCCGTTCGGCGGTGTCAAGGACTCCGGTGTCGGCCGCGAGCTGGCGGCCGCCGGCATCCGGGAGTTCTGCAACCTGAAGACGGTCTGGAAGGGCTGACCCGCTTCAGGGGAGGACGACGATCTTCCCCGGCGCGTGCGACGACTCGAGGGCCTCGAACGCCGCAGCGACCTCGTCGAGCGGGAACGTCGCCGCGACGGGCAGCAGGAGGTCTCCCGCCGCGATGCCGGCGGCGAGACCGGCGAGGTTCTGGGCGGTGCGGGCGGAGCGCTCGACGTTGTGCACGCCGAGCTCGTGCACAGCGCCGTACGCGGCGATCGCGACCATGCGGTCGACGGGCACGCCGAGGGCGATGCCGGCGTCGAGGGCCTCGCGACCGTGGCAGTCGATGACGGCGGTGATCGTGCCCGCCGGAGGCAGGCGGTCGACCAGCCCCTCGCCGTAGGCGACGGGCTCGATGCCGAGCGACTCGAGGAACTCCGCGGCGCGCGGGCCGGCCGTCCCGATCACGCGGGCGCCGGTCGCGACGGCGAGCTGAGCCGCCATGAGCCCCACGCCGCCAGTGCTGCCGCCGACCAGCACGACGTCGTCGGCATCGACCGGGACGGTCGCGAGGCACGAGACCGCGGTGAGCCCCGCGATCCACAGGCCACCCGCGACATCCACCGGCAGCTCGTGCGGCCGGATCGCGAGCTCGGCCGCCTCGGCCAGCGTGCGTTCGGCGACGGCCCCGGGCCCGCGCCCGAGCACCTCGTCTCCGACGGAGACCGGCCTGCCGTCCCCGTAGACGGCGCCCTCGCCGACGGCGATGACGGTTCCGGCGAGATCGGAGCCCACGCGCCGCGGGAACGGCGCATCCGAGGGGATGAAGCCGCTGCGCAGCTTCGAGTCCACCGGATTGAGGCCCGCGGCCTGCACTCTCACGACGACCTGGCCGGGCCCCGGCTGGGGATCGGCGGCGTCGCCGATGTAGAGGACCTCGGGCCCGCCGGTGCGGTCGTACAGTGCGGCTCTGCTCATGCCCGCGACGTTACTCGTGCCGGACGGCGATCTGGTCCGGCTCGAGCTGCACGGCCCATCCCTCGATCGTCCCGGAGTTCTCGTACTCCTCGATCTGCAGGATCTGCCGGCCGCGCTCGACGGTCTGCTCCATGGATGCCGTCACGAACGCGGACACGTTCAGCCACGCCGACTCCTCGTAGGCGATGCCCTCGAGCACGAGGACGTTCGCATCCACGACGCCGCGCGCGTGCGCCGCCGCGCGGGGAGACGTGCTCGTGACGGCGCGGGCCCCGTTGACCTTGTTGGCGGCGACCACACCCGCGACCGCTTCGTCCACGACGAGCACGCCGAACGCGTCGATCGCCGCATCCTGGTCCTCGACCACCGAACGGCCGACGCGGACGGCGAAGATCGGGTAGTCATCCCCCGGGTCGGGCTCATCGGCGCCGTGCCATACGACGTCGAAGCCGGCGGCGCGCGCCCGCGCCTCGAGGGCTCGGCCGAGCTCGTAGCCGCCGTGGTCGGCGGCGAAGTGGATGCGTGTCATGATCGGTTCTCCCAGTGGATGCGTCGGCTCACGAAGACGTGCGGTCACACCGGCGGGGCGACGAACAGGCCCTTGTCGATGTCGTTGAAGGACTCGCGGGCGACGAGCTCGCTCATCTCCTGCGCGGTGCCCCACTGGTCCTGTGTCGACAGTTGGCTGATGTCGTGCTTGTGGGCGACCCAGTTCTCGTCGTCCACCATCGAGAGCTCGGTCGTGTACTCGATCGTGTTCCCGGCCGGGTCGAGGAAGTAGGCGAACGTGTTGTCGCCGGCGTTGTGGCGCCCGGGACCCCAGATCATGCGCGCGCCCGAGCGGAGGATCTTGCCCGCGCCGCGCATCCACTCCTCGATGCCGCGCATCTCGAACGAGAGGTGGTGCAGCGAGTGGTGCGGACCCATCGCCACGGCGATCGAGTGGTGGTTCGGGTTGCAGCGCATGAAGTGCATCATGTCGGTGCCGTCCGGGCGCACGAGCGAGTCCGAGATCGTGAAGTCGAGGTGGTCGACGTACCACTGCGCCGTCTTGTTCAGGTCCTGCGAGTTGAAGACCATGTGCGAGAGCTTGGCCGGGATCGGCTCGCGCTCGCGGATCTTGCGCGCCTCGCGCGTCTGGTAGCCCGTCGAGAACTCGAGCGCGCGGCCGTCGCCGTCGAACACGCGGAAGCCGTAGCCGCCGCTGAATCCGTCGAGCTCCTGCGGCTCGTGGATGAACTGCACGTCCTCGGCGTGGAGCTTGGCGGCGAGGGCGTCGACGTCGGCGCGACTGCGCACGCCGAAGCCGGCGAGGTCGACGCGCTTGTCGTCCTTGCGCAGGCGCAGGATGAAGGGCTCGGTCGAGCCCTCCGCGGCCAGATAGGAGAGGCCGTCCTCGGCGCGAACCTCGGTCAGGCCCCAGTGCCTGACGAAGAAGTCGCGCTCGACCTCGAAGTTCGGCACGGCGAGGGCGGCGTAGCGCAGGTGGGAGACGAGTCGCTCAGTCATCGTCGACCTTTCTTGTGAGTCAGGGGCGTCCCCGGGGCACGCGAAGCGCACGGAACGACGTGATGAGAGTAGGGCGACGGCCCCCGGGTGAGCCATGCTCCCGCCGGATACCATGCATCTGTGACGAGCGGAGACACCGATCTCAACCTCCTCGTGGCGCTGCGCGCGCTGCTCGAGGAGGCGAACGTCACCCGCGCCGGGGAGCGCATCGGCAGTGGTCAGTCGACGATGTCGAGCGCTCTCGCGCGTCTGCGCACCGTCTTCCAGGACGAGCTGCTCGTACGCGTGGGGCGCGAGTACGAGCTGACGCCGCTGGCGCGGCAGATACTCCCGCAGATCCAGCTCACGCTGCCGCTGGTCGCCCAGGCGCTCGGTCAGGCCGAGCCGTTCGATCCGGAGACGAGCCGGCGGATCTTCCGCATCCAGGTCTCGGACTTCAGCGCCCTCGAGCTGGGCCCGGTGTTCGACCTTGCGCAGGCGCAGGCCCCCGGCATCCGCTTCGACACGCTCCGCCTCCCCGCCGAGCCGACGGATGCGATGCGCGACCTGCTCGCCAACGACTTCATCGTCGCCCCGCCCGGCATCGGCATCGAGGTCGACAGCATGGAGCTCTTCCGTGACGAGTACGTCGTGATCGCCGACCGCGGCAATCCGATCGTGGCCGACGGGACGGTCTCGCTGGACGATTTCCTGGCGAGTCCCTTCATCCGCTGCGACTTCGGCCGCGCGCACATCACGGCGGCGGAGAGGCGCATGCACGAGCTCGACCTGCATCCGCGGGTGCGGGTCACGACCTCCACACTGCTCTCCATTCCGCTGACCGTGAGCGGCACGGACCTCATCGGGGTCGTGCCCGGCCGGCTCGCAGCCGACAGCGCGGCGCTCACCGGCACGGTGGCCGTGCCCACGCCGTTCCCGCGTGTGGAGCTACTCCAGCGGATGTGGTGGCATCCGGCGCACGCGCACGACGACGGCCACGCCTGGTTCCGCGGGCTCGTCGCGCGAGGCGTCGCTGACGGCCTCCTGCATTCCTGATCGCTGATATCAGGCATCAGCAACGGCGATTGGTCGTCGTCCGGCACCGGACGTAACGTCGGTAACGGACGGAACGCACCCAACGCAGAGGCGCGTCCGGGATGGAGACGAAGATGTCGGTTCGCAGCGCGCTCATCGTCGGCGGTGGATTCACCGGCCTCACGACGTCGATCGCCCTCGCCCAGCGGGGGGTCGAGGTCACGCTCGTCGACAAGGCGCCCGCGTGGGCGCGCGTCGGGCACGGCCTGACGATCCAGGGCAACGCGCTCCGCGTCTTCAAGGAGATCGGCGTCATCGACGAGGTGCTCGCCGTCGGCCAGGCGGAGAACGCCGTCACCCTCTATTTCGCGGACGGGCGGGTGATGGCCGAGATGCCGACTCCGCGCACCGGCGGTGACGACCTGCCCGCGACGATCGGCGCCCTGCGTCCCGACCTGCACGAGATCCTCGTGCGCAAGGCGGAGTCGCTCGGCGTCGAGATCCGCCTCGGCTTCGAGCTCACGTCGTTCGAGAACGACGGCGACACCGCGACCTCCGTGCTGTCCGACGGCACGACCGAGTCGTGGGACGTCATCGTCGTCGCGGAGGGCATCAAGTCGCAGACGCGCCCCAAGCTCGGCATCACGGAGGACCGACGCCCGAGCGGACTCGGCATCTGGCGCGCGGTCACGTCGCGGCTGCCGGAGATGACCGGCGGCATCGCGTACCCCTTCGACGACCAGGGCGCGTTCAAGGTCGGCTACACGCCGGTGAGCGACAGCCAGTGCTACATCTTCGTGCTGTGCCCGCCGCAGCGTCCGGACAACGGCCTCGAGGGCTGGCAGGAGGTGCAGCGGCTCATGGCGAACTACCACGGGCAGTTCGACTACCTGCGCGAGTCGATCGGGCCCGACACATTCCTCAACTTCCAGGAGATCGAGTGGATCTTCGTGGAGGGGCCGTGGAACCGGGGCCGGGTCGTCGCACTCGGCGAGACTGTGCACGCCGTCCCCCCGCTCATCGCACAGGGCGCCGCGCAGTGCGTCGAGGACGCGCTGCTGTTCGCCGAGTACGTGACCGCCGACGGCGACTTCGACACGCAGGTCGCGGAGTTCCACGCGCGCCGCATCCCCCGGGTCAAGGGCGTCGTCGACTCCACGATGCTCCTCGCGAAGTGGGAGCTCGACCCGGGTGCACCCGACGCCGACCCCGGTCGCGTCATGGGGCAGGCTCTCGCCGCCCTGGTGCCCGCGCCGTGACCGGCGGCTTCCGCATCCCTCGCCGGATCGTCACGGGCCACGACGCCGCCGGCGCATCGGTCGTCGTCAGCGACGGCCCGGTGCCGGTCACGCGCGAGCTCCAGGAGGACGGCGTCGCGTTCCACGAGGTGTGGGTCACGACGTCCGCCCCCGCGACGATCGGGGGCGGGTTCGAGGACCCGACCGCCGGCGCTCTGACGGTGCCGCCGCCGACGCAGGGGACCCGCATCCGGATCAACGAGTTCCTCCCCGGGCATCTGGACGACCGCGGCCTGCAGTCGCCTGTCCACCGCACCGAGTCGATCGACTACGGCATCGTCCTCGAGGGTGAGATCACGCTGATCCTGGACGACAGCGAGGTCACGGCCGGCGCCGGCGACATCGTCGTCCAGCGGGGCACCGACCACGCGTGGGCCAATCGCGGGGACGCCGTCGCCCGCGTCGCCTTCGTGCTCGTGGGCGGTGCGTTCGGCGAGGACGTCCTCGACGTGCTGCCCGCCGACGTGCGCAACGGCCTCCTGCGCCACGGACCCCGGGACCGCGCCATATGACCGGACTTCAGCTGCCCGGCATCACCGGGAGCCTCTTCGTCGTGACCGGGGCCGCTGGTGGCCAGGGGGCCGCGGAGGCCCTGCTGCTGGCCGCCCTGGGCGCCGACGTCATCGCGGCGGACATCCGCGACGACGCACCGGGACTGCTCCGGGATGCCGCTTCACTGAGCTTCGCCGAGGGCGTCAGGCCGGGCACCGTGACCTACCGCCGACTCGACGTGACCGACGAAGCGGCCTGGGCCGAGCTCGCCGCCTCGCTCGGAGGACGCACGGTGAAAGGCCTCGTCAACAACGCCGGCGTCACCCATCGCGTGCGCATCGGCAGCGTCGAGCGCGCCGACTGGGACCGCGTGCTCGCGATCAACGTGACGGGGGCGATGCTCGGCATCCAGGCCCTTCTTCCGTTGATGGATGCCGGGTCCTCCATCGTGAACATCGGCTCGGCCGCCGGCGTGACCGGCCACTACACGGCCGCGTACACGACCAGCAAGTGGGCCCTGCGCGGCCTCACCCACTCGTGCGTCACGGAGCTCGGGCCCCGCGGCATCCGCGTCAACATCGTCCACCCGGGCTACATCCGCACCGAGATGACCGCGAGCGCGCCGCCCGCCTTCCTCGACGCGAACATCGCCATCGCCCCGCTGCACCGCGGAGGGGAGCCCGACGACGTCGCGAACGTCGTCGTGTTCCTCCTCTCCGACGCCGCCTCCTACGTCACCGGCGCCGAAGTCGGCGTCGACGGCGGCCAGCTGCTGTCGGGCGTCGCCACCTACCTCTCGGACGCCGTGCGTCCTCCCACCTCCTAGGAGTCAGTTCCGTGTACATGTACTTCCCCACCAACTACGTCTGGAGCATGTCGGTCGTCGCCACGCTCAACAACGGCGGTCTGATCGACGACGTCGACAAGGCGTCGCGTCCGGTGCTCGAGGCCTCCGAGCACGGGGATGACGTCGGCACCGAGCTGCTCTACGGTTCATGGCAGGCGGTGGCCGACCGCATCCTCGCCTCCGCGCAGGAGGATGAGGCGCGCGGCTGGCGCCGCGGAGCGGCCGAGAAGTACTACCGCGCTGCGCTGTACACGTCGCAGGCCGAGCGCCTCCAGTCGCCGAAGTGGGAGGGCCGCAAGGCCGCCTACCAGAAGTCGATCGACCTGCTGCTGAAGCACGTCGAGCTGGGCGAGGTGCCGCTGACCGTCGTGGACGTCCCGTACACGGGCGACGACGCCCCGGCGGGCTCCGCGATCCCGTCGTACTTCCACCGCGCCCCGGGCGAGGGCCCGCACCCGCTCGTGGTGATGTGGAACGGCCTCGACTCGACCAAGGAGATGATGTACACCTCGGGGTTCCCGCAGCTGCTGGCCGCGCGGGGCATCTCGACGCTCATGATGGACCCGCCCGGTTCCGGCGAGGCACTGCGCATGCGCGATCTGCGCGCCCGCTACGACACCGAGGTGTGGGCCGCATCCACCCTCGACTGGATCGAGGAGAACGCCGCCGAGCTCGGCATCGACCCGAAGCTCGTCGGACTCGTCGGCTGGTCGCTCGGCGGCTACTACGTGCCGCGCGCGACGGCGTTCGAGAAGCGCATCGCGCTCGCGGTCGCCTGGGGGGCCAACTACGACTGGGCAGCCGTGCAGGAGGCCCGCCGCCGGCGCGAAGGCGAGAACCCCGTGCCCCACTACTGGGACCACGTGCACTGGGTCTTCGGCGCGAGCGACATGGACGACTTCATCGAGAAGACGGAGAACATGCGCCTCGAGGGCGTCGTCGAGGACATCACGGTGCCGTTCCTCGTGACCCACGGCATCGGCGACCGGCAGATCCCCGTCGAGTACGCGTACAAGGAGTACGAGGCTGCCGTGAACTCGCCCAAGCGCGAGCTGCGCATCTTCACCCAGGAGGAGGGCGGCGCGGAGCACATCGGCCTCGACAACATGCCCTACGTCTCGCAGTGGACGGCCGACTGGGTCGCCGAGACCTTCGCGGAGCTGTCGGCATGAGGATCGCCCGCTGGACCACGGGAGGCGTGATCGGGGAGGGGTTCGTCGTCGGTGATCGCGTCGTGCCGTTCCCCGACGGCCTGACGGTCGCGGACGTGCTCGCCCGCGGACTCGCGCAGACGCGCGCCCTGTTCGAGCAGGTGAGCATTCCCGCGCCCCCTCCACCCGTCGCCGGGGCGCCGGCCGGGGCCTCCGGGGGAGTGGGCCCGGCCGCGGGCCTGCCGCTCGCGGACGTGCAGCTGCTGGCGCCCGTCGTGCCCGCGGCGATCCGCGACTTCGTGGCGTTCGAGGAGCACGTCGAGGGCGTCAGCGCGGGGATCGAGGGCAAGAGCGACGTCGCGCCGGAGTGGTACCAGGCGCCGACCTTCTACTTCACGAACCCGCACACGATCCTCGGTCCGGGCGAACCCGTGTCGCCGCCCGTCACGCAGCGCCTGGACTTCGAGCTCGAGGTGGCGGTCGTCATCGGCGCGGCCGAGGGCCCCTCGACGCGCTCGGGGACCCCAGGGGCGAACCTCTCCGCGGCCGAGGCGAAGCAGGTCGTCTTCGGCTACACGATCATGAACGACTGGTCGGCCCGCGACCTCCAGGCTCGTGAGATGAAGGTGCGGCTCGGGCCGGCGAAGGGCAAGGACTTCGGGATGAGTCTCGGGCCGTGGATCGTCACGGCGGACGAGTTCGAGCCCTACCTCGACGAGGACGGCTTCCTGGCGATCCGCGCCGAGGCGTACATCAACGACGAGCTCGTCGGCGAGGACCTCGTATCGAACATGGGGTGGCCGCTGCCCGAGCTCGTGGCCTACGCATCCCGCAACTCGCGCGTGGTGCCGGGCGACGTCCTCGGATCGGGGACGGTCGGGAACGGTGGATGCCTCGGCGAGCTGTGGGGTCGCAACGGCGGCCTCACGCCGCCTCCGCTGGTCGAGGGCGATGTCGTGCGTCTGGTGGTGGAGGGCATCGGCGAGCTGTCCGGCGCTGTCGGCCCGGCGGTCGCCGGACCGGAGATCCCGTCGGCACGCCCGCGCTCGCGCGCCCGACACCGCTGAGCCCCGGCCACCCGCGGGGCCTCTCCGACGGCCCTCAGCGCTGCGTCTCGAAAGGCCAGCCGGTGTAGGCCTCCGCGAGGTACGCGCGACCGGCCTCGGACTCGGTGACCATGCGGAGCTCGCCGAGCTGCCGGCGGCGGTCGAACTCCGAGGCGTCCGGCGCCACATGGAGCATGCTCGTCATCCACCAGGAGAAGTGCTGCGCCTTCCAGATGCGGCGCGAGGCGACCTCGGGGTAGCGGTCGAGCGGGCGCTCGTCGTCCTCGAGGAGCAGAGCGCGGATCGCCTTCTCGAGCAGCACCACATCGGCGACCGCCAGGTTCATGCCCTTGGCGCCGGTCGGCGGCACGGTGTGCGCCGCATCCCCGATCAGCACCACGCGGCCGCGTCGCATCTCGTGCGCGACGAAGCTGCGGAAGCGGAGGATGTCGCGCTGGAAGATGGGACCCTCCTTCAGCGTCGTGCCGGGGACGCGGGACTGCAGCTCCTCCCAGATCTGCTCCTCGGTGAGGGCGTCGGGGTCGGCATCCGGGTCGCACTGGAAGTACATGCGCTGCACGGTGTCGCTGCGCTGGCTGATGAGGGCGAAGCCGTTGTCGGAATTGCTGTAGATGAGCACGTCGTTGCTCGGGGGCGCCTCGCACAGGATGCCGAACCAGGCGAACGGGTACTCGCGGAAGTAGCCGTCGCGGCTCGACCCGCACACCGCGACGCGCGCGACGCTGCGGGAGCCGTCCGCGCCGACGACGAGGTCGGCCTCGATGTCGAGGGTCTGGCCGTCCGCGTCGGTGGCGATCACGTGCGGGCGGTCGGTCTCGGCGCCCTCCACGGACTGCGCCGTGACGTTGAAGCGCAGGTCCTGGCCCGCGGCCAGGCGGGCCCCGATGAGGTCTTTCAGCACCTCGTGCTGCGGGTAGAGCCAGACGCTGCGCCCGGTGAGCGCGGGGAAGTCGAACCGGTGGCCGCCGCCGTCGAAGCGCAGCTCGATGCCGTCGTGCTGGTGGGCCTCGCTGAGGACGCGCGTCGAGGCGCCGGTCGAGACGAGCACATCGACGGTGCCCTGCTCGAGGATGCCGGCGCGGATCGTGTGCTCGATCTCGTCGCGGCTGCGCTGATCGATGACGATCGAGTCGATGCCGGCGGCATCCAGCAGGTGCGAGAGCAGCAGCCCGGCGGGCCCGGCGCCGATGATGGCGACCTGGGTGCGGATGGTGGTGGTCATGGGTCTCCTTCGACCCGCCCAGCATCCCAAGTGCGCGTCGTGATGCGGGGGCTGTTCTCATTCAACGGGAACAGTTGTCCAGCCCGGCGTCCGATTCGGGCCGCTGGAAGGCTCAGCGGTGGTCGCTCAGCCGTGGTCGCGCAGCGCGGCGGCGATCTCGCGGGCAGCGCCGTGCAGCTCCACGAGCGGCGGGTCGACCGCCGCATCCCGCGGCAGCACGGCCGAGAGCGCCGCGATCACCGTCCCGGTCTCGTCGCGGATGGGCACCGCGGCGCCGGTCGAGACCGCCTCGATGTACCCGGGGGCGATCGCGTGGCCGAGCCGGCGCACCTCGGCGAGCTTGCGGCGCAGGGCGCCGGCATCCGTGAGCGTCTCGCGCGAGACGGGAGCGAGGGGAGCCGCGAGGATCCGCTCCTGCAGCTCGCGGCTTCCGAACGCGAGGAGCACGAGCCCCGACGACGATGCGTGGAGGGGGAGGCGCCCGGCCACGCGCGTGACGTTCGCGCCCGAGTCGGGGCTCGAGAGCCGCTCGAGGAAGAGCGCCTCGTCCTGCTCGAGGATCGCCAGCTGCGTGTGCTCGTGGATGCGGGCCTGCACGCGCTCCATCGACGGCATGGCCGCCTGCCGCAGGCGCAGGGCCTGCGAGGAGCGGGTCGCGAGCTCCCACAGGCGCATGCCGATGCGGATGCGCCGGTCCTCGTCGCGCTCGAGCAGCCCCGCCTCGACGAGCTCGCCGACGAGCCGGTGCGCCGTCGACGTCGGCAGTCCGGCACGGCGTCCGATCTCCGCCGCCGTCTGCACCGTGCGGGTCGGCGTGAAGGTCTCGAGCACCCGGAGCAGTCGGTCGGTGACCGAATCGCCCGACGGGGAATTCGCCATGGCTCCAGGATGACAGCATCCGCCGCCGAATCCCATTGGATGGGAATCCACTGCCCTCGGGCGCGGGTAGCCTGAAACCGGTCGCTGAGCGCCCACCGTCGCAGCGCCGCGAATCCCCGAAGGAGAACCCGACATGACCACATCCTTCGTCTTCGACGCGGTGCGCACGCCGTTCGGTCGTGCCGGCGGCGCCCTGTCGGGGGTGCGCCCCGACGACCTGGCGGCGGTCGTGATGCGGTCGATCGTGGAGCGCACCGGCCTGGACCCGGCGCGGATCGACGATGTGGTCTTCGGAGACGCGAATCAGGCGGGGGAGGACAACCGGAACATCGGCCGGATGGGCGCGCTGCTGGCGGGGTTTCCGACGAGTGTGACCGGGGTGACGGTCAATCGGCTGTGCGCGTCGAGCGTCGAGGCCGTGATCCAGGGGTCCCGCGCGATCGAGACGGGTGATGCCGAGATCGTCCTGGCCGGCGGGGTGGAGTCGATGAGTCGTGCCCCGTTCGTCGTGGAGAAGTCGCCGCGGGCGTGGCCGTCGGTCGGCAACCAGACGCTGTGGAACACGTCGATCGGCTGGCGGATGGTGAACCCTGCGCTGCCGCGGCACTGGACGATCTCCAACGGCGAGTCGGCGGAGAAGATCGCTCGCGCGTGGGGGATCGGCCGCGGGGCGCAGGACGGGTTCGCGGTCCGCTCGCACCGGCTCGCCGCTGCCGCGTGGGCTGAGGGCGTGTACGACTCCGAGATCGTGCAGGTCCCCGGCGCCGAGCTGGCGCGGGATGAGGGCATCCGCGACGACACGTCGGTGGAGGTCCTCGCGGGGCTTCGGGCGCTGTTCGCCTCCGACGGCAGCGTGACCGCGGGCAACTCGTCGCCCATCAACGACGGGGCCTCGGCCGTGCTGCTGGGTGCGGAAGGGGTGGTGGATGCCGAGCCCCTCGCCCGCATCGCCTCCCGGGCGTCGCACGGCGTGGACCCGGACATGTTCCCGATCGCCCCCATCGAGGCGGCGAACAAGGCGCTCGCCCGCGCGGGGTACACGTGGGCCGACGTCGACCTGGTCGAGCTCAATGAGGCGTTCGCATCCCAGTCCCTCGCCTGCATCCAGGGGTGGCCCGATCTCGACCCGGAGAAGGTGAACATCCACGGTGGTGCCCTGGCGATCGGCCACCCACTCGGCGCCTCCGGCGGCCGCATCATCGGCCACGCGGCTCACGAGCTCGCCCGCCGCGGATCGGGCGTCGCGGTCGCCGCGATCTGCATCGGCGTCGGTCAGGGCCTCGCCGTCGTCCTGGACCGCTGACGGCCCCCTGACGGACCCCTCCGGTCCCCGAGCCTGTCGAGGGGCCGCGCGTCCGCTGATCGTGGTGCGACCCCTCGACAAGCTCGGGGACCGTCCCGGCCATTGAGCCGACCGCTACGCTCTGCGCGTGACCTCACCGACGACCGACGCATCCACCGAGCCCTGCCGCCCTGCGAACCTCCCGCTGCGGGCGCGACCGTTCGACTGCGTGTTCATCGTCGTGTTCTCGCTGTTCACGGTCACGAGCATGATCAGCGACATGCTGCCGACGCTCGGCATCCCGTTCTCGCATCCGTCCCCGAACTTCTTCGTGAACTCCAACTGGTGGTACGCCCACGACACCGACCCGCTGTTCCTGCACCCGCCGGTATGGATGCGGCTCGTGACCGGCCTGTCGGCGTTCGTCTACCCGGTGTTCTACGTGACCCTGGTGATCTCGCTCGTGAAGGGCTGGAACTGGATCCAGCTGCCCTCGGTGATCTACGCGACGATGATCGCCACGATCACGGGAGTGGTCGTCTTCGGTGTGGAGTTCTTCGGCGAGCCGCAGTGGGTGACGCCGAACCCGCTGAAGTTCCTGGCGTTCAACCTGCCGTACGTGCTGCTGCCGATCCTCCTGCTCGTGCGGATGCGCCGGCCCTTCCCGTTCGCACGCCGGTTCTGACTAGGAGAGGATGCGCGCGGCCATCGCGGTGGCGGTGCGTCGCGGCGCGAGGCGGGTGAGGCCCTGCAGCAGCTTGTTGCGTCCGCCCGACGTGACGCTGCCGACCTTGCCTCCGTCGAGCGCCCTGAAAGTCGTCGCGATGACCTGATCGGGAGTCTGCGAGCCGTCCGGGGTCATGCGCTCCGCGTGCAGGCCGGAGACCTCACGGAACTCCGTCGCCGTCGCCCCGGGACAGACGGCGAGCACCTGCACCCCCTTCGGGTGCACCTCGTAGGCGAGCGCCTCGGTGAACGAGAGCACGAACGCCTTGGTCGCGCCGTAGACGGCCATCGTCGGGCACGGCGAGAAGGCGCCGGTGCTCGCGATGTTCACGACGATGCCGGTGCCTGCAGCGACCATCGCGGGCAGGAACTCGCGGGTCAGAGCGACGAGCGCGTTCACGTTGAGGTCGATCATCTCAGCGGTGCGCTCGGCATCCGCCTCGAGGAAGGCGTCGTGCAGACCGAAGCCCGCGTTGTTGACGAGGGCGTGCACGTGGATGCCGCGAGCCTCGACATCCGCGCGCAGCTTCGCCGCGGCGCCCGCAGCCGCCAGGTCGGCCGGGATCACGGTCGCGGTGACCCCGTACCTGGACGACAGCCGGTCGGCGAGCTCGCGCAGGCGGTCCTCACGGCGGGCGACGAGCACGACGTCGGCGCCTCGTCGGGCGAACTCCGTGGCGTAGGCGGTGCCGAGGCCGGAGCTGGCGCCGGTGACGAGGGCGGTCGTGCCCGTGAGCTGAAGTGTCATGCATCCAAGGTACGAGCGCAGTGAGACGAAATGTGTCGTGCCCCGGTCGTTGAGCGAGCGGCCGGCGTTGCCCCCCGGTCGTTGAGCGAGGGGCGAGTGTTGCCCCCCGTCGTTGAGCGAGCGGAGCGAGACGAAACGGGTTGCCTGTTCGGGTCGTGCCCCGGTCGTTGAGCGAGCGGCCGGCGTTGCCCCCCGATCGTTGAGCGAGCGGAGCGAGACGAAACGGGTCGCCCCCGAACGCTGGGGCACCCACTCCACTAGAACAAATATTTGAATCTAGCCTCGAACATATGTACTATAGACGCATGGACTCACCTCTGACCGGTCTGTCCGCAGCGCTGGCCGCTGCGGAGGCTGCTTGGGGTCCTCGGCAGGACGCGATGGAGCTCCCAGAGCCAGACCTCATCGCGGTGAACGACGCGCTTGGACTGCTTCGACGCCGACTGGATGCCGTCCATGCCGCGGTCGCCTCGCAGATCGCACGCGCCTCGAGCGTGGATCTGGGTGCGGACGCACTTGCGAAGAAGCAGGGTCACCGGTCTCCCACGGCGCTCATCGCGGCGACGAGCGGCACGTCGACGGCGGATGCTGCGCGCCTCCTGCGGATCGGCGACGCCACGGCACCGCGCGCAGTCTTCGGCGACACCATGCCTGCTCGGCGGCCGGCCGTCGCCGAGGCGCTCAAGACCGGTGAGATCGGCGCGCAAGCGGCCGATGCGATCATCGCCCTTCTGGACAAGGTGGGCCGCCGGGCGACACGGGCTGGCGTGGATGCCGCTGAGCGCACACTGGTCGATCAGGCGGCGGGGTTGTCGCTCGATCAGCTGCGGAAGATCCTCCTCCGCGCGGAGGCGCAGCTCGATCCGCAGGGTGTCGCGTCTCGGGAGGCCGAGCTTCGTGACGCGCGTTCGCTCCGCGTCTATCAGCGCGATGGGCTGGTCCACCTCAATGGCGTCTTCGACTCTGAAACGGCTTCGCCCATCGTGACCGCCATCGAAGCCCTCGTGAGCGCTGACTTCCGATCGGGGGACGACCCCCGCCCGGCGAACCGTGCAGCAGACGGCTTCGTTTCGGGAATCCCGGACGAGTCCCAGCCACGACCGGAGGGGGAGACCGCGCCACGGACTCTTCCACAACGGCAGGCCGACGCCCTCGCGCTCCTCGCGCGGCACTATCTTGCCTGCGCCCACACCGAACAGCCCGTGGCCGGTGCGACAGTCATCGTGCGGATCACGCTCCAAGAGCTGCTCACGGAGACCGGTGCGGCGACGATCGACGGAATCGATCAGCCCGTCACGGCCAGTACGGCGCGGCGCATGGCGGCGGGCGGAGGCGTCATCGCCGCCGTATTCGAAGCCCACAGCGAACTCCTGGACTGGGGTCGTGAGAAGAGGTTCGCGACCCGCGCGCAGCGCCTCGCACTCGTCGAGCGGGATGGTGGCTGTGCGATGTGTGGGGCTCCTCCCGGCATCACGAGAGCGCACCACATCCGGTGGTGGACGCGCGACGCCGGTCCGACAGACCTCGCCAATCTCGTGCTCCTGTGCGAGGCCTGCCATCACCGAATTCACGACAACGGGCTGGGACGTTCTGATCGATGGTCGAGGTGTGGCCGCCGCGGTGTGGTTCCTGCCGCCCGCCCACGCAGATCCGGCCCGAACGCCTCGCCTCGGCGGACGTCAGCGATTCGACTATGCAGCCTGACCAGGACTGCTCCGCGGTGACGACTGCGGCGATGCGCGCGAGCACATCCGGCCAGCCGCGGCCCATGCCTGCGAACGCCGTGCGGCGGAGCGGCGTCGACTGGTCGAGGCGGTCGTGCACGAGGAGCAGCCGCGTGCCCGCACGCCTCGGATCGAGGCGCCACGTCAGAGTCGAGTCGAGGACGCCCTCGCCTATCGCACGCGGGTATCAGGGAGATGCTCGCGCGCCTCCTGATCGATGACACGCCATCGGAGCGGAGGTGCATCATGACGACGCTGTCGATCACTCGCGGGAAGGCCAAGGCACCGGCCCCGACCATGCCCGCGCCCGTCGCGCCCGCGACAACGCAGCCGACCAGCGAGGCCGACCGGATGAAGCTCTGGATGACGCTCATCATCGGCGTCCTCGTGATCGCGCTCGCGAGCATCGTGGCAGCGGTGGTGCTGATCCTCATGGGGAAGTCCGACCTGGCCTCGGGCGCATGGCCCATCGCCACTGCCGCCGTCGCCGGCATCGTGGGACTCTTCGCGAAGAGCCCCACGGCCGGCTGAGGAGTGCCTCCGGCTGAGGAGTGCCTCCGGCTGTGGCTCAGCGCGACTTCTTGGGAGCAGTCGACACGTCGATGCGCTCCTGCGCGCCGAGCGACGACCAGATGCTCTCGGTTCCCTTCTCGGCATGGGCCGCGGCACGCACCGCGCGTTCGTCCGCCCACTCGTTGAGCACGTGCCCGGCGTGGCCGCGCACGTGCTCCAGGACGGCCTCAGGGAGTCCCGCATCCTTCCGAGCGTCGCGGGCCTCCATCAGCTGCTCGAGGATCTGGCGGTTCTTGACCGGAGACCCGGATGCCGTCTTCCACCCGCGGCGGGCATGCCCTGACATCCACTTCGTGTAGGTGTCGATCGCGTACCGGGAATCCGCCTGGATCACGAGGTCGCGCACGTCGGCGTGGTCGCGCAGCGCGTAAAGCAGGGCGAGCAGCTCGCCGATGTTGTTGGTCCCCGAGATGAGAGACCCCGCGGCCCAGTGTCCGTCCTCGCCGACCCAGGCCCAGCCGGTCGGCCCGGGGTTGCCCTTGCAGGCGCCGTCTGTGGCGACGGTGTACTTGTCGCCGCTTTCGCGCACGGTGCTGTACCCGTCGCCGCTCTCGGGGACGGTGGGGTACCCGTCGCCGCTCTTTCGCGCGCTGGTGTCGCTGCTGGTCATCGTCGGTGTCCTCCGCATCCATCGTGCCGGATGCGGAGACCCGGAACCGCCGCGGAGCCGTCGATCGGCCGCCCGATCAGCCGGGAACCGACGACGCACAGCCGTGCACGCAGCCGGAAACAGGCGATGCGCAGCCGTGCACGCAGCCGGGAACCGGCGTTGCGCACGCGTGCGCGGCGATTCCGGCCGCGCGGCGAGAACAGCACGGCGCCGCCGAAGGGCACGCCGCACGGAAATCTGCCGCGGTGTGATCGCTCACGGAAGGCACCGCCCCAGGCTGGCGACCCGCGGAAACCCGCGCGCGGCACCGGAGAGTGTGACATCCTCGTTACCAAACTGTTACCGCTAACATCTTGTATGTGATGGGAATGTGAAGGCTAACATTCTGAATCACGGACCTCGGCGTCCGCACAGCACATCCGGCACAGGGGCCGGATCTAACAAGGAGGTTTGCAGTGAAGAAGGGCATCATCGCGGGGCTCGCGCTGCTGGGCGTCGTGGCGCTCGCGGCGACGGGGTGCTCCGGCGCAGCCGACGCCAGCAACAAGGGCGGCAGCGGCTCCAACGGCAAGGTCATCACGGTGGGCTTCGCCCAGACCGGATCCGAGAGCGGCTGGCGCAGCGCCAACACGGAGTCCATGAAGGACGCCTTCTCGGCCAAGAACGGCTTCAAGCTGATCTTCAACGCCGCCGACAACAAGCCGGAGAACCAGATCGCGGCCGTCCGCAGCTTCATCAACCAGGGCGTCGACGCCATCGTCATCGCTCCGGTGGTCACCACCGGCTGGGACGACGTGCTGAAAGAGGCCAAGGACGCGGACATCCCCGTCATCCTCGAAGACCGCACGATCGACGGCAGCAGCGACCTCTACAAGGCGTGGATCGGCGACGACTTCAAGAAGGAGGGCGAGACCGCCGGAGCCTGGGCCAAGACGAACCTCGGTGACAAGGCGACCAACATGGTCGTGCTCGAGGGCACGACGGGCTCGGCTCCCGCCATCGACCGCTCGACCGGCTTCAGCTCCGCCATCTCGGGCACCCAGATCAAGACGCTCGACTCCCAGACGGGCAACTTCACACGCGCCGACGGCAAGACCGTCATGGAGGGCTTCCTGCAGAAGTACGGCAAGGACATCAACCTCCTGTTCGCGCAGAACGACGACATGGGCCTGGGCGCGCTCGATGCCATCAAGGCGGCCGGCCTGACCCCCGGCAAGGACATCCAGATCGTCACGATCGACGGCACGCACGACGGCCTGCAGGCCCTCGCGGACGGCCAGTTCAACTACGTCGTCGAGTGCAACCCGCTGCTCGGCCCGACCGTGGCGAAGACCGTCAAGGACGTCCTGGCAGGCAAGGCGGTCGAGAAGAAGCAGACCGCGACCGACCAGGCCTTCGACCAGGAGCAGGCCAAGCAGGCCCTGCCCACCCGCAAGTACTGAGCACACCGGGGAGGGCGCGCACGCCGCGTCCTCCCCGCACTCGTGAGAAAGGCAGTCATGGTCAGCGACGACCGCCGCAGCGTCATCCGGATGCGTGGCATCACGATCGAATTCCCCGGCGTCAAGGCGCTGCAGGAGGTCGACTTCAGCCTCCGCGCCGGTGAGGTGCACACCCTCATGGGTGAGAACGGCGCCGGCAAGTCCACGCTCATCAAGGCGCTGACCGGCGTCTACCGCATCGACGGCGGCACGATCGAGGTCGACGGCGAGCGCCGGGTCTTCGGCGGGACGGCGGATGCGCAGGATGCCGGCGTCTGGACCGTATACCAGGAGGTCAACCTCTGCGCGAACCTCTCGGTCGGTGAGAACGTCATGCTCGGCCAGGAGATCCGCGGCGCGTTCGGCATCGACTGGCGTCGCACGCACGCGGCCGCCCGCTCGCACCTCGAGGGGCTCGGCCTCACGATCGACCCGCGCTCGCCGCTGGCCAGCCACTCGCTCGCCGTCCAGCAGCTGGTCGCGATCAGCCGAGCCATGGTCTCGGACTGCAAGGTGCTCGTCCTGGACGAGCCGACCTCGAGCCTCGACCGCGGCGAGGTCGAGCAGCTGTTCGCCGTGATGCGCGACCTGCGCGATCGCGGCGTCGCCATCCTGTTCGTCACGCACTTCCTCGACCAGGTCTACGAGATCTCGGATCGCTTGACCGTGCTGCGCAACGGCCGCCTCGTCGGCGAGTACCCGGCTGCGGAGCTCGAGCGCACCCAGCTGGTCGCGCTCATGCTCGGCCGCGAGCTCGACGAGCTCGAGTCCATCGACGCCGCGGAGCGGATCATCGATCGCCACGGAGCTCCCGTGCTTCGCGCGACGGGCGTCGGCAAGCGCGGCTCGATCCAGCCTGTCGACCTCGACGTCTTCGACGGGGAGGTCGTCGGCATCGCCGGCCTTCTCGGCTCCGGGCGCACGGAGCTCGTGCGCCTCCTCTACGGCGCAGATCGGGCGGATGCCGGCGAGATCGAGGTCCACGGCGACCCGGTGCGCATCGGCAGGCCGCGCGACGCCATCGGCGCGCGCATCGCCTTCACGTCGGAGGACCGCCGGGAGGAGGGCATCGTCGGCGACCTCACCGTCGCCGAGAACATCGTGCTCGGCATCCAGGCCCAGCGCGGCTGGCTCCGCAAGGTGAGCAGGTCGGAGCAGGATGCCGTCGTCTCGGAGTACATCTCGGCGCTCGGCATCCGTCCCGCCGATCCGAACGCCCGCGTTCGCAACCTGTCGGGCGGCAACCAGCAGAAGGTCGTCCTCGCCCGCTGGCTCGCCACCGCCCCTGAACTGCTGATCCTCGACGAGCCCACGCGCGGGATCGACGTCGGCGCGAAGGCCGACATCCAGCGGCTCGTGGCCCGCCTCTCGGCCGAGGGGATGTCGGTCCTGTACATCTCGTCCGAGCTCGAGGAGGTGCTGCGTCTCGCGCAGCGCATCGTCGTGATGCGCGATCGCCGTAAGATCGGCGAACTGACCACCACCGCCGACACGGATGTCGACGACCTCGTCGCCATCATCGCGCAGGGCGATGCGGCGCTCCCGGATACCGCAGCGCGTCTGAAGGAGGACGCCGCATGAAGCTGAAGAAGATCATCACGCACCGGCTCGCGCTGCCGATCGGCGCGCTGCTGGCCCTCGTGCTGCTGAACACGATCGCCCGCCCCTCGTTCCTGAGCATCACCGTCCGCGACGGGCAGCTCTACGGCTCGATCGTCGACATCCTGCGCAACAGCTCGCCGCTGATGCTCGTGTCGCTCGGCATGATGATCGTCATCGCCACACGCGGCATCGACCTCTCGGTCGGCGCGCTGATGGCGGTGTCGGGCGCCGTGAGCCTCACCATCATCAAGGCGTCACCGCGACCCGATGACCTCGGGGTACTCGCCGTCGCGATCGTCGCCGGCGTCCTGACGACCCTGTTCCTCGGGGTGTGGAACGGCTTCCTCGTCTCGGTGCTCGGCATCCAGCCGATCATCGCGACGCTCGTGCTGATGCTCGCCGGCCGCGGCATCGCGCTCCTGATCACGCAGGGCTACATCACGACGATCAACAGCGTCCCGTATCAGTTCATGGCGCAGGGATACGTGTTCGGGATGCCGTTCGCCTTCCTCGTGGCGGTGGCCGTCATCGTCATCGTGGCCCTCGTCGAGCGCCGCACGGCACTCGGCATGCTGACCGAGGCGGTCGGCATCAACCCGACGGCGAGCCGCATCGCCGGCGTCCGGTCGCGGGGGATCATCTGGGGCGCCTACGCCGCGAGCGGCCTTCTCGCCGGCATGGCGGGAGTGCTCTACAGCTCGAACATCATGGCCGCCGACGCCAACGCGGCGGGGCTCAACATCGAGGTCGACGCGATCCTCGCCGTCGTGCTCGGCGGCACGCTGCTCACCGGCGGCCGGTTCACCATCGCGGGAACCGTCATCGGGGTCTACACGATCCAGACCCTCACCTCCACGATCACGTTCCTCGGCGTGCCGCCGGCCGTGACGCCGGTGTTCAAGGCAGCGGTCATCGTCATCGTCTGCCTTGCGCAGTCCGCGCGTGTGCGGTCGTGGTTCCGCTCGCGCCGCAGCCAGCGCACTCAGACCCCGACATCCACCCCCGCACCCGTGGGAGACAGCGAACAGACGCCGGCGCTCGTCGGCGCAGGCGAAGGGAAGGCGCGATGAGCGCGACGACCGCGACCACCCCTCCCGTCGAGGGCTTCGCCTCGGGACTGCGCTCCTTCGGCTCCAGGCACAGCGGGTGGGTCCCCGTCATCGCGGCGGTGGCGATCTTCCTCGCGATGCTGCTGGCCGGCCAGCTGTACTTCGGCACCTTCGTGTCGCCGCGCCTGCTGTCCTCGCTCTTCCTCGACAACGCGTATCTGCTGATCCTCGCGGTCGGCATGACCTTCGTCATCCTCACCGGGGGCATCGACCTCTCGGTCGGATCGGTCATGGCCTTCACCGGCATCCTGGGAGCGCGGCTCCTGCACGACGGGATCCCGGTGGCCGTCGTCATCCCGATCATGATCGTGAGCGGCGCCGTCATCGGGTCGATGACCGGCGTGCTCGTGCAGGTCTTCGACGTGCAGCCGTTCATCGCCTCGCTCGCGGCGATGTTCCTCGCCCGCGGCCTGTCGTTCGTCGTCAGCCTCGAGGCCATCCAGGTGTCGAACCCGGTGTTCGCCTGGATCCAGTCCGCACGCTTCAAGGCACCCGGCGGCTGGTACATCACCCCGAGCGTCATCCTCTCGCTCGTCGCGGTCGGCGTCGCGCTGTGGGTGCTCAGCCGCACGCGCTTCGGCCGCACGGTGTACGCAGTCGGCGGCAACGAGCAGTCGGCTCGCCTCATGGGGCTCCCGGTCGCCCGCGCCAAGTTCCTCGTCTACGTCATCAGCGGCATGTGCGCCGGTATCGCCGGGGTCGTCTTCACCGCCTACACGGGCGCGGGTTACAGCCTGAACGGCATAGGCACCGAGCTCGACACGATCGCCGCCGTGGTCATCGGCGGGACGCTCCTCAGCGGCGGCAGCGGCTACGTGCTCGGGTCGCTGTTCGGCGTGCTCGTCTACGGCCTGATCAAGGTGGCGATCAGCTTCATGGGCGCCGACACGGCATGGATGCGGATCATCATCGGCATCCTGCTGCTCGTGTTCGTGGTGGTCCAGCGACTGATCGTCACCCGGACGCGCCGACGATGAGGAGGCGTGCACTGCGAGACGGTCCGCATCCGGCACGATAAGAGGATGCCGACGCCCGTGCCCGTCATCGAAGCCCTGGGAGCCACCGTGCGCTTCCAGGGCTCGACGGCGTTGGACGGGGTCGACTTCCGCATGTTCCCGGGCGAGGTGCACTCGCTCATGGGCGAGAACGGCGCCGGAAAGTCCACGCTCATCAAGGCGCTCACGGGAGCCCTCGCCCTCGACGCCGGCATCGTGCGGCTCGAGGGAGAGGCCGTCCGCTTCTCGTCGCCCGCGGAGGCCCAGCGCGCCGGTATCAGCACGGTCTACCAGGAGATCGACCTGCTGCCGAACCTCTCCGTCGCGGAGAACATCGCCCTCGGCCGCGAGCCTCGCCGGTGGGGCGGCATCGACTTCCGGCAGATGCGGAAGGACGCCGCATCCGTCCTCGCCGGCCTCGGCCTGCACATCGACCCGGCGTCCGCGCTCGGCTCGCACTCCCTGGCCGTCCAGCAGCTGGTCGCGATCGCTCGCGCCATCTCCACCGACGTCAAGGTGCTCGTGCTCGACGAGCCGACCTCGAGCCTCGACGTCGACGAGGTCGCCGAGCTCTTCCGCGTCATCCGCAAGCTCAAGAAGCGCGGTGTCGCGATCCTGTTCGTGTCGCACTTCCTCGATCAGGTCTACGAGATCTGCGACCGCGTCACGGTGCTGCGCAGCGGACGGCTCGTGGGGGAGTACCTCACGAAGGAGCTGCTGCGCATCGACCTCGTCGAGAAGATGCTCGGCCGCACCATCCCCGACCACCTGGCGCATCCGCGGTCCGAGACGCTCGACGACAGCGAGCGCTCGCTGCTGAGCGCGAGCGGGCTGACGGTCGGCACCGGCATCGTCGACGCGGACCTCGAGCTCGCAGAGGGCGAGGTCCTCGGCGTCGCGGGGCTGCTCGGCTCGGGTCGGACGGAACTCGCGCGGGCGCTCACCGGCGTCGACCGATTGGATGCCGGCATCCTGCGCATCGAGGGCACGCCGCGGCGCTTCGGCCGGCCGCGCCAGGCCGTGAACCTCGGCATCGTCTACTCGTCGGAGAACCGCCGCACCGAGGGCATCATCGGCGAGCTGAGCGTGCAGGACAACATCACGCTGTCGCTGCAGGCGCAGCGCGGCATCTGGCGGCGGCTGCGCCGATCGCGCCAGCGAGAGCTGGCCGCGAGCTGGGTCGAGGCACTCGGCATCCGTCCCGCCGATCTCGACCGACCGGCAGCGACCCTGTCCGGCGGCAATCAGCAGAAGGTGCTGCTGGCTCGGCTGCTCGCCCTGTCTCCGCGCCTGCTGGTGCTCGACGAGCCCACGCGCGGCATCGACGTCGGCGCCAAGGTCGAGATCCAGAACCTCGTCGGCGAGTTCGCCGACAACGGGCTCTCCGTCGTGTTCATCTCGGCGGAGCTCGAGGAGGTGCTGCGTGTCGGGCACCGGGTCGCGATCCTGCGCGGCGGCCGCGTCGTCGAGACCGTCGCCTCCGACGACCTCACCGTCGACTCGCTGCTCGCCATGGTCGCGCAGCCCGACGATGCGGAGGCATCGGCCGAGGGCGCGACCGCACGCCCGTCGGACGCGACCGCACGCCCGTCGGACGCGACCGCACGCCCGTCGGACGCGACCGCACGCCCGTCGGACGCGACCGCACGCCCGTCGGACGCGACCGCACGCCCGTCGGACGCGACCGCACCCCCGTCCGACGCTGCCGCACCTTCGTCCGCCGCGGCCGAGAACGACGAGGAGTGACGTGACCGACGACACGCCGGCGCGCGCCGCCAACATCTTCGACGTCGCCCGTCTCGCCGGGGTCTCCCACCAGACGGTGTCGCGCGTGATCAACGACCTGCCGAACGTGCGGCCGGCGACCCGGGCGCGCGTCGAGCAGGCGATCTCCCAGCTGCGGTACAGCCCGTCACCCGCCGCCCGGGCGCTCGTCACGCGGCGCACCCGCACGATCGGGCTCGTGACCCCCGGAGCGCTGGAGTACGGGCCGACGGCCATCGCGATGCACTTCAACGTCGCGGCGCGGGCCGCGCGCTACAACGTCGACACGGTCAGCGTCCTCGACGAGGACCCCGCCGTCGGGGTCCGCTCGGCGGTGGAGGGCCTGCTGCGCCAGCGCGTCGACGCGATCGTGCTCGTCGTGGTCGATCTCGCGGCGCTCGAGAGCGTCCGGGGCATCGACCTGTCGATCCCGGTCGTCGCCGCGGCGGCGACGCAGCGACGCAGCCGGCACCTCGTCTCGATCGACCAGTACCGGGGTGCGCGGCAAGCCGTGCGGCATCTCGCCGAGCTCGGGCACACCCGCATCCTGCACGTCGCGGGGCCCCCGCAGGCGCCCGACGCCGTCGAGCGCGTGCGCGGCTGGCGCGACGAGCTCGCGGCTCGGCGCCTGGAGATCGTCGAGCCGTCGGCGGGGGACTGGAGCGCGGCGAGCGGCTACCGCTTCGGCTCCAGCGTCGAGATCGCCCCGGGGACGGCCATCTTCGCCGCGAACGACCACATGTCCATCGGGCTGCTCTCGGCCCTGCGCGAGCGCGGCCTGCGCGTGCCGGAGGACGTCAGCGTCGTCGGTTTCGACGACGTCCCGGAGGCGGCGTTCCTGTACCCGCCGCTCACGACGATCCGCCAGGACTTCGCGGCCCTCGGCCACCTCATGATGCAGAAGGTGCTGCTCGCGGTCGAGGAGCCGGACACGCTCACCGAGGACACGCCGATCCCGACGCAGCTCGTCGTGCGTCAGTCGACGCGCACCGCGGGGGCCTGACCTTCTCCCGGCAGGTCGTGCGAGACTGGACGACGTGCTTTCTGCAGCTGAACTGCCCTTCGGGCGGGAGGAGGGGGTCGGCGGCGTCTTCGCCGGCATGAGATGACCCCGCTCCGCAGCGCACCGTGGCCGATCGTCGGCCCTCGGTGCGCGGCGTCGTCGTGCTCATCCCATCCCCGGGCCGATCGGGCCCACCCGCAGAAACAGGATCCTCCATGCACGCCCTCACCGAGAAGCAGCTTCGCGCCGCCTTCGTCAACGCCTCGCAGCGCGAGCGCACCGTCATGACGCTCCCCACCGCCTGGGCCGACCTCGACTGGGACGACCTCGACTACCTCGGCTGGCGCGATGCCAAGCTCGCGGGCGTCGGCTACGTCGTCGTCGAGCTCGACGGGCAGGCCGTCGGCATCCAGCTCCGCCGCGGCGAGTCCAAGCCGCGCACCCGTGCCCAGTGCTCGTGGTGCGAGGATGTCACCCTGCCGAACGACGTCGTCTTCTACGCCGCACGGCGCGCCGGGAAGTCGGGCCGCAACGGCAACACCGTCGGTACCCTCGTCTGCGAGGGCTTCGAGTGCCAGGTCAACGCCCGGCGCACGCCGCCCCCCGCCTACCTCGGGTATGACGTGGAGGCCGCGCGGCAGCGCCGCATCGAGACGATGCGCCTCAACGTCGCGAACTTCGTCCGCGACGTCCGCGACAGCGACTGAGACGGCGAGCGGGCGTCAGCGCACGGCCGTGGGCTTGACCTTCACCGGTCCGAGCCACAGCACCGTGAGCACCGCCGTGACCGCGCCCGCGGCCATGATCGATGCGAGCACGACGAGCTGGAATCGCCCCGCCTCGAGGGGCGAGATCCCGCCGAAGATCGCGCCGACGAAGGCGCCGGGCAGCACGACCAGCCCGGTCGTCTTCGTCTGGTCGATCGTGGGCACGAGCGCCTCTCGCACGGCACGCCGCGCCTGTTCCAGGGTGGACTGGCGCGGCGTGGCGCCGAGAGCCAGCCACGCCTCCACCTCGTCCCAGCGATCGACCGTCCCCGAGACGAAGTGGCGCCCGGTGAGCGTCGCGATCGACATCGAGTTGCCGATCACGATCGCACCGATCGCCAGGGCGTAGCGCGGGGTGAGCTGCAGCGCACCGCTCGTGAACACGACGGTCAGCGAGATCAGGATGCCGGCCGCCATCGACGACGCGGTCATCCCCGCGGTGCGGATCGTCCAGCCGATGCGGCGGGCGGCGACCGTCGAGGCGACGGAGAACATCACGACGAGCGCGAGCGCGATCCAGATCGAGCTCGAGATGATCCCGGTGAGGATGACGCTCAGGATGGCGAGCTGCAGCGCGCCGCGGAGGATCGCAGTGCTGGGCGACCAGGCCCCGCGCACGCGGAACGCCAACAGCACGCCCGTCGCCAGGGCGGCGAGCACCACCACCCCGACGACCGAGGGCAAGAGCGCCAGCAGCG
Organism: Microbacterium rhizosphaerae; assembly: GCF_034120055.1. Lineage (NCBI taxonomy): Bacteria > Bacillati > Actinomycetota > Actinomycetes > Micrococcales > Microbacteriaceae > Microbacterium > Microbacterium rhizosphaerae. Next base: position 3,858,647 of record NZ_CP139368.1, on the reverse strand, counting down.
TCGTCGTCATGTCAGTCCGCAGCGGCTCCGATCGGATCGGTGCGCGCGGCGTCCTCCGCCCGCGCGGCTGGGGGCGCGGCTGCGGCTCCGTGGATGACGGCGTCCAGTTCGCCGAGCACCTCGCGCACGTACGAGGGGATGTCGAGGTGGCTGGCGTCCACCTGGCCGTCCAGGTACGCGAGCATGCCGTCGCGCAGCGCCTCGTCGCTCTGCGCGACCGCGTGGATCGTGTCGTTGGGCAGTGCGTCGCGGACCGACGCGAACGACGTCGACACGATCGGCAGGTCACACAGCGCCGCCTCGAGCAGCACCATCGGCTGGCCCTCGTAGCGGCTCGAGAGCACGAAGCAGTCGGCCGCCGCCATGATGGCGAAGGGGTTGCTCTGCTCGCCGCCGAGGAACGCGGCATCCGTCAATCCGAGCTCCGAGATCAGCGCCTCGAGGTCGCCGGAGAGGGGACCGCCGCCCACGATCAGCAGCCGCGTGTCGGGGCGCTGCGCGTGCACCTTCGCGAACGCGCGCAGCAGGCGCGCCTGGTTCTTCTCCGGCGACAGCCTGCCGACCGTGACGAACCATTTCTCCGTCCGCGCGGGGTCGGCGAGCTGCGCGGCCCACGCCGGCGGCTCGATCTCCTCGTCCTCGTCGCCCTCCACGTCGTTCCAGAGATCGAGGACCGGCACGGCGCGGCCGCGTGCGACCCGCTCGACGTTCGGCAGGTTCCGGACTGTGACGAACCGGTCGGCGGGCGCATACTCCTCCAGCTCGGCGCGGTTGAGCTCGGTGAGCAGCGGCGAGACCGACACGAGCTTGTCGTACGAGTGGTACAGCGAGAACACGAGTCCGAGGCTGCGGAAGAACCGCTGCTTGCCGTCCACCGTGCGGCGGCGGTCGGCGGCCATCTCGTTGTGGAGCCAGATCGCCCGCGGCATGTCGGGGGATCGCAGGAGGAGGTTCGACCAGAAGGGGCTGTAGCCGCTGAAGTCCGCCAGCCAGTCGAACTGCGCGTCGCCGAGCACGCGGGTCCACTCGTCGTTCCACAGATCGGCGTGCCGGGTGTCCTCGTGCGGGTGCGGCGCGGTGCCCCGCCAGTCGTCGGCCTTCCGCCTCAGCTGGGCGACCTTCGATCCGTTCATGCCGCCGATGCGGAACACCTGGCGCACAGCGGGATGCACGTGCCGCTGGTTCTCGCGAAGTGTGCGCTTGCGCACGAGCGGCATGAGCGCCGTGACGTCGTATCTCTGGTGGTCGATCGCGTTCAGCAGGTTCAGCACCGAGGTCGTGATGCCGTTGGACTTCATGCCGCCGAGGAAGATCAGCAGGCGCTTGCGGCCGTCGGTGCGCGCGGCGCGGACGCGGTAGCCGTCGGTGCGGCCCCGGAACACGATGTCGACGACGCGGGATGCCGAATCCCCGTCGTCGTATCCCGTGAACCGGGCCTTCCAGTCCGCGTAGCCCGGCACGAGCTCCTCGCGGCCCTCCATCAGCGCGCGCAGGGCGATGCCCGCCTCGGTCGCGTCGGCGATGACGGGGCCGGGCAGCTCGTCGGCCGGGAAGTAGGTGCCGCGGTTGTCGTTGTAGTCTTCGGCGTCCGGCGTCAGGAAGACGATGGGCCGGCCGGTCGCGAGGTAGTCGAAGAAGATCGACGAGTAGTCCGTCACGAGGCCGGCTGCCGCACCCAGCAGCACGTTCGTCGGGATCGTGTTCGGCACGAGCAGCCGCTGGAGGTCCGGCCGCTGCGCGGCGAGGCCGTGTACGACCTGGTGGGTCTTCAGGAACACCCGGATGCCGGCGCCCAGCGCGGCCTGCAGGGCCGCGGTCTGCGCGGCCAGCGCGTCGAGGTCGTCGGCCGGGTCGCTGAACGACGTGCCGCGCCACGTGGGGGCGTACAGCACGATGGGCAGGTCGCCCGGCTCCAGGCCGTGCGCGCGCAGCGCGTCGCGGGTGCGCACATCCTCGCCCGGCGAGAGGAACTGCCGGTCGATGCGCGGGTAGCCCTCGGTGATGATCCGGCCGGGATACACGTTGTGCAGGCGGTAGGCGTCTTCATACATGCCCTCGGCCATGAAGTCGTTGGCGGCGAGGAGGTAGTCCGCCGAGAGGAAGTTCCGCAGCGTGTTCGCCGACTCGTATGCTCCGTCGGGCATGTCGAAGCCCATGTGCTTCAGCGGCGTGCCGTGCCACGTGTTCAGATACACCTGTCCGGGCCGCTTGCCGAACTGCGGCGGGAAGGTCGCGTTGTTCACGAGGTACTGGCTCGTCGACAGCGCCTTCCAGTACGCGCCGGATTCGCGCTTGACCATCCTCACCCGAGGGTGGTGGCGGAACTCTGCGGCGAAGGCGGCCTCGGCCGCCGCGTCATCCAGCGCCCAGATGTGCGTGAGGCGGCGGAAATCCGGATCATGCAGCAGCCGGCGGAAGATCGCCTCCGGGTTGCACAGCATCCCGTTGCCGGCGAACGACTCGTACAGCACCGTGTCCGGGCGCACCGGGCGTGACCGGTAGAACGCGTTGCGGTCGGCGGTGCCGGCGCGGCGCAGACGGCGTGCGTTCTTCGCGACGCGCTGCCAGGCGGTGTTGATCAGTCGGGCAGGGGAGGGCGGCATCCCCTCAGTCTTCCGCACCCACCTTGGAAAAGCCTCGGGCGCGCATCGCCGCCCCACCGCCGGGACATCGCTGCGTCCCGGCGGCTTTCAGCGTGCGTTAAGGCCGGTGTGGTGTCATCGATCAATGCCGATTGCTGAGGTGGGGCTCCTTCGGCGCGTGTCGCGCGCGTTGCGCGAGGCCCTGCCCGCGGTCGTCGTCGGCCTCGTCGCCTTCACCGTGGCGGTCGTCGGCTCGTGGATCCCGAACCTGTGGGGAGACGAGGCCGCGTCCCTGCTGTCCGCGGAGCGGTCGCTGCCGAGCCTGTGGTCGATGATCAACCACGTGGATGCCGTGCACGCCGGCTACTACGTGTTCCTGCACATCTGGATCTCGGCGTTCGGCGACAGCCCGTTCTCGATCCGGTTCCCGAGCGCGCTCGCCGCGGGTGTCGCCGCCGCGGGCATCGTCGTGCTCGTTCGGCGCTTCTCCTCCACGCCCTTCGCGGTCGTCGCGGGACTCGCGTGCGCCGTGCTGCCGCGCATGACATACGCGGGCGAGGAGGCGCGCTCGTATGCGATGACCGCCGCCATCGCGGTGTGGCTCACCGTGATCCTCGCCGCGACCGTCCGCCGCTCCCGCCACGGCGACCGGCTGGGCCCACGCGCCCGAGGCTCCGCGCAGCGCGGAGCGATGCGGGGAGAGGCGTGGGGATGGATCGGGTACGGCATCCTGCTGGCGCTCGGAACGCAGCTGTTCCTCTACCTCGCGATCATCCCCGTCGCGCATGCGATGTCGCTCGCGCTGCTGCGGTCGGCCCGCGTCGTGTGGCGGGCCTGGCTCAAGACCTGTGCGATCGCGGCGGCGGTCGCGCTCCCGTTCGTCGTGCTCGCCGCATCCGAGCACTCCCAGATCTCGTTCCTCGCGTACCGGGATGACGCGAGCCTCGGCGTCGTGCTTCCCGGCGCGTTCTTCTCCAGCGTGCCTCTCGCGTACCTCGGCTGGGGCCTGTCGCTCGTCGCCGTGATCGGCTTCACGGTGCGACGCATCCGTCGCGTCGCGTGGACGCCGTCCGACACGCTCGAGGCCCTCGTCCTGCCCTGGGCGTTCGCGCCGTTCATCCTGCTCGAGCTGCTGAACGCCGCGATCCCCGCCTTCACCTCGAGGTACCTCACGATGTGCGCGCCGGCCGTGGCGGTGGCGATCGTGCTCGGCGTGCGCGAGCTCGTGGTTCTCGTGCGCGAGGCGGCGCGGCGATCGGACGCCATGCGACGCCTGCGAGGCCCGGCGTTCCTCGCGACGGCGACCGGCGTGCTCCTCGCGATCGCGCTCGGCGGCCTCACCGCGCCGGTCTGGGCCGCGCAGCGGACTCCGTATTCGAAGAACAACAGCGACTGGTCCCAGATCAGCGACACGATCGGCGCCGAGGCCCGTCAGGGCGACGCGATCGTGTTCGACGAGGGCGTGCGGCCCTCGCGCAAGACGCGTCTCGCGATGCGCGCCTACCCCGCCGGCTTCGCGAATGTGAAGGACGTCAGCCTGTCGAAGCCCTACTACGACGTCGCGAACTGGGCGGATGCGACGCTTCCGATCGCGAAGGTCATCCAGCGGGGACGGCTGGCCGACGTCAGCCGCGTGTGGGTGGTCGAGTACGCCGATGCGACCTCGGTCGACACCTACGGCGTGAAGGAGATCGAGGCGACCGGCTTCATCCGCGTCGGCTCCGTGCGCCTGCACAGCAGCGAGATCTACCTGTACGAACGGGCGGGTGCGGCCATCACCGCATCCCGCCCGCTCGACTACGTCCCTTCACCCGCTCAGACCGACGACGGCAGCCTGCCGCACTGAGCGGTCGCCGTCAGAGCCTCGTCCACGCCTCCGTCAGCACGCCGCGCAGGATCTGGCCGATCTCCGCGAACTCGGACGGCCCGATCGTCAGCGGCGGAGCGAGCTGGATGACGGGGTCGCCGCGGTCGTCGGCGCGGCAGTACAGGCCCGCGTCGAACAGGGCCTTCGACAGGAATCCGCGCAGCAGGCGCTCGGCCTCGTCGTCGTCGAACGTCTCGCGGGTGTGCTTGTCCTTGACCAGCTCGATGCCGAAGAAGTAGCCGTCGCCGCGGACGTCGCCGACGATCGGGAGGTCGCTGAGGGACTCCAGCTCGGCGCGGAAGAGCGGGGAGTTCTCCCGCACGTGGGCGTTGAGACCCTCTTCCTCGAAGATGTCGAGGTTGGCGAGGGCGACGGCCGACGACACCGGGTGCCCGCCGAACGTGTACCCGTGGTAGAACGCGGTGTCGCCGTGCCGGAACGGCTCGTAGATCCTGTCGGAGATGATGGTGCCGCCGAGGGGCGCGTAGCCGCTCGTGACGCCCTTCGCGAACGTGATCATGTCGGGCTGGTAGCCGTACGCGTTGCACGCGAAGTATTCGCCGATACGACCGAAGGCGCAGATGACCTCGTCGCTGACGAGCAGCACGTCGTACTTGTCGCAGATCTCGCGCACGCGCTGGAAGTAGCCGGGGGGAGGGGGGAAGCATCCACCCGAGTTCTGCACCGGCTCCAGGAACACGGCGGCCACCGTCTCGGGGCCCTCGAAGAGGATCATCTCCTCGATGCGGTCGGCGGCCCAGACGCCGAACGCCTCGATGTCGTCGGCCGGCGCGCCCATCTCGGCCGCGCGGTAGAAGTTCGTGTTCGGCACGCGGAAGCCGCCCGGGGTGACGGGCTCGAACATGCCCTTGATGCCCGGCAGACCGGTGATGGCCAGTGCGCCCTGCGTCGTGCCGTGATACGAGATGGCCCGCGAGATCACCTTGTGCTTGGTGGGGCGGCCCTGCAGCTTCCAGTAGTACTTGGCGAGCTTGAAGGCGGTCTCGACCGCCTCACCGCCGCCCGTCGAGAAGAACACCCGGTTCAGGTCGCCCGGGGCGAGGCCGGCCAGGCGATCGGCCAGCTCGATGGCGGCCGGGTGCGCGTACGACCAGATCGGGAAGAAGGCGAGTTCCTCGGCCTGCTTCGCGGCGACGTCGGCGAGGCGCTTGCGGCCGTGGCCGGCGTTGACCACGAACAGGCCCGCCAGCCCGTCGATGTACCGCTTGCCGTTCGAGTCCCAGATGTGATGACCCTCGCCGCGGACGATGATGGGCACGCCGTCGCGCTCCATCGTGGACTGCCGCGAGAAGTGCATCCACAGATGCTCGCGGGCCATGGCCTGCAGTTCGGCGTCGGTACGGGCGACGGGTTCGGTTGTGAGCGACATGAAAGACCTCCGTTGGGCTCCCACCCGACGATACTCGGGGACCCCCGGCCGGTCACCCGTGCTGATCGTCGGTTTCCCGCACGGTTCTCGGACGCTGTATCCGGGTCTGCGGCGAGGTCACGCGCGGGCGGCGAGGACCGCGTCCCAGACGGCGTCGGCGACCGCGCGCTTCGAACCGGAAGCCTCGGCGATCGGTTCGCCCCGACGACCGATGACGACGACCGCGTTGTCGCCGCTCTCGAAGCCGAGGCTCCAGCCGACCTCGTTCACGACGAGGAGGTCGACGCCCTTGCGCTCGCGCTTGCGCCGGCCGCGCTCGAGCAGTTCCGCACGGGTCGGCGCGGTCTCGGCTGCGAAGCCGACGATCGTCTGCGCACCATCCGTCCGATCGGCGACGAGGCGCGCGAGGATGTCCTCCGTCTGCACGAGCTCGAGCGTGAGGCGCGGTCCGGGAACCGACTCCTTCGTGAGCTTGGCGTCGGCGACGTCGACTGGTCGGTAGTCCGCGACGGCGGCGGCCATGACGACGACATCGGCGCCGACGGATGCCGCGCGCACCGCGTCGCCCAGTTCTGCCGCCGTCCCGGCGCGGGTGAGGCGGATGCGAGGGGATGCGGCATCCCTCAGGACTCCGTCGTCGACGTGGGCCGCGACGAGCCTGACCTCGGCGCCGCGCTCGGCGGCCGCGCGGGCGAGGGCGACGCCCTGCAGTCCGCTCGAGCGGTTGCCGAGGAAGCGCACTGGATCGAGGGGCTCGCGCGTGCCGCCTGCCGAGACCACGACCACCAGGCCCGCGAGGTCGCGGCGGCCCTCGACGAGGGCGAGCGCGCGGGCGACGATCTCGTCCGGCTCGGACATGCGCCCGGGACCGACGTCCGCGCCCGTCAGGGCGCCCTCGTCGGGTCCGACGATGTGCACGCCGCGGGCCCGCAGTGTCTCGATGTTCGCCACCGTGGCGGGGTGCCGCCACATCTCGGTGTGCATCGCGGGGGCGACGACCACCGGCGCCGTCGTGGCCAGGAGGGTCGTGCCGACGAGGTCGTCGGCGAGGCCGGCGGCCATCTTGGCGAGGGTGTTCGCCGTGGCGGGAGCGACGATCACGATATCGGCGGCCTGCCCGAGCGCGACGTGCCGCACGGCGGCGACGTCGTCGTGCACGCTCGCGGTCACGGGGTGGCGGCTGATCGCCTCCCACGTCGGTGCGCCCACGAATCGGAGGGCGTTCTCGGTGGGGACGACGTGCACCTCGTGCCCGGCGAGCACGAGCGAGCGCACGACCTGTACCGTCTTATATGCGGCGATCCCGCCCGTGACTGCGACGACGACGAACACGTGTCGATCCTCCCACGCGGGTGCACGCGGGAGGGAACATGTGCACGGTCGTCATCCGGGTGCCCGAGCCGGGCGAGGGGCCGGTTCGGCTCCTCGCGGTGCGCGACGAGGATCCGGACCGGGGATGGATGCCGCTCGGTGAGAACTGGCCCGATCGCCCGGGTGTCGTCGGCGTGCGAGACCGGCGCGCGGGCGGGGCGTGGCTCGCGGCCGACCTCGCATCCCACCGCCTCGCGGTGCTGCTGAACCGCCGCAGCCCCGAGCCGCCGGACGGCGTGCAGCTGATCTCCCGCGGGGGCATCCCGCTCGACGCGGTGGCGGGGATCCCGATCGCGCCGACGGCGGCGACCGCGGGGTTCAACCTCGTGACAGTGGATGCCTCGGGCGCGAGCGTCCTCACGTGGGACGGCGTGGAGCGGGGGGAGACCCGCATCCCGCCCGGCACCCACATGATCGCCCACGAGGGTCTCGACGACCCCGCCACCGCGCGCATCGCGGCCTGGCGCGACGCGTTCGCCCTCGCGCCGACGGACGGCCCGGACTGGTTCGTGCCGTGGCTCGAGGTGCTCCGGGCATCGGCCGGCGTCGATCCCGACGACGAGCGTGCGATCGTGCGCGACAACCGGCCACTGGGCTATCCGACCCTGTCGACGCTCCTGTGCGCGGCCTCGACGAGCGCGGACGGCATCGACGTCCGGTACGCGGAATTCGCCGAGCCGGGACACTGGGATGCCGTGACCCTGCGCTGATCGGCGCCGCACCTGTTCGGCGACCGCCCCCGCGCGACGAGCAGGCTCAGTACCCTGGCGGAATGGACTTCGGCCTCGACCTGGTGCTGGTCCCTCTCGCCGCGGTGCTCGCGCCGCTGCTGGCCCGCGGCCTCGGCCGATGGGTCCCCATCCCCGTCGTCGTCTTCGAACTGGTGCTCGGCATCGTCTTCGGACCCAGCGTGCTGGGATGGGCGAATCCGACCGCGTTCATGCACACGCTGTCGCAGCTCGGGCTCGCGATGCTCTTCTTCGTCGCCGGCACCGAGATCGAGTTCCAGGCGCTGCGGGGTCGCACGGGCCGTCGAGCAGGACTCGGGTGGCTCATCAGCCTCGCCGTCGGTGTCGCGGTCGGCTGGATCATCGCGCCCGGGGAGCCCGCGATCATCATCGGCATCGCGATGGCGTCGACCGCGCTCGGCGCGCTGCTGCCGATCCTGCGGGATGCGGGAGAGCTGAAGACGCCCTTCGGGCGCGCCGTGGGCGCACTCGGCACGGTCGGGGAGTTCGGCCCGCTCGTTGCGATCTCGATCTTCCTGGGCAATCGCTCGCCGGGACGGGCGACGATCGTGCTCGCTCTCTTCGTCCTCATCGCCGCCGGCGCGGTCTGGTATGCCTTCAGGGCCCCGCGTGGGCGCCTGCACGGCTTCGTGACGTCGACGCTGCACACCTCAGGCCAGTTCGCCGTGCGGCTCGTCCTGCTGATCCTCGCGGCGCTCGTGTTCCTCAGCCTCGTTCTCGACATCGACATGCTGCTCGGCGCGTTCACGGCCGGCATCGTCTGGCGGCTCATGATCCGGGATGCCGACGAGCACCTGCGCGAGCAGGTGGAGAGCAAGATCGAGGCCGTCGCCTTCGGCTTCCTCGTGCCGATCTTCTTCATCTACACGGGGGTGACGTTCGATCTCGCATCCCTGCTGAAGACCCCCGTGCTGCTCGCCCTCGTGCCGGCGACCGCGCTCGCCCTTCTCCTCGTGCGCGGCGTGCCGTCGATGCTCGCCGCTCCGGCCGGCTCCGGCGCCCGCGATCGGATATCGATCGCTCTGCTCGGTGCGACGGCGCTGCCGATCATCGTCGCCGTCACCGGCATCGGCGTGGACAAGCACATCATTCCGAGCAGCGCCGCGGCCGTCCTGGTCGGCGCCGGCATGCTGTCGATGCTCGTCTACCCGCTCATCGGGATGTCGCTGCGGCACGAGCGCGTCGATCCGGCCGCCGAAGTGGCCGAAGAGAAGCTGTGACCGGGCTCCGCGAGCTGTTCGACATCGCGCGCGGCAGGCTGGCCGGCGCGCCGCAGGAGCGGCTCGGCGAGCTCCTGCCGGGACGGCGGATTCTCGGCGTCCCGCGCGCGGCGCGGATCGTTCCGCGCGGCGCCGCGTGGCATCTCGGCGTGCTGCTGCTGACCGACGAGGGCGTCCTCGAGACGGGCGAGATCCTCCGGGCGCGCGAAGAGGTGCGCCGGGGGTTCGCCGCCGAGTCGCAGCGGCAGCGCGCGGCACTGGCCGCGGCCGCCCGGCGGGGCGGCTTCGCCGAGGGAGAGACGGTGCACGTCGGCTGGCGCGAACTCGACCTCGGCGCCGTCGAGCGGGGCGGCAGCTCCGGTCCGCTCGCGCTGCGCGACGGCGAGCCGGTCGTGCGCTGGAGCCGCTCCGGCGGCTTCGCGCCGCTCGCCGGCTACCTCGATGAGCGGGTCGAGCTCCTGCGGCATCCGCCGCAGGGCGCGACCTGACGCTCAGACGGCCGACCAGCCGCCGTCGGCCATGAGGATCGCGCCATTGATGAAAGATGCGTCGTCGCTGAGCAGCCAGGTGATCGCGGCGGCGAGCTCCTCCGGCTGAGCGGCCCCGGGAATCGTGGTCTGCATGATCGGACCGATGCGGCCGGCGGCGAACTCCGAGTGGAACGGCGCCTCGATGTTCGTCATGACCGCGCCGGGCGCGACGGCGTTCGTGCGCACTCCCTGCGGGCCGTAGAAGAACGCGGTGCTCTTGGTCAGCCCGATGACCGCGTGCTTCGATGCGGTGTACGCGGTGCCCGAGGCGGAGGCGCGGATGCCGGCCTCGCTCGCCGTGTTGACGATGGCGCCCGCGCCGCGCGCGAGCATGCCGGGCAGCACGGCGCGGGTCAGGCGCATCGGCCCGGTGACGTTGACGCCCATGACGCGGTCCCACATCTCGTCGGTGAGCTCGCCGACCGGGAGGAAGGCATCCATGATGCCGGCGTTGTTGGCGAGCGCGTCGACGACACCGTCGGCCGCGGCGAGGATCGCGTCGATCGTGTCGGCCGCAGCGACATCGCCGGGCACGGTCTTCAGCTTGGCGCTGCCGACCTCGGCCGCGAGCTCCTCGAGACGGGGGGCGGAGATGTCGGATGCGACGACGGTCGCTCCCTCGGCCAGCAGGCGCAGGGCGGTCGCCTTGCCGATGCCGGAGCCGGCGCCCGTGACGACGGCGGTCCTGCCCTCGAATCGGCCCGGGACGATGGCGGTGCTCATGGGGATGTGTCTCCTTCCGGGGCGGCGGGTCCACCCCTCCATCGAAATATAACACTCGGTGCCATAATTGATTCCCGAGAGAATCCCTCGAGGCTTCCGGGCGGCGTTCCCGGCCGTCGCGGCCGCACTGCGAGGATGTACGGCATGGCAGCAGGCAGAGGGCCCGGTCGCCCGGTCGAGGCGGACCCCGAGGCGATCGCGCTCACGGCCCTGCGTCTGTTCGCGGCCCGCGGCATCGACGAGGTCACGATGGCCGACGTCGCGGAGGCCGCCGGCGTGAGTCGCCGCACGCTCTACCGCTGGTTCCCGTCCAAGGGCGCGCTCGTGTGGGGCGGAGCCTCCGAGGCGGACGAACGCTTCGAGGCGGCGTGGGCGGCCGCCGCGGATCTGCCGCTGCTCGACCGGGTGCGCGCGGGGTACGAGGCATCCCTCGCCCCCCTGGGCCCGGAACCGGATGCGACGCGCCTGCGCCTGCGCTTCATCGACTCGAGCCCGGCGCTCGCCGCGGTCGGCTCCGAGCTGCAGGAGCGGATGGGCGAGCATCTCGCCGCGCACGTGTCCGAGGCGCTCGGTCTGCCTGCCGACAGCCTGCGCATCGCGGCACTCACCGGAGCGATCGGCGGTGCGTCCTACGCGGCGCTCGTGTGGTGGGCACGTGGCGACGACCCGCGCGCGCCGGCGGAGATCGTCGACGAGGCACTGGTGCCCCTCGCCGGCCTCTTCTGAGTCAGCCGAACCGCCCGGCGAAGGCGCGCACGAGGCGCATCGGCTCGGTGACCGATGTCGCGAGGACGCGGGCGGCGAGCACCTCGTAGTCCGCGGAGGCGAAGTACCCGTCGTCGCGGTAGATCGCCATGCGCTCCGTGAACGCCTTGGTCGTCGCCTCCGGGTGGAACTGCGTCGCGTACAGCCGGTCGCCGTAGCGGTACGCCTGGACCGCGGACGCATCGCCCTGCGCCAGCAGCACGCCGCCCGGCGGCACGGTCGACGACCCTTCCTTGTGCGCCGTCAGGGCGGTGAACCGCGTGGCGAGGTCGCCGAAGAGCGGATCGCGCTCGCCCTCGGGCGTGAGGGCGACGACCGTCGGCCCGGTGTCCTCGGGGTGCGCCCGGCTGACCTCGCCGCCGAGCGTTCTCGTGGCGATCCCGATGCCGTAGCAGGTGAACAGCGCGGCCGGACCGCCGTCGGCCGCCGCCTGCGCCAGCTCCGCCAGGCCGGCTTCGACGTGCTTCTGCGCTTCGGTCTTCGACGTCTCGGGATCCGTCATGTTGAAGGGGCTGCCGCCGACCATGTAGGCGGTGTACGCGTCCAGGTCGGGCATCGGATTGCGGACGAGGTCCAGCGCGTCGATCTCGTCGGCCGCGAGCCCCGCCGCGCTGCGGAAGGATTCGTATTCGGCCTCGCCCGCACCGCGCTGAGGACGCACGCAGACGTACAGCAGGCGGGCGCTCATGGCGCCGAGTCTATGGGTCGGCCGCGGGCCGACGCATCCGTCCCTGGAGATTTCCGAAGGGGTTGTATCAAGCGAAACACTTCCCACTCGTTCCCTATGTGGAGACAATGGGCGCTATGACCGACATCGATCGGTCGGAGCCGGACGGCCAAGAGCGTACTGGGAACGCGTGGGCTGCGGCATCCGACGATTCGGCCGCGCCCGCACGATGGGAGCACGCGGCAGACCTGTTCCTGCGCTGGCGCGAGGGTGAGACCCGTGCGATGGACGAGCTCGTGCGCCTCATGACACCCGTGCTCTGGCACGTCGTGCGCGCGTACGGGCTCGATGCCGCGCTCGCCGAGGACGTCGTCCAGACCACGTGGCTCACGCTCGTGCGCCGGCACGAGACGATCATCGATCCTCGTGCGGTGTCCGGATGGCTGACGATGTGCGCGCGCCGCGAAGCGTGGCGCGTCGGCAGACTGCAGCGCCGCGCCGATCCGACCGAGGTCGAGCACCTGGAACCCCACCTTCCGACGTACGAGTCGGCCGAGCACACCGCCGGGGTCGAAGACGACCAGCGGCGCCTGTGGACGTCGGTCGGCAAACTCGACGACCGATGCCAGCGCCTGCTGCGTGTCATCGCGTTCGACGACCGGCCAGACTACGCGCGCATCGCCGCGGACCTGTCGATGCCGGTCGGCTTGATCGGACCGACGCGCCAGCGGTGCCTGGGAAAGCTGCGCGCCTTGCTCGAGGGCGACGGATGGAGGGACCACGATGCAAACTGAGGACTTCGCGGCGGATGCCGCGCTCTTCGCACGACTTCGCTCGGTGTGGGAGGACGTCGACCCGATGCCGGCCGACCTCGTCGACAGGATGGTGGCGGCGGTCGCCGTGGAGGACCTGTCGCGGGAGTACGCGCTGCTGACGCTCGTGGAGACGAACCTCGCCGCCACCCGCAGCGATTCGGACACCATGACGCTGCAGTTCAGCGACGGCACCACGACCGTGCTGCTGCACATCACGCAGACCGAGTCGGGCAAGCACCGGATCGACGGATGGGTGGATGCCTCGGCCCTCGCGGTCCGCCTCGTCCAGGCCACCCGGGAGCTGCCGGCCGAGCTCGGCGAGCACGGCCGCTTCGCCTTCGACGGCGTCCCTGCCGGTGTGTCGCGCCTCAAGCTGGCCGTGCGAGACGAGGGAGGCGACCTCCACGACTTCCAGACCCCGCAGTTCGAAGTGTGACCTTGAGGACAGGCGATGACAGACCTTCCCCCCGACTCGTCCGCTGACCGCCCGGCCGCTTCCTGGCGTGATCGGTACGACGCCGCCCGAGCGCAGGGCGTGCCGCTCGATCCGGCCAGTGAGCCTGTGCAGGGGGTCAACGCCTATCCGACCTCGTACGACCGGTCGCACCTGCTGGTGACGGTCGCCGACGGAGCGCTGGACGCGCTGCTCGACCTGCTGGGGGAGGCCGCGTCGGACTTCGGCTGGGGCATCGAGCTGCAGAACATGGACGGCACGCCGGTCAGCCGGGAGGATGCGTCGGCCCGTGCGCGCCGCTGGCGCGATGCGCTCGACCTTCCCACGGTGCACCGCGTGTCGATCTTCCCGGCGCCGAGCCCCGACAAGGACGATCAGCCGGTGCCGCCGATCGACGCCTGGCGCCTGCTGCAGCGCGCCCGGGCCCGGGTCAGCACGAACGGCGGCAAGCCGGATGTGCCCGGCGTCAGCCTCGACCATGTGCTCACCATCGATCCGTTCGGCGGGACGAACCCGTTCGGGGGGACGAACCCCTTCGGGGGGACGAACCCGTTCGGCGGGACCAATCCCTTCGGGGGGACGAACCCCTTCGGCGGGACGAACCCGTTCGGCGGCACGAACCCTTTCGGCGGCACGAACGCGCCGGGTACCGACAGCTACGCCCAGCCGGGCAGCGGCGGAAGACAGGTGGTCGACTACATCGGGCCGGCTCCCGCGCGTTCCGGGGCGCTGGCGTCCGAAGGACGCCGTCCGGTCGTGGCCATTCTCGATACCGGATGCGGCGTGCATCCCTGGCTGACGGACGAGATCGTGACGCGGACGCCCTCGTTCGACGGTCATGCGATCGGCGAGCACCGCGCGGCGACCGATCCCGAGCTGCACGGCGACCTCATCGGACAGTTCGACGGGGCCATCGACCCCGCATCCGGGCACGGCACCTTCATCGCGGGGATCATCCGCCAGCTCGCACCGGAGGCCGACCTCATCGCGGTCCGCGTGGCGAACAGCGCCGGCGTGCTTCTCGAAGGCGACTTCATGATGGCGGTGCGGTCACTCGTCAGGTGGATGGCGACCCCCGAGGACGAGGGCGGGCGCCGGATCGACGTGATCAACATGTCGCTCGGCTACTACCACGAGACTCCCGAGGACGAGCTCTTCGACCACACGTTGTCCGAGCTGCTCGTGGCGGCGCGCCGGCAGGGGTGCGCAGTCGTGTGCTCTGCCGGCAACGACGCGACGGATCGCCCGGCATTCCCCGCCGCGCTGTGGGACTGGCCCGGTGCGGACTTCGTCGTCGAGGATCCGGACGACGTGGCGCCGCACCTCTCGGTGGGGGCGCTCAATCCGAACCACCGTACGGTCGCGCTGTTCAGCAACATCGGTGGATGGGTGCGGGTGTACGCCCCCGGAGTCTCGGTGCTGAGCACGACGCCTCCGTTCAATGGCGGCATCCAGGCGGGGACTCGGAACGATCGGTACGGCCTCCGCCGCGAGACGATCGACCCGGATGACTGCACGGGCGGGTTCGGACTGTGGAGCGGGACCTCGTTCGCAGCGCCCCACATCGCAGGGCTGCTCGCATCTCACCTCTCCGAGCACCTCATGGGCGGAGAGGTCGACCGGGCGGCGCGCATCGCCCTGCTGAAGGGGGTCGCGGCCCACCTGGAGAAGACGCACGCGGGGGTGGCGGTGGCCCCGAGCGAGCAGTGACGGGGACGGGACGCCCGTCCAGGCGTTCCGGTTGACGGTTCGGGCGCCTCGCTTCCCGTGGCCCGGCCCCTGGGTCCGGCCGACGCACGCAGGGGAATGATCCGCGAGAAGATGTAGTCGTGTCTCGATCCGGGGAGTCCTGGCATCGGCGCGCTGTTGCTCTGAGCATGGGCGGTCGGTATGCCGAGGCTTCGCATGCCCTGGATCTGGCTGAGGCAGGCGATCCGGATCCCGACATGCGTGCGCGCATCCTCGGCACTCGTGCAGTGGTGCTCCAGCGGACCGGTCACCCCGACGAGGCCGAGGACGTCGCCCTTGCGGCCTCGAGGATCGTGGGGCTCAGCGACCGGACCCGGGCGGCCATCCTCGGGCAGGTGGGAACGCTTGCGATGTACAACGGGCGGCTGGTCGAGGCTCAGCAACGGCTCAGCGCGGCGATCGAGGGCCTGGGAGCCGGAACGGTCGAGGCCGCCCGCATGCTGCTCAGCCGCGGCATGGTCGCACTCCAGATGCAGGACTTCGACGGCGCGATAGCCGACATGGACGCGGCGATCGAGACGTTCGCGGCGGCCGGGCTGACCGTCGAGCAAGGCCAGGCGCAGCACAACCGCGCGTACGTCGAGCTTCTTCGGGGCGATCTCGTGTCGGCCCTGCAGGGGATGCTCGCGGCACGGCCCTTGGCTGCCGCATCCCCCGTCGCAGCCGCCATCTGCGACATCGACCGGGCGGAGGTGCTGCGGGATGCGGGGCAGACCCGCGAAGCGGAGGCGCTGCTCGCCGCATCCGCCCCGATCTTCGGTCGCCATCGCATGCCGCAGTCGCGCGCCGAGACGGAGTTCCAGCTGGCGCGCTCGCAGCTCATGCACGACCCGCCGAAGGCCCGGAAGACGGCCGCGGCATCCGCCAAGCGATTCCGCACGGTCGGCAACGAGGCATGGGCGGCGCGGGCCGACGCCATCCGCCTCCGCGCCGAACTGGCGGCCGGCGCGCCCGCGCTGAGTGGGCCCGTGCCCGAGCCGCGGCGGGCCGTGGACCCCGCAGAGGCGGAGGCGGTGGCATCCGCCCTCGACGGGTTCGGCTTCGCGAGCGAGGCCGCCGCGCTCCGGCTGTCGCTCGACATCTGGCGGTCGCGGCATCCGCAGGCCGGCCCGAGCGGCACGCGCGTGCTGCGCGTGCCGCGCACCGCCTCGCTCGAGGTGCGCCTGCTCGCCCACGAGGCGCGGGCCGAGCGTGCGGTCGCCGCAGGTCGCGAGGCCGAGGTGCGCCGGCACGTGTCGGCGGGGCTCGACGAGCTCGCCGAGTGGCAGGCCGCGTTCGGCAGCCTCGACCTGCAGACGTCGCTGTCGGCGCACGGTCGCAACCTCATCGTCGCGGGGCTCGCATCGGCCGTGCGGACACGGCGCCCCGATGTGCTCTTCGAATGGTCCGAGCGCGCCCGACACCTCAGCCAGCAGGTGGTCGCGATCCGTCCGCCGCGGGACCCGCAGCTGGCCGCCGACCTCGCCGAGCTGCGCCACCTGCGCGCCGACGATCCGACCGGCGCGTGGCGCCGCGATCCTCGGCTTGCGGCGCTCGAGGAGCGCGCGCGGGAGCGCCAGTGGTCCGCGACGGGGGCTGCCGGCATCCATCGTCGCGTCACGCTCGAGTCCCTGCGCGACGCGCTGGACGACCGCACGGCGCTGCTCAACTTCGTCTATTCCGGCGACGTGCTCACAGCTCTCGTCCTCACGCGCGATCGCGCGAGGATCATCGATCTGCCGGGCTGGAATGCGGTGCACCGGATGCTGCCGGGGCTCCGCGCCGACCTCGACATGGCGGCCTCGATCCACTCCGGCCCCATGGTCGAGGTCGTCAAGCGCACGCTCGACGACCGGCTCGCCGCGATCTCGACGGCGCTGCTCGAGGAGGCGGTCGCGTTCGCCGGTGCCGAGCGGATCGTCATCACGGTGCCCGGCGTCCTCGGCGGGCTGCCGTGGGCGATGCTCCCCGCGCTGCGTGGGCGCGAATTCACCATCGCCGCGTCGGTGACGCGATGGGTCGCCCACACCGGCGCCGCGACGGCGCGGACGGCGGGCTTCGCGGTCGGCCCCCGCGTCGCTCGCGGGGACGAGGAGACGGATGCGGCGGCCTCCGTCTGGCCGTCCGCCCGGGTGCTCCGCGGGCAGGACGCGACGGTGGATGCGGTGGCCGACCTGGCCGCGGAGGTCGGCGTCCTGCACGTCGCGGCGCACGGGCGGCATGCCGCATCCAACCCGCTGTTCTCCGGTATGGAGCTCGCCGACGGCACGCTGTTCGGCTACGACGTGGATCGCATCCCGCGGGTGCCGTCGATCGTCGTGCTGTCGTCCTGCGAGGTCGGCCGGTCCTCCGTGCGGTGGGGCGAGGAGGCCGTCGGGATGACGCGCGTGTGGCTGCATGCGGGGACGCACGCCGTCGTCGCAACCCCCGTGATCGTCGCGGACGACATCGCCTGCGAACTGCTCGGCGCCATGCACGCGGGCCTCGTCGCGGGGCTCACGCCGTCGGCTGCGCTCGCGGATGCATCAGCGCGGACGGGCCTCGTCTCGTCGTTCCAGGTGCACGGCGCAGGTTTCTGAAGATTCCGTGTATCAGGGGTAGGGGCACCCGCTCTGACACTGTGGAACGGCGTTGCACAGAGCGGGGTCCGGGGGGAACACCCGCATTGCTGGGGGCAGCGGAGGATCACTGGGGGGCACATGGGGAGTGCCGATCGCCCGTACGTCGTATCCGCGGGGGATGTCGCAGAGACCCAGGTCGGCGACATCCCCCGCCTCTCGTGCGCCGTCTTGATTCGCGAGCCCACGCTCGATTCGCGAGCCCACGCTCGATTCGCGAGCCCACGCGCGACGCGAGCCCATGCTCGATTCGCGAGCCCACGCTCGATTCGCGTGAATCGGGTGAGGGTTCGGAAAAGGAATGGGGGCTCGGGTGCCGCGTCAGCGGGAGGAGTTCGCGGTGCGGCCGCGCACGATCCCGACGAACGCCTCGACCTCGGGGGTCGTGCGATCGGCGACCCATGCGAGGGAGACGCGTGACGACGGAGCGTCGCGCAGCGGCCGGTACGCGGCATCCTTGCGGTGATGCAGGCGGGCCAGCGACATCGGGACGATCACGATGCCGACCCCTGCCGCCACGGCGGCGATCGCGTCGGCCGTGGTCTCGGGCGGATCGAAGCGCGGCGCGACCGTGCCGTCGACCTCGAGATGCAGCACGTCGTCCTGCGGCACGATGAGCACCTCGCCCTCGAGATCGGCGGCGTCGAGCTCGTCGGCGGCGGTGAGGTGGGAGTCCGCGGCGACGACAACCACGGCGACCTCGTCATACAGCCCGATGACGTGCAGGCGGTCCTGATCGATCGGATGCCGCACCAGCGCCGCGTCGACCTCACCCCGCAGCAGTGCGTCGCGCTGCTCGGCGACGCTCACGGGGACGAGGTCGAGGCGGGTGCGCGGCATCCGCTCGTTCCAGATGTCGATCCACTTGCCGGGCGTCGCGCCCGGGACCGCCCCGAGGGTGAACGACTCGGCCGGCTCGGGTTCCGGCATGACGGGCTGAGGCGCGGCCGGCTGCCGCGGCTTGCTCTTCGTCGGCTTCCCTCCGCCCGGCTTGCCTGGGCCGGGCGTCCCTCCGCCGGGCTTGCCTCCGCCGGGCTTGCCTCCGCCGGGCTTGCCTCCGCCGGGCTTGCCCGGGCGCGGGCCGCTCTGCCTGCCGTTCGCCATGTCGCCCACAGTATCCCGCCGACCGCGGCGGCGCTCGCCCCGATGCCCCGTTCGGGATTCAGTCCCGACCCGCGCCGGTCGGCGCCGGTCGGCGCCCGTTCGGCCCCATGCCCGTTCGTGCCTCGGTCCGCGCATGCGGTTCAGGATTCAGTCCGGCCGCGCGCTGGTAGGCACCGAGTCGGCCATCCACCGGCACCCGCAGGTCGAGGAGACTGAATCCCGGACGGGGGAGGGGCCGCGCGGTACCGTGTGCGCATGATCGGTATCCTCGCGCTCGTCTTCGCGGCGCTCGCCGCGCTCCTGCACGTCTACATCTTCATCATGGAGAGCGTGCGGTGGACGACGCCCGTCGTCTGGCGGCGGTTCGGTATCGCCGACCAGCAGGCCGCCGACACCGTGCGGCCGATGGCGTACAACCAGGGGTTCTACAACCTGTTCCTGGCCATCGGGGCAGGTCTCGGCATCCTGCTGTTCGCGATGGGCGGACCGGATGCACTGGTCGCCGGTCGCACACTCGTGCTGTTCAGCCTCGGCTCGATGGTCGCGGCGGCACTCGTGCTCACGACCACCGGACTGAAATACCTACGCGCCGCCCTGCTGCAGGGCACTCTGCCGCTGATCGGCTTCGTGCTCATGCTCTTCGCATAGGCGGCGCGACGCGTTTGCGCGCTATCAGGCGGCCAGGCGCAGACCTCGCTTGTCGGTCGCGACGTGCTCGCGGTCGGCGATGATCTCGTCGTCGCCGATGAGCGAGCCCATCGCGATGATGGCGTGATCGCCCACCGTCGTGCGGACCCCGATCTTCGCGCGCGCGCCGATGGCGGCGCCGGGGCCGATGTGCGCGTGCGCAGCGATGTCAGCCTCCGGGCCGATGACGGCATCCGACTCGATCCAGGCTCCGTGGTGGACGTGCACCCCGGCAGCGATCTGCGCTCCGGGTTCGACATACGCGCCCGTCTCCACGACAGCGGTCGGGTGGACCTTCGCGCCGTGCGCGATGAGTCCCCGGCCATTGACGTGCTTGCGGTAGCGCAGCGTCTCGCCGCTTTCCTTTTCGATATCGACGTAGTTCTTGCCCACGGTCTTCCCTCCGCCGGCGCATAATCCCCGGTATGCACTATGCACCGGAATAGATGCAACGTCGGTGCAGGACATCCCATTCCCGCACTCAGCAGGCGCACAGATGTCACGCACCTGACACCCCGGATGGTTCGATCCGGAGCGGTCGGACGGCACGCAGACGCGAAGAGGGGATGCCGCGAGCCGCGGCATCCCCTCTCCGTTTCCCCAGGTCAGACGGCGTACTCGTCCGCAACCTCGAGGGCGCGGTCGATGACGTCGAGTCCGTGGCGCAGCTCGTCCTCGGCGATGACGAGCGGCGGGGCGACGTGCAGGCGGTTGAAGTGCGTGAACGGCCACACGCCGGCCTTCTTGCAGGCTGCGGCGACGGCGGCGACCGGTGCCGCGTCCGCACCCGCCGCGTTGAACGGCACGAGCGGCTCGCGCGTCTCCGTGCTCTTGACGAGCTCGATCGCCCAGAAGAGCCCCGCGCCGCGCACATCGCCGACGGATGCATGGTTCGCGGCGATCTCCCGCAGGCGAGGCTCCACGACCCGCGTGCCGAGATCACGGACGCGCTCGAGGATGCCGTCGCGCTCGAACACCTCGAACGTGGCGACTCCGGCCGCACACGCCAGCGGGTGTCCGGAGTACGTCAGGCCCCCGGGGAACGCCACGGTGTCGAAGTGGCTCGCGATGCGGTCCGAGATGACGACGCCGCCGAGCGGCACGTATCCCGAGTTCACGCCCTTTGCGAACGTGATGAGGTCGGGGGTGACGCCGAACCGGTCGACGGCGAACCACTCGCCGACGCGCCCGAAGCCGACCATGACCTCGTCGGCGATGAAGACGATGCCGAACCGGTCGCACAGCTCACGGACGCCCTGCAGATAGCCGGGCGGCGGCACGAGCACGCCGTTCGTGCCGACGATCGACTCGAGGATGATCGCCGCGATCGTCGAGGCACCCTCGAGGACGATGACCTGCTCGAGGTGCTCGAGCGCGCGCTGCGCCTCTTCCTCAGGAGTCGTCGAATGGAACGGCGAGCGGTAGGGGTACGGACCGAAGAAGTGGGCGACGCTGCCGTCGCCCGGTTCGTTCGCCCAGCGCCGCGGATCGCCGGTCAGCGAGATCGCGGTGGTCGTGTTGCCGTGGTAGCTGCGGTACATCGACAGCACCTTGCGCTTGCCCGTCACGGCACGCGCCATGCGGACGGCGTTCTCGTTGGCGTCGGCGCCGCCGTTCGTGAAGAACACCTTGTTCAGGTCGCCGGGCGCGACCTCGGCGATGCGGCGGGCGAGCTCGCCGCGCACGTCGTTGGCCATCGACGGCTGGATCGTCGCGAGACGGCCGGCCTGGTCCTGGATCGCACGGACCAGGTCGGGATGCTGGTGCCCGAGGTTCAGATTCACCAGCTGTGACGAGAAGTCGAGATAGGCGTTGCCCTGGTAGTCCCAGAAGGTCGAGCCCTCGCCGGCGGCGACGGGCAGCGGGTCGATGAGCGCCTGGGCGCTC
The DNA here is from genome assembly GCF_034120055.1 of Microbacterium rhizosphaerae. Classification (NCBI taxonomy): domain Bacteria; kingdom Bacillati; phylum Actinomycetota; class Actinomycetes; order Micrococcales; family Microbacteriaceae; genus Microbacterium; species Microbacterium rhizosphaerae. The sequence goes on along the minus strand of NZ_CP139368.1, from coordinate 3,837,490 downwards.
CACGAGTGGAAGACGTGCGCGCGGTCGTCGGCCCGCACCCGTGCCTCGGTCTCGAGGTCGGGTTCGATGGTCAGGGTGTCGCTCATGTCGGAGGGTCCTTTACTCCATGCCGGTCGTTGAGTCTCGCTCGTTCCTCGCTCGCTCGACGACCGATCGTCTCAGTTGTTCTGGGGGAAGCCGAGGTTGATGCCACGGTTTTCGGTGTAGTGGCGTGTGGCGGGGTCGAGCCAGCGGCTGGTGATGGCCTTCTCGCGGGTGAAGAAGTCGAACCCGTGCACGCCGTACGCCTTCGCGTCGCCGAACAGGGACTGCTTCCATCCGCCGAACGAGTGGTAGGCGACCGGGACGGGGATCGGCACGTTGATGCCGATCATGCCGACCTGGATCTCGTTCTGGAACCGGCGGGCCGCGCCGCCGTCGTTCGTGAAGATCGCGGTGCCGTTGCCGAACTGGCCGGAGTTGATCAGGTCCACCCCCTCCTGGAACGACTCGATGCGCACGACCGAGAGCACCGGGCCGAAGATCTCCTCCGTGTACGCGCGGCTCGTCGTGGGCACATTGTCCAGCAGCGTCGGACCGAAGAAGAACCCGTCCTCGAGGCCGTCGACGGAGAAATTGCGGCCGTCCACGACGATGGTCGCGCCGTCCGCCTCGGCGATGTCGACGTAGCTGGACACCTTGTCGCGGTGCACGCCGGTGATGAGGGGTCCCATGTCCGGCTCGCCCTGCGCGTCGCCCGCGCCGTTGCCGATGCGCAGCTTCGCGATGCGCTCCTGCACCTTCGCGATGAGCTCGTCGGCGACGGGCTCGACGGCGAGGACGACGGAGATCGCCATGCAGCGCTCACCGGCGGCGCCGTACCCCGCGTTGACCGCCATGTCCGCCGCCAGATCGAGGTCGGCATCCGGAAGCACCAGCATGTGGTTCTTCGCACCGCCGAGGGCCTGCACCCGCTTGCCGTGCTTCGACGCCGTCTCGTAGATGTACTGCGCGATCGGGGTCGACCCGACGAACGAGATGGACTGGACATCGGGGGAGGTCAGCAGCCCGTCGACGGCCTGCTTGTCGCCCTGCAGCACGGTGAACACGCCATCCGGGAGGCCCGCTTCCTGCCACAGTTTCGCCATCCACAGGGCTGCGGACGGGTCCTTCTCGCTCGGCTTGAGGACCACCGCGTTGCCGGCGGCGATCGCGATCGCGAAGAACCACATCGGCACCATCGCCGGGAAGTTAAACGGCGAGATCACGCCGACCACGCCGAGCGGCTGCTTGAGCGAGTACACGTCGATGCCCGTGGAGGCGTTCTCGCTGTAGGCGCCCTTGATCAGGTGCGGGAAGCCGGTGGCGAGCTCCACGACCTCCAGGCCCCGCGCGATCTCGCCCGCGGCGTCCGAGAGGACCTTGCCGTGCTCGGACGTGATGATCGCGGCCAGCTCGCCCCTGCGCGCGTTCAGCAGCTCGCGGAACGCGAACAGCACCGACTGCCGCTTCGCGATCGAGTACTGCGACCACACCTCGAAGCCGCGAACGGCGGAGGCGATCGCCGTCGCGATCTCCGCGTCATCCGCCAGCGCGACCTCGGCGGCGACCGCGCCGGTCGCCGGGTTGTACACGGGCGCGGTCCGGCCCGACGTCGACGCCACGACGGCGCCGTCGATCCAATGGCCGATGTGCGGGATGGATGCTTCGGCCGCAGCGGCCGGCGAAGTCTCAGTGATGCTCATGGTGTCCCTCTCGTTCCGGACAGATCGTGCGGCCATCCTCTAGGCTGATGTCTTCAAGTGTGACAGCGGTCCGAGGGGGAGACGCATGGATGATCGTCGCGAAGATGCGTCGATCCGAACGGATCGTCCGAACGCGGCCGCAGCCGACGCGAGCCTTCCCACGGTCCGTGAGGTGCTCGCCCTGCCGGAGGTGGTCGACGGGCTGCCCGAGATCGTCGTCGGAGGGGCGGCGCTGGACGCGCGCGTGCGGTGGGTGCACGTGTCCGACAGCGCCGGCGTCGCTCGACTGCTCAACGGCGGCGAGCTGCTGCTGTCGACGGGCAGCGGCTGGCCCGCCGACCCCGCCGCGCTCCGCGCATTCATCGCAGACCTCGTCGCGGCCGGACTGTCGGGGCTCGTCCTCGAGCTCGGAACGCACTACCGCTACCTACCCGCCGTCGTGGGCGAGGCGGCGCGCGAGCACGACCTGGCGCTGGCCACCCTCCACCGCGAGGTGAAGTTCGTCGCCGTGACCGAGGCGGTGCACAACCGCATCATCTCGGAGCAGACCGCGGCGCTGCGCGCGCGTGACGAGGTGCGGGAGCGGTTCACGGCGCTCGCCCTGCGCGGTGCGCCGGCGGACTACGTCGTGCATCAGCTCGCGCAGACCCTCGGTGCACCCGTCGTGCTCGAGAACCTCGCGCACGAGGTGATCGCCGTGGACATGCCTCCGTCCCTCGAGGAGGAGCTGCTGACGGGATGGGAGTATCGCTCCCGCTCCGCGCACCGCGACCCGGGGGACTGGCTCGTGGTTCCCGTCGAGGCGCGCGGCACGCGCTGGGGTCACCTGCTGCTGCTCCCCGGGCCGCCGCATCCCGCTGGCCGCCGTGGCGTGCTCGAGCAGGGGGCCATCGCCCTCGCCCTGGGACGTATCGCCGACGGCGACTCCGACGAGTGGGCCCGGCTCGGCCGCCGCCGGCTCGTCGACGCCCTCCTGGCGGGCCGCTTCGCCGGCGCCGGCGCTGCGGCCGCCCGCCTCGAGGCCGCGGGACTGCCCGTGACCGGTGCACGCCTGTACGGTCTCGTGCTCTCGGGTGCGCCGATCTCGTCGGAGGCGGTGGATGCCGCGGCCCGCGGCCTGCGCGGACGAGCCTTGACCGGCTCGGCGCCCGCGGGGGTTCCGGCTCCGGCGGCGGCCGTGCTGCTGTCCCTTCCGGTCGGTGTCGAGTTCGACGACCGGACGGCTCGCGCGTTCGCGCGCGCCGCGGCAGGCGACGGCGCCGATCGCACCGTGCTGTCGGTCGGGGCGTCGGCATCCGGTCTCGACGAGGCGCTCGCGTCGCTGCAGGAGGCGATCGACCTCGCCGCCGGAGGCGGCTGGCGCGAGGCGCGCGGACTCCGGGTGCGGCGCGGCGACGACCGGCCGCTCGTGCGCCTGCTCACCGCGCTGCGTGACGATCATCGGCTGCTCGACCACGGCGAGCGGATGCTCTCGCCGCTCATCGACTACGACCTCGCACGCGACGGCGATCTGCTGGATGTGCTGGGCGCGATGCTCGCGCATCCGGGCAACCGCACGGCCGCCGCATCCGCCTCGCATCTCTCGCGCTCGGTCTTCTACCAGCGCATCGCCCTGATCGAGGATCTGCTCGGCACCGATCTCGACGACGGCGAGACCCAGGCGGCCCTGCACGTCGCGCTGCTCGTGCGGAGGGCCGCACGCCGGTAGAGGTCGAGTGGGTCTGGGCCCGCTCGACTGTCACGATCCTGGGTTGCAGCCGAGGAAGGTGACAGCCGAATAGTGGGGGCGAGTTGCCGAGTGATGCTCGCCTGTCACGATCCTGGGTTGCAGACGAGGAACGTGACAGCCGAACCGTGGGGGCGAGTTGCCGAGTGATGCTCGACTGTCACGATCCTGGGTTGCAGACGAGGAAGGTGACAGCCGAACAGTGGGGCGGCGGTCAGGCCCGCAGGGCGGCAGCCGAGTGCACGACCTCACCGGCCAGCACCGTGAACCGCACGGCCGAGTCCAGCAGCACGTCGGCGCCGTCGCGGAAGGGGTCGACGTCGATCACGAAGAAGTCGGCCGCAGCTCCGCGGCGCAGCACGCCCAGCTCGCCGTCCCAGCGGGCGGCATAGGCCGCATCGCGGGTCGCGCGACGCACCGCATCCGCGATCGCCATCGCATGGCGCGGGATGTTCGGCGGCAGCGACCGGTCGAACGCCGACTTCCGCGTCGCGGCGATGTACAGGTTCGCCAGCGGGTCGTACGGAGCCGTGGGGGCGTCGGTGCCGAGCGCCAGGGTGGCGCCGGCATCCGCGAGCTCGCCCCACGGGAATCCGCGCTCGACCCGGGCGTCCCCGAGCATCGCGCGCCAGTTCTCCTGGATCGCGGGGTCGCTGTGCACCGGCTGCACCGAGGCGATGACGCCGAGGCGTGCGAGCCGCGTCGGGGTGGCGGCATCCACCGTCTCGAGGTGCTCGATGCGGTGACGGCGGTCCGCGCGCGGTCCGTTGGCGGCGACAGCCGCGTCGAGGGCGTCGAGGGCGAGGGCGGATGCCGCGTCCCCGATGGCGTGCATCGCGACCTGCAGGCCCGCGGCATCCGCGGCGGTCACGACGGCCGACAGCGAGGGGAGGTCCCACAGCGCCTCCGGATGCGAGCCGTCCGCGAACGGTGCGCGCATCGCCGCGGTGCAGCTGTCGATCACGCCGTCCACGAAGAGCTTGATGCCGGTGACCCGCAGCCACGGGCCGGCGTGCTCCGCGGCGAGTTCGATCGCGCGGGCGACTCCGGCGAGGTCGCCCTCGGGCGTTCCCGTGCGGTCCACGACCCAGTGCGCCGCGACGCGCATCGGGAGGCTTCCGCCGCGAGAGGTCTGCACGGCGACGAGCGCCCGCAGCTCGGGCTCGCCGAGCGCCATGTCGACGGCCGCCGTGACACCTGCAGCCAGGTAGCGGTCGAACGCGGCGCGAAGGGCGTCCTCGCGCGCGGCGTCCGACACGAGCTCGTCCAGTCGGTCGCGCATGAGCCCGAGGGCCGCGGTCTCCCGCAGCATCCCGGTGGCGTGGCCCGCGGCATCCCGCTCGATCGTCCCGCCGAGCGGGTCGGGCGTGTCGTCGTCGATGCCGAGCTCGGCCAGCGCGGCGCTGTTGACCCACGCGGAGTGGCTGTCGTTCGCGTTCAGGTAGACCGGGCGATCCGAGACGACGGCGTCGATCATGTCGCGGTGGGGAGGGCGTCCGTCGAGGGCGGAGAACAGCCAGCTGCGGCCGATCATGCGCTCGGTGCCGGGGGCGGATGCCGCGGCATCCCGCAGCCGGCCCTGGATGTCCGCGAGATCCTCGGCATCCTGCAGGTCGATCTGCGTGAGCGACTCGCCCATGCCGACGAGGTGCGTGTGCGCGTCGACGATGCCGGGCAGCATGACCGCGCCGTCGAGCTCGACGACCTCGTCGACGGGAAGCGCGTCCGCGGTGGCGGTGTCGCCGACGTACGCGATGCGCCCGTCCTCGACCACGATCGACTCGGCCCAGGGCTGGGTGTCGGAGGTGAAGATCGCACCGCCGCGGTAGTGGATCAGGGTGCTCACAGGGACTCCTTCGACTGGCGCGACGACCGCACCATCACGAGATAGATGACGAACGGGACGACGAGGCCGACCGGCACGGACAGGTCGATGCCGCTCATCGCGGCCGCGATGGGGCCGACGAAGACGAGGGTCGCGCTGCACATGAGCGAGGCGACGATGCCGACGAGCACGGCCGCGACTCCGGCGAGATGGAAGCCGCCGGCGAACCAGAAGCGGCCGGTGCGCGAGTCGTCGGCGAGCGCGGGCCCGTCGTAGCGGTTGCGGCGCCACAGCATGTCGGCGAGGTAGACGCCCATGATCGGGGCGAGGATCGTGACGCCGAGCTGGAGGGCGCTCGACACGCTGTCGAGGAAGTTCCAGACGAGCAGGGCGAAGAGGGTCATCGCGACGCCGACGGATCCGTCGAGCAGCACGGTGCGCGAGCGGGGCAGCTTCACGCCGACCGCCTGCAGGGCGAGCCCGGAGCTGTATGCGGTCATGGCGTTGTTGGCGATCGTGCCGACGATGACCGAGATCAGGAAGATCGGCGCGAACCACGCGGGCAGGAGCTTCTCGAGCCCCGCCTCGGGCGAGGTCATGTCCACGGCGCTGGCGGCGAGGCTTCCGACGAACGTCGCCAGGATGCCGGGGATGACGAGGCCGAGCGTCGTCCACAGCGCCACGTCGCGGACGCGCGTGCGGCTGGGCAGGTAGCGCGAGAAGTCGGCGCTGTTCGTGTACGAAAGCGGGGCGGATGCGACGAGCGCGATGCCGGCCGCCATCATCGCCACGAGCTCCACCCCGGAGAGCGGATGGGCGGAGGTGAAGGTCCAGTGCGCCCCGCCGACGACGAACACGCCCATGCCGGCGAAGATGATCGCCAGCGCGACGGCGAGCGGCTGGTAGAGCCGCATGATCAGGCCGTGGCCGTACACGCTGATGACCATGGTCGCGGCGGCGATGACGACGGCGCTGACGGCGATCGTCCAGCCGTTCGACGGCACGCCGATGCGGCCGAGGAGGCCGACGGCCACTGTCGTCGCGGCGGCCCAGTTGATGGCGAGGTAGCAGACGCTGATCAGCCAGCCGGCGATGGCCACGTTGAAGCGGTTGCCGGTGATGCCGTACATCGCGCGGGTGATGACCTCGCTCGGCGTGCCGGCCGCGGGGCCGGAGCCCGCGACGATGCCGGTGATGATCGAGAAGACGTTGCCGATCACGATGACGGCGAGAGCCTCCCACAGGTTGAGGCCCATGACCATGAGGGTCGCGCCCACGACGACCGCGAGGAAGTTGACGTTCGGCGCAGCCCACACGGCGAACAGGTCGCGGGCGCGGCCGTGCCGTTCGGAGGCCGGGATGAAGTCGATGCCATGGGTCTCGACGCGCGTCGGACTGTCGGTCGCGGTGGTCAGCGCGAATTCGTCCGGCGTGCTCGGCGGCTGCTCTGTCGTCTTCGGGGCGGGAGTCTTCTGAGTCGGTGTCGTCTGTGACACGGGATCCTCCAGGTCATTCTGGGCTGTCTCTTGCGGGTCGCGGAACGTCGTCGTCCTCGCTCGGGTGGCCACGCTACGTACCCAAAACGATTTGGGCAAGGCGAATCCGCGGGTTATGATCCCGGCATGGCCCGGCAGCGCTCGACGATCCGCGACGTGGCCCGCCGGGCGGGTGTCTCGGTGACCACGGTGTCGCACACGTTCTCCGGCAACGGGGTCGTGAATCCGGCGACCCAGGCCCGGGTGCGCGCCGCCGCATCCGAGCTCGGCTACCACCCGGATGTCGTGGCGAGCGGGCTGCGCAAGAGCCGGCTCGGCGTGATCGGGCTCGTGCTGCGACCTGCCGTGGGGGAGCGCCCGCAGGACCTCAGTGACGTCGACTACTTCCCGCGCTTCGCGGGTGCCGCCGCGCTGACGTCGCTGGAGCACGGCTACGCCCTCATGCTCGTCGCCGATCCGACCGTGTCGGGGGCCCCCGTCACGGCCTACGCCTGTGACGGCATCGTCGTGACCGACCCCGTCGCCGACGACGTCCTCGTCGCCCGACTGCGCTCGAGCCACACTCCTTACACCCTCGTCGGGGCCGACGTGAACGACCCGGACGACCCGCACGTCATCGACATCGCCACTCCGGCGATCACGGATCGCGTGCTCGATCATCTGACGGATGCCGGCGCCACGCGTCTGGCGCTCGTGAACGGCGTCGACCCGATCGAGTGGAACGCCGCGACGGAGCAGCGCTACCGCGAGCGGATGCGCGAGGCCGGCCGCGAGGAGATCGTCCTGTACGCCCCGGAGACCGAGGGGCGCGCGGCGGGAGTCCGGGCCGCGGACGAGCTGCTCGCTCTGCCCCAGCGGCCGGACGGCGTCTACTGCCTGACGAGCGAGCACGCCCGTGGTCTCGTCGAAGGGCTGGTCGCTCGGGGAGTGCGGGTTCCCGACGACATCCGCGTCGTGTGCGGGTCGGATGCCGACAGCCTGCGCACGGCGACGCCGTCGATCTCGTCGGTCGACCTGCAGCCGGAGGCGCTCGGTCGGCAGGCGGCCGCCGCGGTGCTGCGCCAGCTCGAGCCCGACCTCGACCTCCGGGTGCCCGAGCCCGACCACGGGCGGATCATCCTCCGCGAGTCCACGGCCCCCGCTTCCCGAGAGGATCGGCCCAGGCAAGACTGAAGCCGTGATGATGGATGTCTCGTTCCCCAGCGCTGCGGCCACGATCCGCGGCCGGCTCTACGCCCACGACGAACCGCGGCCGGCGGTCGTCATGACCCACGGCTTCTCGTGCACGGCGTTCGGCATGGTCGTCGACGACTACGCCGAGGTGTTGCACGCGGCCGGCTTCGCGGTTCTGCTGTTCGACCACGAGGGATTCGGGCGCAGCGGCGGCGAGCCCGGCGTCATCAGCAGATGGCTGCAGCTGCGCGGCTACCAGCATGCGGTCGCGTTCGTCCGGTCGCACGAGGCGGTCGACGCATCGCGGATCGCCCTGTGGGGCGACAGCTTCAGCGGGGCGGTGTCGGCGGCGCTCGCGGCGATGTATCCGGCGATCGCGGCGCTGGTCGTGCAGGTGCCCGCGTGCGGGACGAGCTTCGGAGAGCCGGATCCCGACGGCTCGCAGTTCATGGCGCTGGCGGAGTTCGCGCGGAGCGTCGATCCGACGACGGCCCGCATCGGCGACCCGCATCCCGTCGTCGCACTGGATCGCGCGGACGCGGACCCGCTGCTCACCGACCCGTCGGCGGCCGCCTGGTTCGGCGAGTACGGGATGCGGCCCGGATCGACCTGGCGCAACACGGCGCGCATGGCGTCGCTGCGCGCGCCGGCGCCGTTCACGATGAGCATCCTGGCCCCGCACATCGCATGCCCGTCGCTGTGGGTCGTCGCGGACGACGACGCGATGTCGGGCGCCGAGCCCGGCGTGGCGCGGGATGGGTGCGCCGCCGCAGGCGGCGAGCTCCTGCGCATCGAGGGCGGGCACTTCGGCCTGCTCCACGAGCGGTCGGCCCTGTTCGACACGGTCGGCGGCGCCGAGGTGGAGTTCCTGCACCGCGTTCTCGCGTGAACGACGGATGCCGCGGACCCGAGGGCCCGCGGCATCCGTCGTCCGGAGCGGCTACTCGGCGTCGAGATCCGTCTCCAGCAGCACGACGAGTTCGTCGAGCGCCTGGTCGGCGCCGTCGCCCTCGGCCTTGAGCGTCACGACCGAGCCGTGCGCCGCGCCGAGTCCCATGAGGGACAGGATGCTGCCGGCGTTGAGGTCCGGGCCGCCCGCGACCGCGATCGTGACCGGGACCGCCTTCTGCTGCACGGCCTGCACGAAGAGCTTCGCCGGCCGGGCGTGCAGCCCCGAGCTGCTGGCGATGGTGGCTTGACGTTCTGGCATGGGTCAGTCTCCTTCGATCGTCATGCGGACTTCGCGCGTCATGCCGTCACGGCGACGGCTTCGAACGGCGCCTCGGCCGCTTCGAGCTCCTTGCGACCGACCCAGCGCTTCAGGGCGATGACGAGGAGCGCCGTCACGACGGTACCGGCCGCGAGCGCCACGAGGAAGCCCCAGATGGGGTTGATCGCGAAGAGCACGAAGATGCCGCCGTGCGGAGCGAGGGAGGTCACACCAAACGCCATGCTGAGCCCGCCCGTGACGGCGCCGCCTGCCATGCAGGCGGGGATCACACGAAGCGGGTCCGCCGCGGCGAACGGGATCGCGCCCTCGGAGATGAAAGCGGCTCCGAGCAGCCAGGCCGCTTTGCCGTTCTCGCGCTCCACAGGCGGGAACAGGTCGCGTGCAAGCACCGTCGACGCGAGCGCCATCGCGAGTGGGGGCACCATACCGGCGCACATGACGGCCGACATGATCAGGTACGGCGTCTGGTTCGTCTCCGAGCCGGCGGCGAGACCGGCGACCGCGAAGGCGTAAGCGACCTTGTTGATGGGGCCGCCGAGGTCGAAGCACATCATGAGGCCGAGGATCACACCCACCACGACGATGGCACCGGTGGCGGCCAGGCCGTTCAGCCAGGTGTTCAGCCACCCCATCAGGGTCGCGATCGGGCGCCCGAGGAACAGGATCAGGATTCCCGAAGCGACGATCGAGGCGATGAGCGGAATGATCACCACTGGCATCAGTCCTCGGAGCCAGCGCGGCACATTGAGTCGGGTGAACCACAGGGCGACGAATCCGGCCATCAGACCGCCGGCGATCCCGCCGATGAAGCCGGAGCTCATGAGCACCGCCACGGCACCGGCGACGAAGCCCGGTGCGATGCCCGGCCGGTCGGCGATCGCGAATGCGATGTATCCGGCGAGGGCAGGCACGAGGAAGTTCATCGACGTCGCGCCGATCATGAATGCGACAGATCCGAGGTACTGCCCGAGACCGCCCGCAGGGAGGTCCCAGAGCGCATTGTCGACGATGACCTTGCTGGCATCCGCGCTGACGTTGTACCCGCCGAGGAGGAAGCCGAGCGCGATCAGCAGACCGCCGCCGGCCACGAACGGGATCATGTAGCTGACGCCGGTGAGCAGGATCCGCTGGATCTTGGCGCCCCAGCCGACGTTGGCGTCGCTCGCCGCCGTGCTCGCGGCAGCCGCGGCACCCGTGACGCGCGTCGCGTGGGGGTCGTTGGCCGCCGCGACGGCCTCGTGGATCATCTCGTTCGGCTGCTCGATGCCGCGTTTGACATTCGATCGCACCACCGGCTTGCCGGAGAACCGCTGCTGTTCGCGCACGTCGACGTCGGTCGCGAAGATCACGGCGTCCGCACCGTCGATGACGCTCTGCGGGATCGCCTTGTAGCCGCTCGAGCCCTGGGGCTCGACGGTGAGGTCGACACCGAGCTTCTTGCCCTGCGCCGTCAGCGCGTCGGCGGCCATGAACGTGTGCGCGATACCCGTCGCGCAGGCCGTCACGGCGACGATCCGGGCGGGGCGCCCGTCCACCGTGAGGTCCTGAGCGGTGGCAGTGGTCGCGGCCGACGGTGCTGCGGCGGCCGGAGCGGCGGCTGCTGGGGGAGCGGCGGCAGCTGCGGGAGCCGGCTCGTCGGAGAGCGCCGCATCCACGATCGCGACGACGTCGGCCGGCGTCTCGGCCGCGCGCAGCCCCGCCGTGAACTCGTCGCGCATGAGGCTGCGCGCGAGCTTGGAGAGCACCGCGAGGTGCTCCTCGGCCGCGTGCTCGGGCGCTGCGATGAGGAAGACGAGGTCGGCGGGGCCGTCGAAGGCGCCGAAGTCGACGCCGGGCTTCAGACGGGCGAACACGAGCGACGCGGTCGTCACCGCGGCGCTCTTGGCGTGCGGGATGGCGATGCCGCCGGGCAGGCCGGTCTCATCCTTCTCCTCGCGCGCCCAGGCGTCGCGGAAGAGCTTGTCGGCATCCGTCGCGCGCCCCTGGGCGACGACGCGTTCCGCGAGGGACTTGATGACCGACTGCTTGTCGGATCCGAGCCCGACGTCGAGACTGACGAGTTCGGGGGTGATGGTGTTGGACACGGTGACCTCCTTTGGCCAAGGTGGGGGCTCAGCTGAGCGGGGTGGTGTGCACCTCGCCCGTGGGCAGCTGGTGCGGGGTGGGGGCTTGGGTTCCGGCGAGGGATGCTGCGGCCGCGCCGTAGAGCATCGACCGAGAAAGGCGCTCCGCCGGCGGGGCGCCCTCGATGTCGGCGAGCAGGTAGCCCGCGAGCGAGCTGTCGCCGGCCCCGACGGTGCTGACGACCTGGATCTTCGGCGGTGTCGCCGCCCATGCGCCGTCGGCCGTGACGAGTACGGCGCCGCGGGCGCCGAGGGTCACGAGCGCGGCGCCGACCGCGGAGGGCACCAGCCGGCGTGCGACGGGCAGCACCGCCTCGATGTGCTCGTCGCCGTCGGGGATGTCGACTCCGGTGAGCTCTGCGAGTTCGTCGTCGTTGGGCTTGATGAGGTCGGGGTATCCGCGCTCGACCACGGCGGCGAGGGCCGCGCCGGAGGTGTCGACGGCGATGCGAGGAGCCTTGTCTCCCCACCGCTCACGGACCGCCAGGATGACGTCGACGTAGAAGCCGTCGCTCACGCCCGGGGGCAGGGAGCCGGCGATCGCGAGCCACGCGGCTCCCTCGCACTCGTCGACCACGGCGGCGATGACCTTCCCGCACTCCTCCTCGGTCAGCTGCGTGCCGGGAAGGTTGAGCTTGGTCGTGACGCCCTCGGGATCGGTGATCGTGACGTTGGCGCGCGCGTTGCCGGCCACCAGGACGGCGCGGTTCGGCACGCGCGTCGCCCGCAGGGCGCCCACGTACGGATCGGCCTCGTCGAGCGGCAGCACGGCCATGGTAGGGACGTCGGCGGCGGCGACGACGCGGGCGACGTTGATGCCCTTACCGCCGGCATCCTCCCGGGACTCGAGGGCCGCCTGCACCTCGCCCGGACGCAGCGGCGCCTCGAGGACGATCGTGCGATCGAGCGACGGGTTGGCGGTGAGTGTGACGATCATGCGAGCGATACCTCCACATCGGCAGCGGCGAGGGCATGGGCGAGAGCGGGCTCGGGGGCGGCATCCGTCACGAGCACGTCCACCTCGTACAGCGAGGCGAATCCCGTGAGGAGGTCGCGGTCCTGCTTCGACGAGTCGGCGACGACGACCACGCGCCGGGCCGACCGGACGATCGCGCGCTTGACGGCGGCCTCGTCCGGGTCGGGTGTCGAGAGGCCGAAGTCGGCGGAGACGCCGTTCGTGCCGACGAACGAGATGTCGGGGCGCAGGCCCTCGATCGCCGCGACGGTGGATGCGCCGACCGCGGCGGCCGTGACGCCGCGCACGCGTCCGCCGATGAGGGTGAGCGACACGTCGGGGTCGCCGGCGAGCGCGGATGCGACGGTCAGCGAGTGCGTGACGACGTCGGCGCGTCCGTGGATGGCGGCGAGTCTGGCCGGAAGGAGCTCTGCCACCGCGGCGGTGGTGGTGCCCGCATCCACGTAGATCGAGCCGGAGAAGCCTTCGGGCAGGACATCGAGGGCGCGTCGCGCGATCGCCTGCTTGTCGTCGCTGCGTCGCTCGGCGCGCTCGACCAGCGTCAGCTCGGTCGTGCTCGCGCGCTCGGGGAGCACGGCGCCGCCGTGCACGCGGACGAGCGCACCCTGCCGCTCGAGGGCATCGAGATCACGACGGACGGTCTCGGTCGTGACGTCGAATCGCCCCGCCAGCTCGACCACGGCGACCCGCCCCTGCCGGGCGAGGAGCTGCTCGACGAGCTTCTGCCGCTCCGTTGCGTACATCTCGCGCTTCCTTCCTTGCGATCCCCACACAGTACAACACGAATCAAGGCAAAACAACAAGCAGTCACAAGAAACAACATTCGGATCCCTCGCATCCGCTGTCGGCGCCGCTCGCGAACGGCTCAGCCGCGGGCGCGCTCGGAGGCCACCGTCTGCCGGACCGCCGGAATCACCTCGGCGGCGTAGCGCTCCGCAGCCGCGGGATCGTCGCCCGCAGAGATGAAGGTCGAGAAGCCGTGCTCGAGCGCAAGCGCCGCGATCGCCTCGGTGCCCTCGCCGCCGGAGATGTTCAGCAGCCGGCGGACGTCTCGGGGGTCGCGCCCCGCATCCGTCGCCGCGTCGTCGACGCGCGCGTTGCCGTCGGCGAGGTCCGCGCGCTGCAGGTAGCCGAGCGACGGCAGCCAGCCGTCCGCCATGCGCCCGGTGAGGCGCAGCATGCGCGGGCGATACGCGCCGATCCAGATCGGGATGCGGTGCGCCGGCGCCGGACCGCGCTTCGCGCCGCGCACCGGGTAGAGGTCACCGCCGTGCAGCGGCTCACGCACGTCGGGGTCCCAGATCCCGTGGATGATCTCGATCGCCTCGGCCAGCGCATCCACCGACTGGCCGGGGGTCAGCCGGCGCCCGCCCATCGCCTCGATCGCGTCCCAGAATCCACCGGCGCCGAGGCCGAGGTTGAACCGGCCTCCGGAGAGGAGATCGAGGGATGCCGCGGCCCGCGCGAGCACAGCGGGCTGGCGCAACGGGAGGTTCGCCACATCCGGCGCGAGCTGGATCGTCGTCGTCGTCGCCGCGACATACGACAGCAGCGTCCACGTGTCGTGGAACCGCGGCTGATACGGATGATCCTGGAACGCGACGAGGTCGTAGCCGAGGCGCTCGCTCAGCCGCGCGAGCTCGACGGGCGCCCGCGGCGGAGAGTTCCGCGGAGTGATGAACGTGCCGAACTGCAGGTCGTGGCCGTAGTCCATGCGACGATTCTCATCCCGGGCGCCCGGTGAGAACAGGCGTCGACCAGTGCTCCGCCGATCACGAGTCGAACCCGAGGCCGAGCGCGTCGAGCGTCTTCAGCAGGAGGTTGCGCTTGCCCTGGTTGTGATCGGCGCGGTCGAGCGACCAGCGCACCACGTTGACCGCGGCCGCGGCGGCCGGCTCGGGCGGGAACGGCAGCGGACGCCTGCGCACCATCTCGAGCTCGGTGCGCTCGTTCGAGACGCCGTCGAGCAGGTCGAGCATCACCTCGCCGGCGAAGCGCGTCGAACCGACGCCGAGACCCGTGAACCCCGCGGCATATGCGACACGGCGGTCGCGCGCCGTACCGAAGAAGGCCGTGAACTGCGTGGACGAGTCGATCGCGCCGGCCCACTGGTGGCTGAACTTCAGGCCCTCGAGCTGGGGGAACGTGGTGAAGAAGTGCGCGGCCAGCTTCTCCCAGGTCTCGGGCCGGTTCTCATACTCGCTGCGGACCTTGCGACCGTAGTGGTAGATCGCGTCGTACCCGCCGAACAGGATGCGGTTGTCCTTCGAGATCCGGTAGTAGTGGAACTGGTTCGCCATGTCGCCGATGCCCTGGCGGTCGCGCCAGCCGATCGACGCGAGCTGCTCGTCCGAGAGCGGCTCGGTCATCAGCACGTAGTCGTATACCGGAACGGTCATAAGGCGGTTGCGCTTGATGAGCGACGGGAACACGTTCGTCGCGAGAACGGCTCGGGATGCGTCGACCCGCCCGGCATCCGTCACCACCGAGACGCCGGTGCGGTCGGGCGTCTCGATGCCCGTGACGGCGGAGCGCTCGTAGATCGCGACACCGAGGTCTTCCGCGACACGCGCGAGCTCCGCTGCCAGCCGCGCCGGGTGGACCATGCCGCACGTGTTCTTCTCCCACACGGCGGCGAGGTAGGTCGGCGACGCGACGGATGCCCGGGCCTCAGCCTCGTCCAGGTAGACGACGCCCTCTTCGCCCTCGGCGGCCCACTCCTTGAGCCACTCGACCTGATGCGCCTCGACGGCCGGGGCCAGCTGTCCCGTGCGCTCGAAGTGGAAGTCCATGCCGTACTCGGCCTCGGCCGCCTCGATCGCGTCGAGGTTCTCGAGCCCGAGCCGGTCGATGAGCGGCATCTCCTTCGGCCAGCGGGCCATACCGTTCTCGTGGCCGTGCGTGAGGCTCGCCTCGCAGAAGCCGCCGTTGCGGCCGGAGGCGGCCCACCCGACGCGCTGCGCCTCGACCACGACGATGCGCGCGTCGGGGGCGCGCTTCTGGGCGAGGAGCGCCGTCCACAGGCCGGTGTAGCCGCCGCCCACGATCACGAGATCGGCGCGATGCCGACCCGTCAGCGGCGCCCGATCGGGCAGCAGCTCGGCGGGAAGGTCGTCGCGCCAGAACACCGCGTGGGCGGTGCCGTCCAGTGAGTTCGCGATGACGGATGCGGCAGGTCGGCGTCGTTCGAAGACGGTGGTGCCCACGGGGAATCAGCTCCGATGCCGTCGTTCAGACGATGTCGTCGACCGACGCGACGTGTGCGTAGCTGTCGGCGAGTGCGGCCATGAACGCCGCGTGCACCTGGGCTCCCGGCACGACCGTGTCGCCGAAGGCGAGGTCGGGAGCCGCGCAGGCGTCATGGGCGACCGTCACGGTGTAGCCGAGGTCGGCGGCCGCCCGGACCGTGGCGTCCACGCACATGGAGGACATCATGCCCACGATGACGAGCTCGTCGGGCGCGGCCGCGCGCAGGCGGTCGCCGAGGTCGGTCTCGCGGAACGCGTTGGGGAACGCCTTCACCACGAGCGGCTCGCCGTGCCGTGGGGCCACGCGCGGATCGATCTCCACGCCCGGGGTCCCCGGCGCGAAGAATGCAGCATCCGGCGCTTCCCACACGTGCATGACGTGCACGACGGGCGAGCCCTCCGCGCGGAAGGCGGAGAGCAGGCGGGATGCGGCGTCGGCCGCCGCATCCGGTTCCACGAGCGGGTTGCGCCCGCCGGGGAAGTAGTCGCGCTGGATGTCGACGATGAGCAGGAGTCGGGACACGATTCAGCCTCGGTTTCGGAGTGGGACGCGGGCGGGAGACGCGTCAGCCGGCATAGACGCGCTCACCCTCGACGAACGTCTGGAGCACCGCGGTCGACGCGATCTCTTCGGGTGGCCCGGCGAAGGGGTCGCGGTCGAGCACGACGAGGTCGGCGAACTTGCCCGCCTCGATTGTTCCCGTGACGTCGTCGAGGTGATTCACCCACGCCGAGCCCGCCGTGTAGGCCGTCAGCGAGGTCGTGAGGTCGATCGCCTGCTCGGGCAGGAATGAGTCGTACTCGGCATCGGCGTACTCCGGCGCGGCCTTGCGGTTGACGGCGGTGTGGATCGCGGCGAGCGGATTGGGCGATGAGACCGACCAGTCGCTGCCTGCCGCGAGCACGGCACCGGAGCGCTGCAGGGCGCCGAAGGGGTACTGCCACGCATCGCGGGGGGAGCCGAGGAACGGCAGCGTCAGATCCACCATCTGCGGCTCGAGCGCGGCCCACAGCGATTGCATGTTGGCGGCGACTCCCAGCGTGCGGAACCGGTGGATGTCGTCGGGGTGCACCACCTGCAGGTGCGCGATGTGGTGGCGGTTGTCGTTGCGCCCGTTGCGCGCGATCGCGTGCTCGACGGCGTCCAGGCACT
Source organism: Microbacterium rhizosphaerae (assembly GCF_034120055.1). Lineage (NCBI taxonomy): Bacteria > Bacillati > Actinomycetota > Actinomycetes > Micrococcales > Microbacteriaceae > Microbacterium > Microbacterium rhizosphaerae. The sequence goes on along the minus strand of NZ_CP139368.1, from coordinate 3,820,815 downwards.
GCCGCACCGCCCGGTCGCCGATGGCGTGGAAGTGCACCTGGAATCCGAGGGCGTCCAGTCGCGGAACGGCCTCGTTCAGGATCTCGGGATCGACGAACGAGATTCCTGAGTTGTCGGTCGGGTGCCCGTGGCCGTCGCAGTAGGGCTCGAGCATCGAGGCCGTGAAGTTCTCCGCGACGCCGTCCTGCATGACCTTGATCGAGGTGGCGACGAACCGACCGCCGCGGTAGCGCTCGCGGCGCTCGACGAGCGACGGGATCTGCTCGAGCCCGGCCGAGCGGTCCCACCAGATCGCGCCGACCACCCGGGCCGTGAGCCGCCCGGATGCCGCGGCCGCCAGATACGCGGGACCGGGGTCGCCGGCATCCCCGTACGATCCGACGATGGCGTCCTGCCACGCGGTGATCCCGTACGAGTGCAGGTAGCGCTGACCCTCGAGGAGGGCGTCGACCAGCCGCGACGGCGGCTCCACGGGGAGAAGGCGGTTGACGAGGGTCATCGCGCCCTCGTGGAGGGTGCCGGTCGGGGTGCCGTCGGCATCCCGCTCGATGCGTCCGTCCGCCGGGTCCGGGGTGTCCCGGTCGATGCCGGCGCGGCGCAGCGCAGCCGAGTTCACCCACGCGCCGTGCCCGTCGCGGTTGGGCAGGAATGCCGGGCGGTCCGCGACGACCCTGTCGAGGGCCTGCGCGGTGGGCGTCCCGCCCGGGAAGGCCGACATCGACCAGCCGCCGCCGAGCAGCCACTCGTCGTCCGGGTGGGATGCCGAGTAGTCCGCGATCGCGTCGAGGTACTCCGCCTGCGTCTCGAACGGCGCGAGGTTGCACCGCAGCATGTCCAGCCCGCCCCAGACGGGATGGACATGCGCGTCCTGGAAGCCGGGGATGAGCAGGCGCCCGGCCAGATCGACGACCTCGGTCGAGGGACCGATCAGGTCGCCGAGGTCGTGCCCGACGGCCACGATGCGCCCGCCCGATACGGCGACGGCAGAGGCGCGCGAGCGCACGGTGTCGGCGGTGAAGACGGGGCCGCCGGTGAAGACGAGATCCGCGTAGGGCATCCGATCAGCCTCCTGCCATGGTGCGGGCGATGTCCGCGGCCGAGTCCCCGGCGCGCTTGAGGACGAGAGCGACGGCGCCGAGCGCGAGCAGCGTCAGCACGAGCATGATCGTCGACACCGCCGCGATCTCCGGGCGCAGACCGGAGCGCAGCGCGCTGAGCACGTAGACCGGCCACGGCGTCGTGCCCGACACCGAGACGAAGGCGGCGATGACCGTGTTGTCGAGGCTCAGCGTGAACGACAGCAGGAAGCCGGCGAGCACGGCCGGCATCGCGAGGGGCAGCGTGATGCGGAAGAACGTGCGCAGCGGCGGCGCGTACAGGTCGGCGGATGCCTCCTCCAGCTGCGCGTCCAGGCCGACGAGCCGGGCACGGACGAGGTACGACACGACCGCGATCGAGAACAGCGAATGGCCGATGACGAGGCGTACGATGCCGTCGTTGAAGATCGAGATGCCCCAGTCCTGACCGAGGGTCACGAGCCACGGCAGGAGGGACACGGCATCCACGATCTCGGGCGTCACCGAGACGAGCAGCAGCAGCACCAGGAACCACCACACCCACCTGCCGGGGTGGCGGGCCATCGCGATGCCGGCGAGCGTACCGAGGATGGATGCGACGAGCGCCGCGATGATGCCGGTCTGCACCGAGACGACCACCGCGTCGCGGATGACCTCCTTGGTGAACAGCGCGGCGAACGAGTCGAAGCCGAACTGCGTGAACGAGGCCAGCAGCCGCCCCGTGTTGAACGAGTTGACGATGATGACGGCGATCGGTGCGAAGAGGAACGCGAAGACGATCACGCCCCAGACGGTGAAGCCGACGTCGCTCCAGGAGCGCTTCGAGCGGACGCGGGCGGCCGACTTCTGCGTCGCCATGGCGCGGGTCTCGGTGGTCATGCCGGAACCTCCTGAGGCTGCTGCTCGGCAGTGCGGGTGACCGGAACGGGTGCGGCCCCACCGTCCTCGGGTGGCAGCGTGACGCGGTAGTGCGCGCGGACGGGCAGGCGCACGAGCCACACGATCGCGATGCCGACGGCGACCGTCAGCATCACGATGAGGATGAGCATGACGGCCATCGCCGAGCCCAGGGCCCAGTTCTGCGCGGTCTGGAACTGGCTCGCGACCAGCTGCCCGATCATGTTGCCCTTCGCGCCGCCGAGGACGGTCGCGGTGATGTAGTCGCCCATGAGGGGGATGAAGACGAGCATGACGCCGGCGAGCACGCCCGGGCTCGCGAGGGGCAGCGTGATCCGCAGGAACGTCGTCCAGCGGCCCGCGCCGAGATCCTTCGACGCTTCGCGCAGCGATCCGTGCACGCGGTCGAACGCGACGAACAGCGGCAGGATCATGAGCGGCAGATAGTTGTAGACGACGCCCAGCAGCACGGCGGGCCGCGTGTACAGGATGTCGAGCGGGCCGAGGCCCACCCACTTCAGGACGGTCGAGATCCACCCGTCCGGCGACAGGATGACCTGCCAGCCGATCGTGCGGACGAGGAAGTTCGTCCAGAAGGGCACCATCACGAGGGCGACCAGCAGGCCGCGCCTGGACGGCGCGGCCTTCGTCGCCATCCAGTACGCGACCGGCGCCCCGATGATGAAGCACAGCGCGGTGCCGGCCAGACCGATCCAGAGCGTGTTCTGGAAGGTCGCGAAGAACGTCGGCGTGAGCACCTCGGCGTATCTGTCCAGCGACATCTTGTCGTTGGCGTGGGTGCCGAACAGGCCCGGCTTGTAGCCGAAGCTGTAGTAGACGATCAGCCCCACGGGCACCACGAAGAAGAAGAGGAGCCAGATCCACGCCGGGACGGCGAGGAGCGCTCCGAAGCTCCTCTTACGCACCAGCGGCGGCCTTCATCTTGTTGTAGATGTCGACGATGCGCGCCTGTGCCTCGGTCACCTGGCCGGTGTGCATCGTGGCGAGCTGCTCGGGGGTGAAGAAGACCATGTCGAGCTTCTCCATCTTGGCCTTCTCGGCCTCGGCCTGGATGTCCTTCGCGCCGGTGTGGTAGCCGATGTAGTCGACCTCCTTGAGCGCGTTCTCGGGGGTCAGGACGTAGTTGATGAACGCGTGGGCGGCCTCGGGATGCGGTGCCCCTGCCGCGATGGCCCAGTTGTCCATCCACAGCTCGGTGTTGGGGGCGCCGAGCACCCACTGCCACTTGTCGGGCTCCTTGCTGGTCATCATCCCCTGGCGGGCGTCGCCGTTCCACACGTGGATGAGGGCCTGCGACGACTGCGGGATCGCGTCGCTGCCGGGGTAGGAGTTGAACGCGGAGACGTGCTTGGCGAGCTTGGTGACGAGGAACTCCTCCGCCGCGTCGAGCTGCTTCTTGTCGGTCGTGTTCCAGTCGATGCCGTTGGCCCAGAAGTACACGCCCGTGAGCTCGGCCGGGTCGTCGAGCATCGAGGTCTTGCCGCTCGCCTCGTTCTGCGCGGCATCCAGGAAGTCGTTCCAGGTCTTGAGCTCGCGGGTGATGACGGACTTGTCGTACACGAAGCCGGTGGTGCCCCACGCCTTGCAGACCGAGTACTCGTTGTCCGGGTCCCACTGGCGGCCGAGGAACGCCGTGTCCATGTACGTGATGTTCGGGATGAGGTCCTTGTTGAACTTCTCGAGCAGCTTGTTCTGCACCATCTGGGGGATGAACACGCCCGTCGGCACGACGATGTCGTAGCCTGACGTGCCCTTGGCGGCGACGAGCTTCGCGATCATCTCCTCGTTCGACCCGAACGAGCTCATCTTGATTGTCGGGCCGAGCTTGCTCGTGTACGCCTTGAGCACCTCGGGCGCGTCGTAGTCGCCCCAGCTGTACATCGACAGCTGGCTCTCGAGCTTGCCGCCGGTGGCCTGCGGAGCGGCCTTCGAGCCGGCGGGCGAGCACGCGGCGAGGACCGCCGCAAGCCCGGCGGCCGTCGAGGCGGCGAGGAAGCCGCGGCGGGTGAGCTCGTTGTCGATGATGCGGGCAGCGCTGCGGTGCGCGAGGATGCGGACTTCTTCGGTCATCGGGGCCTCCGGGTGGTGCGGACGGATGGGGTTTGCTGTGTGTTGCGGGTCGGGCCCCGCGGGTGTTGCGTCTCGGATCAGTCGGTGGGCGGAGCGACGTAGCCCGCGGCGTCCTGGTCGCCGGGGTAGAGCAGCACGTGCTCCGGGCTCCATGAGCAGACGACGGCGCTGCCGGTGACGAGGTCGGGCGCCTCGGGCGTCGGGCGACGGCTGATGATGCTCTGGTCCTCGCCGATCCGGACGAGGTACTGCATCGTCTCGCCGAGGTGCGCGACGCCGATGACGGTGCCGGCGACAGAGTTCACGTCCGAGGCCGGCGCACTGCCGCTCTGGATGCGCACGAACTCGGGGCGCACGGCCGCCTGGCCGTTCGCGGCGTTCGCGAGGGCGGGGGATGCTCCGCGCACGAGCCCGTGCGGGCTCCGCACCGCCGCACCGCCCTCGACCACGGGGCCGCGGAAGAAGTTCTGCTGACCGACGAACGCCGCGACGTAGGCGGAGGCCGGGCGCGCGTACACGGTGTCGGCATCCCCGATCTGCTCGATGCGCCCGTCGCGCATGATCGCGATGCGGTCGCTCATCGAGAGCGCCTCGCCCTGGTCGTGCGTGACGAAGACGAACGTGATGCCGAGGCGCGACTGGAGGAGCTTCAGCTCGAGCTGCATCTCCTCGCGCAGCTGGCGGTCGAGGGCGCCGAGCGGCTCGTCGAGGAGGAGGACGGCGGGGCGGTTCACGAGCGCGCGGGCGAGCGCGATGCGCTGCTGCTGTCCCCCGGAGAGCTGCGTGGACTTGCGATCGGCGAAGCGCCGCATCTGCACCATGTCGAGCGCCTGGGCGACCCGCTCGCGGATCTCGGCCTTCGGGGTGCGGCGCTGCTGGAGGCCGTAGGCGACGTTCTCGGCGACGGACATGTGCGGGAACAGCGCATACGCCTGGAAGACGGTGTTGACGTTGCGGCGGAACGGCGGGACGCCGAGGACGGATGCGCCGGACACCCGGATGTCGCCGCTGTCGGGCTGTTCGAAACCCGCGATCATGCGCAGCGTCGTGGTCTTGCCGCAGCCCGACGGGCCGAGCAGGGAGATGAACTCGCCGGGTTCGATGGCGAGGGACACGCCGTTCACCGCGTACTGATCGCCGTACGTCTTGGTGACCTCTTCGATCACGACCGAGCCGGGCGCCTCCGCGCTCGTCTGCGGGGCGGTCAAGGGATCTGCGATTGTCACGTGGTGCACCTCCGTCGCAGCACCGGCGCCGCGTTCCTGAGATTCAATACGGGCGGATGCATGGCTGCAACGCGAATCATTCGGAACCGGACGAAATCACCCCGTCCATAGCCAGGCCGCACAGACTGTCCGGCCCGGCCGTAATATCCGCGAAATCTGCGAAATCATGCGGTGATGTGCGGGCCCTGCGCGCCATGACGGCAGGCTCAGGACGATCTGTGCGAGCGAATCGTTGTGTTCTCGTGACTTTGCGCGGAGGCTGGAGCATCGTTCTCCGCGGTGCGCGCAGAGTGCTCCGGCTGACAGTTCGGGCACCAGAAGACGTTGCGCTCGCGGGTCGGATCGGCGCCGAGCATCATCGACCGGATCGGCGTGCCGCAGCGCAGGCATGCGCGCCTCTCCCGGCCGTAGACCCAGTCGGTGCGGCCGCTGCGCGTGTCGCCGGTGAACGTCCGGTTGACACGCTCGCGATTGGCGCGGATCGTGCGGGCGCCGAGGGCGACGAGGGCGGGTGCATCCGTCTCGTTCGCCGGCGTGAGCGGATGGATGCCGCGCAGGAACAGCAGCTCGCTCGCATACTCGTTGCCGAAGCCGGCGATGTTGCGCTGGTCCTGGAGGGCGACGTGGATCGGGCGGGTGTCGGCGGCCAGGCGAGCCGCCGCCGTTTCGGGATCCCAGTCCTCGGAGAGCGGGTCGGGACCGAGATAGCCGACGACCTTCGGCTCGTCGGCGGTGCGGATCAGCTCCACGACGCCCAAGTCGAAGCCGACCGCCTCGCTGCGCTCGGTGCCGACGATGGCGCGGGCGCGGAAGCCGGGACGGCGCCATCTCTCGCCGGGCCGGTACACGTGCCACTCGCCCTCCATCTTGAGGTGGGTGTGCAGCGTGTAATCGCCGATGCGGTGGAGCAGGTGCTTGCCGCGGGCGACGACCTCGTGCACCGTCTCACCCCGCAGGTCCGCCGTCGCGGCACGCGGCACGCGAAGGTCGAACCGTGTGACGATGGCGCCGTGGAGCGCCTCGTCAAGGCGGTGCGCCGCCTGCCAGACGGTGTCGCCCTCAGGCATGAACGCTCCGGCTGCGGAGGGTGAGGCCCTTCGGCGACTCGACGAAGCCCGCCGCGCGCAGCGCGCGGCCGACTTCGGTCGCGTAGACGAAGACGCCATTGACCTGCTCGATCGTGAGCGTCTCGAGGCGGCGCTCGCGGGCCGTCTCGGCGAGGCTCCGGGCGCTCGCTTCGAGGAGGGACTCGTCGTCCGTGAAGGCGAGCGCGGTCTTGCCTCCGCGTTCGAGGTAGAGCACGAGCGCCCCGTCGACCATGACGACGAGTCCGCCGGCCTTTCGGCCAGGACGGTGCCCGACACCGTCGAGTGCGGGCCAGGGCAGGGCGGCGCCATACGGATTGGCGGGGTCGGTCGCGGCGAGGGTGAGTCCGCGCAGCGGCGGGGGATCCGGCAGGTTGGCGAACTCGCGGAGGCGGTCGACGGTGGCGGATGCGGCGAACTGCGACGCCCCGAGCTTCTCGATGACGTAACCGCGGCGGCAGTGCCCGGCCTCCTCGAACCCGGCGAGCACGCGGTAGGTCTGGGCGAAGCCGCCCGGCACGCCCTCGGTCTGCACCGATCCGCGGGTGACGACGCCGTAGCGGTCGAGCAGCATGCTCGCGGTCGCCGTGGCGCGCACGGCCGGATCGGCCTCCGGCTGCGGCAGAGCCGACCAGCGTCCGGCGAGCACGGGTGCGCGCGGAGCGGGAGTCGCGGTCGGGCGCAGCTCCACTCCCCGGTACAGGCGCGCACGCGGCGCGCGGCGCTTGGCGCGGTGCGCCTGCGAGCCGCCGCCCAGGAACGCCCGCACGGGCGCGAACGTGTCGTTGGTGATGCGCCCGGCCCATGTCAGCGCCCACAGCGCCTCGATCACCGATTGCTCCGCGTCGGCGTCCGGTGCGCCCACGAGCTGCTCGAGCTGGTTCGCGAAGTAGGCGCCGCCGCTCGTCAAGACCTCCAGGATGCGCTGCTCCTGCGGCAGGAGGTCTGGCTCTTCGGGCTCTCGCCCGAGCGTCAGGGGCGCGGTATCCGTCGCGTGCAGCGCCACCCATCCGTCGCGGCCGGGCAGTGCGCCGTGCCCCGACCACAGCACCTCGCCGGTCGCGGTCAGCTCGTCGAGCATCGCGGGCGCGTAGTCGGACACGCGCATCGGGAGGATGAGGGTCTCCCACGCGCTCGCCGGAATCGGCACGCCGGCCAGCTGCTCGATGACGGCCAGCACCCCATCGACCCCCTCGAGCGGCCGGTCGATGTGCTGCCAGGCGGAGAGGAACCGGGCGAAGGCCGTGGGCGGCACGGGCTCGACGCTCCCGCGGATCGCTGCGAGCGACCGCATCCGCAGACGTCGGAGGACCTCCGAGTCGCACCACTCGAGGTCGTCCACTCCGATGCCGCCGGTGATCCCCGAGCCCGCCGTACCGCCGGTCCCCGAGCCCGCCCCCGCGCCGGTCCCCGAGCCTGCGCCCGCGCCGGTCCCCGAGCCCGCGCCCGCGCCGGTCCCCGAGCTTGTCGAGGGGTCGGGCAGGAAGTAACCGCTCGCGACGCGGCCCTGGGACTCGAGGCGCTGCAGTGTCTGGCGCGCGATCGCGGCGCCGACGCCGAATCGCTGGGCGACGGCATCCGCCCGGAACGGCGCATGCGTGCGCGCGAAACGGGCGACGAGGTCGCCGAGCGGGTCGGCGAGCGGCTCGAGAAACGCGGTCGGGATGCCGACGGGCAGCGCCGTGCCCAGCGCATCGCGGAGGCGCCCGGCATCCTCGATCGCGGCATAGCGCGTCGCGGCGCCAACGGTGACCCGGATCGCCCGCCGCGCGGTGACGAGCGCTTCGAGATGCCCGGATGCCTCCGACAGGGTGGCGAGACCCTGCGACCCCTCGACGAGCTCGGGGACCGGTTCGACGCGCGCGGGGACAGCCGCGGGCTCGAGGCGGTCGGCGACCTCGACCGCGTCGAGCGGCCCGAGCACGCGGAGCAGATCGGCCACGCCCTCCCGTCCTCGCGCGCGGCGCCCCGGCTCGAGTCGCTGCGCTTCACGCTCGAACTGCGCGATCACGTCCGGATCGAGGAGCTCGCGCATCTCGACCTTGCCGAGCAGCTCGCTCAGCAGCGCGGGATCGACCGAGAGCGCGGCTGCGCGGCGTTCGGCGAGCGGCGAGTCGCCCTCGTACATGAATGCGCCGACGTAGCCGAACAGCAGGTCGCGTGCGAACGGGGACGGCTGGTTCGTGGTCGTCTCGACGAGACGGATGCGCCGCTCGGCGATGGCGCGGGTGATCCGCAGGAGCGCGGGCAGGTCGTAGACGTCCTGCAGCACCTCGCGAAGGGTCTCCAGGATGATCGGGAACGTGGGGTGCTCGCGGGCGACCTCCAGCAGCTGGGCGGACCGCTGGCGCTGCTGCCACAGCGGACTGCGCTTGCCGGGGTTCCGGCGCGGCATGAGCAGCGCCCGCGCCGCGCACTCCCGGAACCGCGAGGCGAACAGCGCCGAGCCGCCGACCTCGTCGATGACGATCCGGTCGAGCTCCTCGGCGTCGAAGACGAAGAGCTCGGCGCCGGGCGGCTCGGACTCGGCATCCGGAATCCGCGCGATGATGCCGTCGTCGCTCGCCACAGCGGATCCCTCGACGCCGAGGCGCTCGCGGATGCGGGCGTTGACCGCGAGCGCCCAGGGCGCGTGCACCGGCATCCCGTACGGGGAATGCAGGATGACGCGCCAGTCGCCGACCTCGTCGCGGCTGCGCTCCACGGTCAGCGTCTTGTCTGTCGGCAGGCTGCCCGTCGCCTCGCGCTGCTCGTCGAGGTACGCGAGGAGGTTCGCCGCGGCCCGCTCGTCGAGCCCCGCGTCGGCCAGGCGAGCCTCGGCCTTCTGTCGCGGGCCCGTCGTGAGCTCCCGCGAGAACCGGCCGAGGGCCTCGCCCAGCTCGGCGGGACGGCCGAGTCCGTCGCCGTGCCAGAACGGCACCTTGCCGGGCTGGCCGAAGGCCGGCACGACGTTCACGCGGTCGTGCGTGATCTCGACGATCCGCCAGCTCGTCGTGCCGAGGGTGAAGACGTCGTTGACGCGCGACTCGTAGACCATCTCTTCGTCGAGCTCGCCGACGCGCGCATTCTGCGACTCCCCGGCCACGAACACGCCGAACAGACCGCGGTCGGGGATCGTCCCGCCGCTCGTGACGGCGATGTGCTGCGCGCCGGGACGGCCGGTGAGCGTGCCCCGGTCGCGATCCCAGATCACCCGCGGGCGCAGCTCGGCGAACCGGTCGGAGGGGTAGCGGCCCGCGAGCAGGTCGAGGGTCGCCTCGAACGCCGAGCGGGGGAGCGTCCGGAACGGAGCGCTGCGCTTGACGGTCTCGTACCAGTCCTCGACCTCGATCGAGCCGCGGGCGGCGGCTGCGACCGTCTGCTGCGCGAGGATGTCGAGCGGGTTCTGCGGCACCGCGATCGCCTCGATCTGGCCGGCGAGCATCCGCTCGGTGACGATCGCGGTGTGCAGCACGTCGCCGCGGTGCTTCGGGAAGAGCGCGGCCCGGCTGATCTCGCCGACCTGGTGCCCCGCGCGGCCGACACGTTGGAGACCGGATGCGGCGGACGGCGGCGCCTCGACCTGGATCACCAGGTCCACGGCACCCATGTCGATGCCGAGCTCGAGGCTGCTGGTCGCGACGACGCAGCGCAGGGCGCCGGATTTCAGCTCCTCTTCGACCTCGGCGCGCTGCTCCTTCGACACCGAGCCGTGGTGCGCCTTCGCGAGGACCGGATCGGCTCCCGCCGTCGCTCCGGCCTGGGCCATGATCGCGGCCGGCACCCTACCGGGTCCCTGAGCCTGTCGAAGGGCCGGCAGCTCGAGCCCGAGGCGCTCGCTGTAGATCTCGTTGAGCCGGCCCGTGAGCCGCTCCGCGAGCCGCCGGGAGTTGGAGAAGACGATCGTCGAGTTGTTCTCGAGGATGAGGTCGACGATCGCCTCCTCGACGTGCGGCCAGAGCGACCCGGTCATCTCGGTGCTGCCGGCCGGTTCGTCGAGGGCAGTGGCGGATGCCGGAATCCTGCCGACGCTTCCTCCAGGATTCAGCATGTCGTCGACCGGCACGACCACGCGCAGATCGAACGTCTTGGATGCTTTGGGGGCGACGATCTCGACCGGCTGCGCTCCGCCGAGGAAGCGCGCGACCTCATCGATCGGACGCACCGTCGCCGACAGCCCGATGCGCTGCGCCGGCCGGTACTCCGGTCCCTGAGCCCGTCGAAGGGCGTCCAGCCGTTCGAGCGAGACCGCGAGGTGTGCGCCGCGCTTGGTCGCTGCGACCGCGTGCACCTCGTCGACGATGACGGTGTCGACGCCACGGAGCGTCTCGGCGGCCTGACTCGTCAGCATGAGGTAGAGCGACTCGGGGGTCGTGATGAGGATGTCGGGCGGCGCCGACAGCAGCTTGCGCCGGTCGGCGGAGGTCGTGTCGCCCGAGCGCACGCCGACCCGGACGTCGGGGAACGGCATCCCGAGCCGCGTCGCCGCCTGCCCGATGCCGACCAGGGGGGAGCGGAGGTTCCGTTCGACGTCGACGCCCAGCGCCTTCAGCGGGGAGATGTACAGGATGCGGGTGCGCCTGCTCTCATCGACCTTCTCCTCGCCCGACGACTCGGAGCGCTCGTGGAACACCCGGTCGATCGCCCAGAGGAAGGCCGAGAGCGTCTTGCCCGAACCGGTGGGCGCGACCACGAGGGCGTGCTTGCCCGACGAGATCGCCTCCCATGCCCCGCGCTGCGCGTCGGTGGGCGCGGCGAAGGCGCCGCGGAACCAGTCTCGCGTGGCCGCGCCGAAGCGATCGAGCACGTCGCCCATCCCACCATCCTTACCCGGACCCCCGACATCGGGTCCGGGCGAGCCTCATCTCTCGGCGGGCATGAGGATCCAGAGCCAGAGGTAGATCCAGAACGACAGGCCGAAGAACAGCAGCCCGAGGACGGTGAGGATGCGCACCGGCTGCGGGTCGACGTCGAACCGGCGTGCGATGCCCAGGCACACACCGGCGATCAACCGTCCGCTGCGCGGTCTCACGAGGGTGCTCATGGCGACATCCTCTCGCGCGGGCGGGCCCGCCGGAAGTACCCTCCCACCGTGGCAGGACGCGCCTGCCGGGCGGAGGACGACATGAGCACCACCACGGCACCCCCTGCGAAGCCGGCGACCAAGGCTCCGCGCGGTCCGTACCTGCGGCCGTCGCGCCTTCTGAAGAATGTCGATCCCGCGCGGCTGCACCCCGCCGTGCTGGCCCAGGCCGAGCGACGCGCAGCGAGCGTCCAGCTGCGTATCGCCGACGGGATCACCGCCTTCGCGGGCTCGATGGCGTTCGTCTATCTCCACATCGTGGTGTTCGCGGTCTGGATGCTGTGGATCGAGAGGAGCCCGTGGCCGACGCTGACGCTCATCGTGTCGCTCGAGGCGATCTTCCTGTCGACGTTCGTGATGATCGGGCAGAATCGGCAGGCCGCGTTCCAGCAGGCGAAGGCCGACCGCGACTACACCGACCAGGAGACTCTCCTCGTCGAGAACACCGAGCTGACCCGGACGATCCGCGACCTGTCCGAGCAGATCCGCGACCTCACGACGCAGATCCACGCGCACGTCGTCGCGCCGCCCGCGGATCAGGGAAAGGATGCCACGGGGCCCGCGGGCCGCGCATCCTGATGTCCTGACGAGGGGAATGTCACGCGGAACGACGCCCCGCCCTCCGGGGCGCTCCCGGCCGTGAGCGCCGCCCCGAGGCGCGCGGCCAGGCGCGCGGCGATGGACAGTCCGAGGCCGGTGCCCACCGGGCGCGCATCGCGGTAGCGTCCGTGGATCACGCCGCGGTCGAACACGTGCGCCAGGTCGTCGGCATCCAGGCCCGGGCCGTCGTCGCGGACCTCGATGCTGCGCGCGTCCGGCTGCGCGACGATCACGTGCCCGCCTGGCGGCACAGCGCGCAGCGCGTTCTCGATGAGCCCGTCGAGCAGCTGCCTGGCGCGCATCGGGTCGGTGCGCAGGGGCTCCGGCCGCACCGGCCCGGTCACGAGCTCGACCTGCAGCGCTCTCGCGCGACCCGACCACGCGCGCGCGGCATCCGCCACGAGAACGCCCGCGTCCACGTCGGAGAACGACAGGGTGAAGTCGTCGGCATCCAGCCGGGCGAGTTCGAGGAGGTCGCTGACGAACCTGTCCAGCCGCACCGTCTCGGCGACGAGCGTCGTTCCCACCTCGGCGGCTTCGTCGGGGGAGATGAGTCCGTCCGCCAGCGCCTCGGCGTACCCGCGCACCGCCGTCAGGGGGGTGCGCAGCTCGTGCGAGACGGAGAGGAGGAACTCCCGTTGCCGGTCTTCGCTGACGGCGAGGGCGCGGTCGAGAGTGGTCAGCGCCGACGCGATGTCGTCGACCTCGGCGACGGACTGCTGGGGGACCTCCAGGCCGCGCTCGCCCGCGGCGATCCGTCGCGCGAGGGCGGCCGTCGCCTTCAGCGGCCGCACGGTGGCCCGAGCGAGGAGCGCGCCGGCGCCGATCGCGATCACGAGGCCGATGAGAAGCGCCGCGAGCACCGAGAGCACGATCGCCTGGCTCGTGCGCTGCACGTCGTCGACGCGCTGGGCGGCGATGAGCGCCCCGCCGCCGTCGAGTGTCCGCGCCACGAGCACGAAGGTCCGCCCGCCGACGTCGACGGTGGTCGAGACGTCCGACCGCTTGTCGATGGCGGTGCGCACCCGGGGAGTGACCAGCGCGGCGGCAGAGCCGCGGGCCGTGCCGTCCGCCGAGACGACCGCGAGCCGCGCGCCCCCGTGGCCGCTGGCCGCCACCGCCCGGTCCCGCACCCCCGGGGTGGCGGCCGCGAGCGTCAGCGCCTGCGTCGTGAGCTGGCGGCGCACCTGCAGGTCGACCGCGAGCGATACCAGCGGCAGGGATGCGGCGGCCGTCACGAGCACCGCGACCACGGCCACGAGGGTCGTCGCCAGCATCGTGCGACCGCCGAGCGTGCGCAGCCACCGCCTCACCGGGAGTCGCCCATCCCGTAGCCGACGCCGCGGACGGTGCGGATCGCATCCATCCGTCCGAGCTTGGCGCGCACCTGCGCGACGTGCACGTCGACCGTCCGCGTGCCCGCGTAGGCGGCCGTGCCCCAGACCGCCGAGAGCAGGTGCTCGCGCGAGAACACCCGGGCGGGCTCCCGCATGAGGTGTGCGAGCAGGGCGAACTCGGTGGCGGTGAGGTCGACGGGTGCTCCCGCGACCTCGACGGTGTGCCGCTGCTCGTCGAGCGCGACGTCGCCGACGCGCAGGGGCGGCGCATCGCTGCGGCGCTCAGTGCGCCGCAGCACGCCGCCGACGCGGGCGACGAGCTCCCGCGGCGAGAAGGGCTTCGTGAGGTAGTCGTCGCCGCCGAGCTCGATGCCGAGGATGCGGTCGACCTCGTCGTCGCGGGCGGTCACGAAGACGATCGGGGTCCAGTCGCCCTCCGAGCGGAGCATGCGGCACAGCGTGAGGCCGTCCATGCCCGGGATGCCGATGTCGAGCACGATCGCGACGGGTCGGAGCTCCCGGATGCGGCGGAGCGCCGCGGTCCCCTCGCGCTCGACGTGCACGCCGTACCCCGCGTCGGCGAAGTACCGGCGCTGGACGTCGGCGATCGCCGGCTCGTCCTCGACGAGCATGACGAGGCCGCGCCGCGCATCCACGATCACATTCCACCAGCGCGCGGTTCAGGACGGGATGTGAACTCCGGATGCTTTACACATCTCGAACACGGCCCGGGCGTGGGGCGAGCTAGAGGCGCGGGGTTCTCGGCGGCTCGGTGCGTCGGGAACCCGTCGCCTCGAACGCCGCCGCGAGCTCCAGCAGGGCCGTGTCGTCGTAGGCACGGCCCGAGATCGTGAGGCCCACCGGCATCCCGATATCCGTCATCGTGCCCATCGGCACGGTGACGGACGGGATGCCGAGATGTCGCGGCACGATGTTGCCGTTGGCGACCCACACGCCGTTGCGCCAGCCGAGATCGGCGGATGCCGGGTTCACGTCCATGTCCGCCGGGCCGACGTCGGCCATCGCCGGGTAGACGATGGCGTCCAGACCGAGTGCATCCATCCACTCCTCGAAATCGATGCGCCGTGTCTGCTCGAGGCCGCGCAGTCCCTCCGCCATGTGCGGGATCGTCGTCAGATCGGTGATCGGATGCGTGCGGAACAGATCCGGCAGCTCGTTGATGTCGTCGTCGAAGCCGGTGTAGCGGTCGGGCAGCGCACCGGGCGGCGCGGGGAAGATCCGGGCGCCGTCGACCTGCGCGAGGCTGTGGAGCGCGGGATCGCCGTTGGCGTCGAGGAAGTCGTTCCAGCTCCAGGCGCACAGCTCGACGACCTCGCTGTGCAGGAAATCGGGGGGCACGAGCCCGCGTGTGGCGATCGTCGGCGCTCCGGCGCGGTCGCCCTCGTAGTTCGTGACGGCGGGGAAGTCGACCTCCACGACCTCGGCGCCCGCCGCCTCGAGGTCCGCGCGGGCGGCGCGCCACAGCTCCATGACCGATGCACGCGTCTCGATACGCTGCCCGGTCGAGCCCCCGATGCCGACGCCGGTGCCGGCATCCGGGTCGGCGTTGATGTACATGCGCGGCACGCCGAAGCGGGTGCCGCGCAGCCGCCGGCGGGCCGCATCCGCGCTCGCGGGGGAGAGGGCTCGATACGACTCCGGTCGCACCGCCGACGCGGCGGGCAGCGCGACCCACGACTGCACACGCCAGAAGTCGCCGCGCGTCTGGTCGTCATCGGCCACCACGACGTCGAGGATCTCGAGGAGGTCTGCCGTCGTCCGCGCGTGCGGCACGACGACGTCCTGCGTCGGGACGAGCGGCCAGTTCCCGCGCACCGAGATGACGCCGCGGCTCGGGCAGTAGGCGACGAGCGCGTTGCAGGATGCGGGCGCCCGCCCGCTCGACCACGTCTCCTCGCCGAGGCCGAAGGCCGCGAAGCTGGCCGCGGTCGCCGTCCCCGATCCGTTGGACGACCCGCTGCCGAAGGCGCTCGTGAGCCAGGATGCGCTGTACGGGCTCTCGGCGCGGCCGTAGACGCCGCGCTGCATCCCGCCGTTCGCCATCGGCGGCATGTTCGTCAGGCCCAGGCAGATGGCGCCGCCGGCCCGCAGCCGCTCGATCGTGAACGCGTCGCGCTGCGCGACGAGCTGTGCGAAGGCGGGCGATCCCGACGCCGCGGTCAGCCCGCGCACGAGATAGCTGTCCTTCGCCGTGTACGGGATGCCGTCCAGCGGCCCGAGCGTCTCACCGCGCGCGCGACGGGCATCGGAATGCTCGGCGTCCACCAGCGCCTCGGGATTGCGCACGACGACCGAGTTCAGCGCGGTCTTCGTGCCGGGAGGGTCATAGGCGTTGATGCGCGCGAGGTACGCGTGCACGAGGTCGACGCTCGTCGCCTGTCCGGACTCGAGCGCCGCGCGCAGATCGGCGATGGATGCTTCCACGACATCGAACACGTCAGGACCCCTTCACGGCCGGCTGCTGCTGCGTGATGCAGTGGATGCCGCCGCCTCCGGCGAAGATGGGCCGGGCGTCGATCGTCACGGCGCGGCGATCGCCGGGGTAGGCGGCCTCGAGGATCTCGCGGGCCTGCGCATCCCCCCGCTCGTCGCCGAAGCCGCACGCGATGACGCCCCCGTTGACGACGAGGTGGTTCACGTAGGAGTAGTCCACGAACCCCTCCGCATCACGGATCGTCGCCGGGGCCGGGAGATCGATGATCTCGATCGTCCGGCCCGCGGCATCCGTCTGCCCCGTCAGGAACGCCTTGAGAGCCTTCGAGACCTCGAAGTCGGGATGCTCGGGGTTCTGCTGCCGGTGCAGCATGACCGTGCCCGGGCGGCCGAAGGCCGCCACGATGTCGACGTGCCCGTTCGTGCCGAAGTCGTCGTAGTCGCGGGTCAGGCCGCGAGGCAGCCAGATGGCCTTCGTCGTGCCGAGGGTGCGGGCGAACTCCGCCTCCACCCGCGCCTTGTCGGCGTAGGGGTTGCGGCGCTTGTCGAGCTGCACCGTCTCGGTGAGGAGGATGGTGCCCTCGCCGTCGACGTGGATGCCGCCCCCCTCGTTGACGAGCATCGAGCTGACGAGCTCGGAGCCGACGATCCCCGAGATGAGCCGGGCGTGCTCCGCCGACTTCTCGAAGTCGGACCAGCCGCGGTCGCCCCAGCCGTTGAAGACCCAGTCGACGGCGCCCAGGGCGCCGGTCTCGTCATCGACGACGAAGGTGGGGCCGTGGTCTCGCATCCAGAACTCGTCGACCGGAGCCTCGACGATCTCGATCTCGCCGCTCAGCATGCGTCGGGCGCGGGTGACCTCGGCCGGGTCGACGACCATAGTCACCGGCTCGAAGTCGATGATCGCGTTGGCGACGGCGCTCCACGCCTCGTAGCAGCGCTCCTGTTCGGCGGGGTCGTCGCCGAGGGTCTGTCCCTGGGCCGGGAAGGCCATCCACGTGCGATCGTGCGGCGCACCCTCGTGCGGCATCCTCCAGGCCATGCTGCCCCCTTCGGCAATCGGCTGTCAGCCGGTGTGCATCCGGCGGTCCATTATTGATCTAGCGATCAATACCAGAGTTTCCTACACTGGCGTTCACGATGTCAACACCCCAGCGCACCCGCAAGAGCCCCGAGGCGCGGGCGGCCGAGATCCAGCGGGCCGCCGTGGCGCTTGCGCACGAGCAGGGGCTGGCTGCCCTGACGCTGCGCTCGGTCGCCGAGCGGGCGGGTGTGACGCCGGCGCTCGTGGCGCACTACCGGCCCAGCATGGACGCGCTCGTCGCGGAGGTGTTCGCCGACGTCGTGGGCGAGGAGCTCGCCGAGGTGCGGACGGTCGTGGCCGGGACGCCGGGCCAGCGGCTCGCGCGCCTGTTCTCGACGATCCTCGGCGACGGCCGCGACGACGTCACCCTCGTGTGGGTGGAGGCGTGGGCGCACGGGCGGCGCAATCCCGCCCTGTCCGCCGCGATCGACGAGCAGATGGCCGCGTGGCAGGCGTTCGTGACCGGGATCATCGTGGACGGATGCCGCGACGGAGTCTTCACCACGGACGATCCGGATGCCGTCGCATGGCAGCTGCTCGGCATGATCGACGGCCTCGCCGCCCATGCCCTCGCCCGTGGGACCGACTCCGCGCCCTTCGTCGCCCGGCTCGCGCGGGCGAGCGAGGTGCTGGTGGGCGCGGAGCCGGGCACGGTCACCGCTGCGTGATGCTTCCCTCCGCATCGAGCTCGAGGGTCGCGTCGAGCCCGAGCCGCGCGAGGAACGCGTCGTCGTGGCTCACGACGAGCACGGCCCCGCGGTAGGCGGCCAGCGCGTCGACGAGCTGATCGACCGTGTCGAGGTCGAGGTTGTTCGTCGGCTCGTCGAGCACGAGCAGCTGCGGCGGCGGGTCGGCGAGCAGCAGCCGTGCCAGGGCGACGCGGAACCGCTCGCCTCCCGACAGCGTCACGACCGGGCGGTGCACCGTGTCGCCGCGCAGCAGGAACCGGGCCAGCCGGTTGCGGATCTCCGCCGTCGGCACGCTCGGCGCCGCCGCTTCCACGTTCTGCAGCACGGTCGCCCGATCGTCGAGGCCGTCCACGCGCTGCGGCAGGTACCCGACGTGCTCGACGTGGAGGCCGAGACCCACATTCCCCAGGTGTTCGGGCCTCGCCCGCTCCAGGTCTGCGGGCTTCGCCCGCTCCAGGTCTGCGGGCCTCGCCCGCTCCAGGTCTGCGGGCTTCGCCGGCTCCAGGTCTGCGGGCTTCGCCCGCGGCCGGTGTTCGGCATTCAGGAGATCCGCGCCCTGCGGCCCTGCATCCCCCGGCGTTTCCGGGGCCGCCGCAGCCGGATCTCCTGAATGCTGAACGGCCGAGGCGACGAGGCGCTCCAGCAGCGTCGTCTTGCCGATGCCGTTCGGACCGATGAGGGCGACCCGCTCCGGTCCGCGGATGATGTGCGTGCCGATCGTCGCGATGCGCCTTCCCGCCGGAACACCCGGATCGGGCAGGTCGATGTGCACGCGGTCGTCGTCGCGCACCCGCCGCTCGGCTGCGTCGAGCACGGCACGGGCGTCCGCCTCCTTCTCGCGTACCTCGGTGCGCAGCTTGCCCGCCGACACCTGGGCCGCCATCCGGCGCCCGTTCGCGACGATCTTCGGCACGCGCTTCTCCTCGAACGCCTTGCGGCCCATCTGAGCGCGCGTGGCGAGCTTGGACTCGGCCTCGATACGCTGGCGCTTCTCGCGGCGGAGGTCCTTGCGGGCGTCCGACTCGGCGTGTCGCGCCGCCTCCTGCTCAGCCTCCAGCCAGGCGCGCCATTCCGCGTACGGGCCGCCGAAGACCGACAGCTCACCGGCGTAGAGCTCGGCGGTGTCGTCCATCAGCTCGAGCAGCGCGATGTCGTGACTGACCACGACGAGCGCCTCGCGCCACCCGCGCACCAGATCGTACAGACGGGCGCGCGCGATCCGGTCGAGGTTGTTCGTCGGTTCGTCGAGGAGCGTGACGGATGCGTTCCGCAGCCGGATGCCGGCCACCGCCGCCAGCACCGCCTCACCGCCGGAGAGCTCGCCGACGCGCCGGTCGAGCATGCCGGGCAGACCGGCCTCGTCGAGAGCGGCGATCGCGCGCGCCTCGACGTCCCAGTCCGTGCCGATGCTGTCGAAGTGCTCCTGGGCGACGTCTCCGGATTCGACCGCGCGCACCGCCGCGAGCACAGGCTCGATGCCGAGCAGCGCCGACACGGGGCGGCCGACGTCCAGCGTGAGGTGCTGCGGAAGATATGCGACGTCGCCCGCTGAGATCGAGCCGGATGACGGCGTGAGCGACCCCGCGATCAGGCGGAGCAGCGTGGACTTGCCGGAACCGTTCCGGCCGACGAGACCGGTTCGTCCCGCACCGAAGGCGCCGGAGATCCCGTCGAGGGCGATGGTGCCGTCCGGCCACGTGAACGAGACGCGGTCCAGGACGACGGATGACAGTGTGGTGGGCATGAGGTCCTCCTCGTGGTGTCGGACGCGCGACACCGAGGAACCTCGAAGGGCCCGGAAGAACACCGGGGGAGGAAGATCGACGACCGCGCGAGAGGGAATCTGCGAGCGCGACACGTCGAGGGACATCGACGATCAGCGCTTACAGCGCGATGGCGGCGATCTCCGTCATTTCATTCCTGACCTGGGGAACAAGGACCTCGCCACGATAGCGCATCAGTCTGCGAGTTCGTCAAGACGATGGGTGAGGAATGTGCGGACGTCCGCCAGCTCCTCCTCCGACACGCTGTGCGTGAGCCCGGGGTAGACGCGGCCCGACAGGTCGACGTGGGCGGGCAGCCACTCGGCGCTGTGCTCGACGAGGGAGGGCGGGATGACGTCATCCCGCGTGCCGCGCCCCCAGAACACGGGCGGCTTGCGTGCGGCGAGCTCCGCATCCCGCGGCAGCTCGCCCGGCGACACGTAGCCGCTGAGGTTGACGGCGAACGCGAAGCGCTCGGGCTGCAGGCGCAGCGCCTGCAGCGACACCGCGCCGCCCTGGGAGAAGCCGAGCAGGCCGACGTGCGGCGCATCCGTCGCGGCATCCAGCCATTCGATGAACGCGGATGCTGCGGCCGTCACCCCTCCCATGCCCTCGTCGGGAGCGGCCGCCGCGCCGGGGCGTGCGCCCACGTCGTCGAGATTCATCGCGTCGATCGCGTACCAGGCGTTGCCCATCATGGGCCAGGGCGGCGTCAGCGGCGCGCGCACCGAGGCCGTGACGAAGTCGTCGGGAAGGTAGGGGACGAGCCCGAACAGGTCGTTCTCGTCGGAGCCGTACCCGTGCAGCAGCACGAGCAGAGGGCGCCCGGCTCGCTCCGCCGGCGGCGCCGACCACCGGACGACGTCGGGGTCCAATGAGGCGTCGGACGGCGTCATCCGCCCATCATCGCGCGGACGGAGGACACGAACCAGCCTGAGTGCGCGCCGGGGGAGGGACGGGTATACAGGAACCATGCCTGTCCGCACCCCAGATCCGGATCCCGACGAGCGCGGCGATCAGCCCCCCGGCCGGTTCGGTGCGAATCCGCCCTTCAGCGGGTCGGGCGGGTTCGGATCGAATCCGCCGTTCGGATCGAATCCGCCGTTCGACGCGCAGCCGCCGTTCGGCGGTCCGACCGCCAATCCGGGCTGGCTCACCGACGTCGAGCTGGCCGAGGTGCGCCGGCGCCTGCCGATCCTCTATGTCGAGGCTGTGCCCGTGCGCACCGACGGCATGGGGGCGGTGACCGAGGTCGGCATCCTGCTGCGCGCCACGCCGCTCGGCGAGATGACGCGCACGATCGTGTCCGGCCGTGTGCGCTACGGAGAGACCGTGCGGGATGCGCTGTTCCGCCACCTCGAGGACGACCTCGGTCCCATGGCCTTCCCGCTGCTTCCGCCGCAGCCGAACCCGTTCACGGTGGCCGAGTACTTCCCCATCCCGGGCGTCAGCGCGTATCACGACGACCGGCAGCACGCGGTGTCGCTCGCCTTCGTGGTGCCGGTCACCGGCACGTGCGAGCCGCGGCAGGACGCACTCGAGGTCACGTGGCTGTCGCCGCAGGAGGCTGCCTCCGACGCCCTCGCCGCCGAGATGGAGGGCGGCCGCGGCACGCTCGTCCGCATGGCGCTCGCGAGCGTCGGCGCCCTCCGTTAGCTCTCGTCAGGCCGCGAGTTGCTCGAGGGTCTGGACCCGGCCGGGCGCGGCATCCAGCGGCTCACCGTCGAACGATCCCGCGATGGGCGAGATCATGACCTCGTCGAGGCCGTGCTGCTGCGCGAGCGCGGTGAGCGATGCGAGCACCTCCGGGCCGGTGCCCACGAACCACCGCGGGCGCATGCGGGCTGCGAGCTCGTCGACGGCGGGATCCGGCTCGGCCGCCTGCGCCTGCTCCACGGTCTCGAGCGGCGTCGCCGGGCGACCCGAGCG
The DNA here is from genome assembly GCF_034120055.1 of Microbacterium rhizosphaerae. Classification (NCBI taxonomy): domain Bacteria; kingdom Bacillati; phylum Actinomycetota; class Actinomycetes; order Micrococcales; family Microbacteriaceae; genus Microbacterium; species Microbacterium rhizosphaerae. The sequence goes on along the minus strand of NZ_CP139368.1, from coordinate 3,799,522 downwards.
CAGTCGGCCCATGGCCCGCAGCTGGGGCAGGGCACGCGCCTCGGCCTCCTCGGCGGTGGGCGCCGCGACGGCGTTCGCGGTCAGGAAGGTACGCGGCTCGGGGTGGGCCTCGGACGGGTGGTACTGCGTCCGGTACAGCTCGAGCGCCCGCTCCAGGCCGTCGCCGGAGAAGTGGTTCGCGAAGACGTACGGCAGACCGAAGGATGCCGCCAGCTGCGCCGAGTAGTCGCTCGAGCCCAGCAGCCAGATCTCCGGAGTCCCGGCCGCGGCCGGTGTCGCGTGCACCGAATATTCGCCGCCGGAGGTGAAGCGCAGCGTCGCACCGCCGGGTGCGACGAGGGAGGCGATGTCGCGTACGTGCTCGGGGAAGCGCTCGACGTCGCTCGTCGTCCCCTCCTGGCGCAGGAGCTGGGTGATCACCGGGTCGCTGCCAGGGGCGCGGCCGATGCCGAGGTCGATGCGTCCGGGCGCGATCGCCTCGAGCACGGCGAACTGCTCGGCGACGATGAGCGGCGCGTGGTTGGGGAGCATCACGCCGCCCGAGCCGACGCGGATCCGAGACGTGCGCGCCGCGGCGGCGGCGATCAGCACCGGAGGGGTGGTGGACGCGACCGACGGCATGTTGTGATGCTCCGCGAACCAGTAGCGCCGGTAGCCGAGATCGTCGGCCCGGGAGGCGATATCGAGGGATGCGGCGACCGCCTGCGCGCTCGTCTGGCCGGTGCGGACGGGGATCAGGTCGAGGACGGAGAGTGCGATCATCCTCAGCGGCAACCTTGGCGCATCCCCGCGCATTCCCGCCGGAGCGGCTACGGCGTGACCGTGAGCAGCGCCCCCGGCCGCACCGAGCACACGATGCTCCGTCCGTCGCCGAACGCGTCGCCGTCGAGCTCGATGGGCCGGGGGGCCGTCGCCGCGACCTCCATCGAACCGCCACGCAGATAGTGGATCGACGTGTCCCGGCCGCGGCGCTCGAGCACGCGGCGCCCCGCGCGGAACCGGCGCAGCACGCTGTTGTCCCACCACACCTTGCGCCACACGCCCAGCCACCCGAACCACCCGGTCGGCTGGATCACCATGATGTCGAGCAGCCCGTCGTCGAGCGACGCATCCGGGATCAGCGCGATGCCGGCCGGCAGCTGCCCGCAGTTGGCGAACAGCACGCTCTGCACCCGCGCCGTGTGCAGGCGCTGCTCGTCGAGCGCATAGATCACGCGGAACGGCTTGGCGCCGGGCAGTGCGCGGGCGGCCCCGTCGACATAGGCCATCCAGCCCACGTGCTTCTTCAGCTGCGGACGCGTGTTCGCGATCATCGCGGCGTCGAGCCCGATACCGGCCATGACGACGAAGGCGTGCTCCTCCACGTCGCCCCCTTCGCGAGTGATGCGGGCCAGGCCGACGTCGGTCTTGGTGATGTTCTCGCCGAAGGCCGCGGCCACCATGAGCTCCGGGTCGAGGGGGAGCCGCAGATTCCGCGCGAAGAGGTTCCCCGTGCCGCTCGGAACGATGGCGAGCGGCACATCGGATCCCGCGACCGCTCCGGCGACGGCCCGCACGGTGCCGTCCCCGCCCGCGACGAGGACCACGTCGACCTTCTCATCGAGCGCCTGCCGCGCGACGCCGTCGCCGAGGTCGTCGAGCGTGGTCTCGAAGAAGAGGGGATGCAGCCAGCCTGAGCGCTTCGACCAGTGGACGACGCTGGCGCGCAGCATCCTCTTGTCGACCTTGATGGGGTTGTAGACGAGAGCGGCGCGCTTGTGCCGCTCCGGATCGTCGCCCATGGGGACAAGATATCCCGCGGGTGCGCGAACACGCTGTGCGAGACTTGACGGATGATCGACCCCGTGCTTCTTCGCGAAAATCCCGAGCTGGTCAAGCGCTCGCAGGAGAAGCGGGGGGAGTCGCCGGAGACGGTGGATGACGCCGTCGCGGCCGACAAGGCGCGCCGGGCTGCGATCACGGCCTTCGAGGAGCTGCGTGCCGCGCAGAACGTGCACGGGAAGCGTGTCGCGCAGGCATCCAAGGACGAGAAGCCCTCGCTCGTCGCCGAGGCGAAGGAGCTGAGCGAGCAGGTCAAGCGGGCCCAGCACGCTGTCACCGCCGCCGAGGAGGCGGCCGACGAGGCGTTCGCCCGCATCGAGAACATCGTGATCGACGACGTCCCCGCCGGCGGCGAGGCGGACTTCGTCACGCTGCGCACGCACGGGGAGCCTGCATCCTTCGCGTTCGCACCGCTCGACCACCTCGAGATCGGCGAGCGCCTCGGCGCGATCGACATGGAGCGCGGCACGAAGGTGTCGGGCAGCCGCTTCTACTTCCTCACCGGCGTGGGGGCACGGCTCGAGTACGCCCTCATGTCGCTCGCGTTGCAGCGGGCGCTGGATGCCGGGTTCATCCCGATGATCCCGCCCACCCTCGTGCGGCCGGAGGTCATGCGCGGCACCGGATTCCTCGGCCAGCACGCCGACGAGGTGTACCGCCTCGAGAAGGAGGACCTGTACCTCGTCGGCACGAGCGAGGTGCCGCTCGCCGGCTACCACATGGGCGAGATCATCGACCTCGCGCGCGGGCCGAAGCGCTACGCCGGCTGGTCGACGTGCTACCGCAGCGAGGCCGGCTCATACGGCAAGGACACCCGCGGCATCATCCGCGTGCACCAGTTCAACAAGCTCGAGATGTTCGTCTACACGACTCCGGAGGATGCCGAGGCCGAGCACCTGCGGCTGGTCGCGATGCAGGAGGCGATGCTGCAGGACCTCGGCCTCAGCTACCGGGTGATCGACGTCGCGGCCGGCGATCTCGGGTCGAGCGCGGCCCGCAAGTACGACGTCGAGGCGTGGGTCCCGACGCAGGGCGCCTACCGGGAGCTGACCAGCACCTCGAACTGCACGACGTATCAGGCGCGGCGCCTCGACATCCGCTACCGACCGGACGAAGGCGGCCGCACGCAGCACGTCGCCACCCTCAACGGCACCCTGGCGACCACCCGCTGGATCGTCGCCCTGCTGGAGACGCACCAGCGCGAGGACGGCTCCGTCGTCGTGCCCGAGGTGCTGCGGCCCTACCTCGGCGGACTCGAGGTCTTGGAGCCCATCGCGTGACCGACACGGCCGCCGGCGTGCCCGCATCCTCCGCTCGCGAGGCCGTACCCGGCCTGATCGCGCTCGACATCGACGGCACGCTCCTGCTCGAGGACGAGACGCTGAGCCCCGGCATCGTCGATGCGATCGCGCACGCCGCGGCCGCGGGCAACGAGGTCATGCTGGCGACCGGGCGCAGCTGGGCGGGCACGGAGTGGGTGCTGCACACCCTCGGCATGACGCCGGAGTTCGTCGTCTGCTCCAACGGCGCCGTCGTGCTGCGCCGCGCCGGCGACGGCTACGAGCGCTTCCACACCGAGACGTTCGACGCATCCGAGGTGCTGGAGCTTCTCGTGCGCGACCTGCCCCATGCCCATTACATGGTGGAGCTCCCCGACGGGCACCGCCTGTACACCGAGCAGCTCGACCACTGGAATCTGCGGGATGCCACGCAGGTGCCCTTCGAGCAGCTGTCGGCGCAGCCGGTCTGCCGCGTGGTCGTGGTCTCGCCCGGGCAGAGCGACGAGGACTTCATGGAGCTCGTCGAGCGCATCGGCCTGCACCACGTGTCGTACGCCATCGGCTGGACGGCGTGGCTCGACATCGCCCCGCTGGGCGTCGACAAGAGCACCGCGCTCGAGATCGTGCGCACCGAGCTGGGGGTCGCCGGCTCCCGGGTCGTCGTCGTCGGCGACGGGCGCAACGACCTGGGCATGTTCGCGTGGGCGCGCCAGCAGGGCGGGCGCGCCGTCGCGATGGCGCAGGCGCCGGACGAAGTGCGGGATGCGGCGACCGAGGTCACCGCATCCGTCCACGAGGGCGGCACCGCCGAGGTCCTGCGCCGGCTCTGACGTCCCACTCAGGGCCCGCTCAGGCGGGCCCGGGAAAATGGTGAGAACGCCGTCGGCTAGACTCGACGCCTGATTGATGGATGGTGCGCGCGTGCGCACACCATCGGGAGGGTTGTCCGAGCGGCCGATGGACCTGGTCTTGAAAACCAGTGGGCAGAAATGTCCCGTGGGTTCGAATCCCACACCCTCCGCAACAGCCGGAGGCGAAGCCTGAGAGGACTCGAGTGAGCCAGACGACCAAGCCCGGCAGAGCTGCGCGCCGCCCGCTTGCCCGCCACGGCCAGCTCCGGAGCCCCAATCCCTTCGCCCAGCTGCTGAAGGGACTGGCGATCGCGATCGCCGTGGTCCTGGTCTCGGGGGCCGGCGTCGCCGCGTACGCGGTGACCGACCTCTCGTCCTCCTTCGCCGGCCGCTCCGTGAAGCTCGAAGGCGAGGCGGCTGCGCCGCCGCCCGGCATCGGCGCCTACGAGGGCGACGTCAACCTGCTGCTCGTGGGCACCGACCAGTGCGAGCCCGCGTACGACGCCCTGTTCGGCAATCGCTGCAAGGGGGCGGATGCGGCGAGCGAGAACAACGACGTCAACATGCTGCTCCACATCTCGAGCAACCCCCGCCGCGTGACGGTCATCTCCTTCCCCCGCGACATGATGCTGCCTGTGCCCTCGTGTACGAGGCCGAACGGCTCGACGTCGTCGCCGGCGAGCAAGCTCATGCTCAACTCGACCTACGACATCGGCGGCCTCTCGTGCGTCGCGAAGACGATCACGCAGCTCACCGGCATCCAGATCCCCTTCGCGGCCAAGATCACGTGGGGCGGCGTCATCCAGATCACGAACGCCATCGGCGGCGTGGACGTCTGCGTCTCGGGCCACCTGAAGGACCGCCTGACGGGCCTCGACCTCACCGCGGGCACCCACACGATCCAAGGCCTGCAGGCGCTGCAGTTCCTGCGCACGCGGCACGGTGTCGGCGACGGCAGCGACCTCGGTCGCATCTCGAACCAGCAGCAGTACATGTCGCGGCTGGTGCAGAAGATCATGAGCCAGGGCGTCCTGTCGAACCCCGCCACCCTCTACAAGCTGGCCTCGACCACGGTTCAGAACGTCACGCCGAGCGAGAGCCTCACGAACCCGATGACGCTCGTGCAGATCGCGCTCGCGGCCAAGAGCGTCCCGTTCGATCAGTTCGTCTTCGTGCAGTACCCGACCGGGTACGACCCCGCGAACCCCAACCGTGTCGTTCCGAACAGGACCGCCGCCACACAGCTCCTGACGGCGCTCAGCCAGAACAAGCAGCTGCAGCTGACCGGCAACAGCGGCGTCGGCACTGTTCAGCAGACGCCCGCACCGACGGCCTCCGCCGGCCCCACCACGGCGGCGCCCACCGCCGGTGCGACGACGGGCCCCACGCCGTCGCCGACGGCGACCGACTCGGCTGCGCTGCCTTCGACCATCACAGGCACCACGGCGGCCCAGCAGACCTGCTCGAAGGGCCAGGTCTACAACGGCAACGGCTGACCCGCCGCCGCGTTCGCAGCCGCCGGAACGACCAGGTACTATTGACGGACGTGCCCGCTCGCGGGTGCGGCGCCCGCTTCGGCGGGTGCCTGTCCGCTCCGGCGGGCAAGGAGACGTCGCATAGTCAGGCCTAGTGCACCACCCTGCTAAGGTGGAGTCCCCGTAAGGGGACCGAGGGTTCAAATCCCTCCGTCTCCGCGTGAAAACCCCAGGTCAACTGGGGTTTTTCTTTCATCTCGGCTCGAACGCGAATTGTGTATGAAGTGCGTGGAGAGGACTGAGTGCGAACCGTTGGTTCGCCTCGGTTCGCATCTGGTACGCATGAGCGTCTTCTGGCTGCGATTGACCAAAGTATTTGAGTGGTCAGAAGGTAAATCCAGTCGGAAGTAGCCGACCCCGCAAAGGTGGTGTCCCCTCGAATGACGTCTGATGCTGACCGTGAGTCTCCGTCTCCGCCAGAACGCGAATCGCGGCGACCTGAGGGACGACGATCACAAGGGTGCCTTGTTGCCACACACGTGACTAGGATCGGCGGCGCTCAACGGGCGCATAACACGTCAGCGCACGATTAGCAGCTGAGTCTTCCCACCACCAGGCCGGCCACGTGGTTCCCGGACGCAACCCCGAAGGCGGCTGGCGGCAGCCGGACAGCTATTGAGACGACAGATACGCCGTGATGGTGTCTGTCAGCCGCGCCGTCAGCCTCTCAAGAGGGATAACTCGCATCGGTGCGCCCCTATCGGCGAGCTCGATGCTGAGCTGTCGCGCCGCAACAGCATAAGTCACTTCGTCCGCCCATTCCACGTCTTCTCCCGCGAGATCGAGGCCGAACCGCCGGCACACCGCCGTCAAAGTTTCGACAAACGCGCTTTGCGCGATGAGACCTGATTCGCGACCTCGCCGGGAGATCGCCGGGTAATCGACGGCGACCCGCATCAGTGCGCGCAGAAGGGGAGCTTCTGCTGCGAGTGTTGTGGTCCGGGCCGCTATCACCGCACCGATCGCTTCGCGCAGCGTGGAGCCGCTCCCGGACGCCGCGCCCAGCTGAGCGACGGTCTCGCGGTCCATCCGGGTGAGCTCCCGCTCGTGAACGGCAAGCAGTAGAGATTCCTTGTTCCCCACTCGCCCATAGACGGTTCCAACAGCCACGCCGGCATACGCGCTCACCTCGGCGATGGTGAAGTCCCCATCGCCGCGCTCGGTCAGCAGGCGGATCGTGGCATCCACGACCCGCTCCGTGTCTGCCGAACTGCGTGCCCTGCTCGACCGTCACGGCTTCACAGACACCGACCTGACGCTCTGCTACTGGAACTACCTCGCCGTTCCCAGTAGCTCCGCGCCGGCCGCTGAGAAGGGCGCATTCCAGGCGGCGACGGCGATCTACCTCCAGGACACCGTCATCGATCACGCGTTCTTCTTCCGCGCCGACAGCGGGCGCGACCCGCACTACGGCTTCGTGGATCCGGCCGGTGTCGGAACGGCGGACGACGCCCCCGATGAACGGTCCCGCGCGCTCGCCCTCGCCGGACGAGCGCTCAGGGGACACCGCCTGGCGGTCACCGGCGGCGACGAATCGGGTCTCGCCTGCGCGGCCGGTCGGGACGGAGATGTGGTGCGCGTGCTCGTGGCCAATTACGTCGCGCCCGACGCGGCGCTCGTCGAACGGGAGGAAGATCGGTTCACATTCCGCATCCCCATCGGCGCGCAGCGCATCGAGCTCGGCTTCGCCCTGCCTCCGCAACGGCGAGAACTGGCGTCAGCGGGTGTCGCATCCGCCCGCGTGGACATTCGCAACCTCCCTTGGGCTGGGCGAACAGTGAGCATCACGCGCACCTCGACGACAGGAGCCGTCCACGGCCCCAGCGATTCACGGGTGTCCGACGCGGGCGACATCCAGCTCGACTTCGACCTCGCACCTCAGTCGGTGTTTCTCGTCGAGTTCCAGGCGCGATAGGCGGACGCGGAGGTAGCCGACATTCCCACCGTCATTCGCCACCGCTCTTCGACCGCGCAGTGCCTGTACGCAGCTGGCAACGTGAGTGTCAGCTGCTGTCCGCGATATGATCCTCGACCGCATGATGCCCGCGTGCGGATCGGTGTCGAGTCGTGGATGCGCCGAGAACCAGGTGACCCCCAAGTGACCCCGAGCATTCTGAGCAGCTCGTTTCTTAGCGATTCTGAAGTGTGTGGAGGGCGTCGCGAGATTGCGAGTCCGCCCGCGGGCAGAATGCTCAATTCCGCTTGATCAGGGATGTCGGCGGCGCCTGAATCCTGGTCGCTTTCGGCGCTCGAATTGTGAACGGTTGCGGGCAGTCTAGCCAGGGGTTTCGTCGGTTGTGGTGCGGATGCTGGGGAGGCTGTCGATGCCGCGTCCGCGGAGCCGGTAACTGGCGCCTTTCAGGGTGAGGACGTCGGCGTGGTGCACGATCCGGTCGATCATCGCAGCGGCGACGGCCTGGTCTCCGAACACCCCTCCCCACCCGGAGAACGGGAGGTTCGAGGTGAGGATCAGCGACGCGTGCTCGTAGCGGGAGGACACCAGCTGAAAGAACAAGTTCGCCGCGTCTTGCTCGAACGGGAGGTAGCCGACTTCGTCGACGATGACCAGCCCGTAACGCCGCAGCCTCGCGAGCTCTTGGGGGAGCCGGCCTTGCCGGTGCGCGTCGGTGAGGCGGGTGACCCAGTCCGTCGCGGTCGCGAACAGCACCCGATGCCCGTGCCGGGCGGCGACGATCCCCAACGCGATCGCCAAATGCGTCTTCCCCGTTCCGGGCGGGCCGAGCAGCACCACGTTCTGCGCTTCCAGGAGGAACCCGCCGGAGGCGAGTTGCGCGATCTGCTGCCGGGCTGGGGGCTGCGCGTCCCAGTCGAAGTCCTCCAGTGTCTTCCGTGCCGGGAACCCGGCGGCCTTGATCCGCAGCTCCGCGCCGGACGCGTTGCGCGCCGACACCTCGCGTTCCAGGACGGCGGCGAGGTAGTCCTCGAACGACCAGCCCGCGTCGCGGGCTTGGTCGGCGAGCCGGGTCGCGGCTTCGGTGATCCGGGGTGCTTTCAACGCGCCGGCGAGATACGTGAGCTGCTTGACCGACTCGGTCGTCTTCGTGGTAGCCATCAGCTGAGCTCTCCATCGATGATCCCGAAGGCCCGGTCGTAGTCCGCGAGGTCACGGGCCAGGTCGTCACCGGCGGCGGCGGCGCGGGGCTGTTGGAACTGTTTCCGCAGCCTCGCGGCGGTCTCGACATGGGCAGGATCGGTGATCGTCATCCCTCTGGCCCAGACCCGCGCGTGGTCAGCCACGATCCGCCCGTCCGCGCGGACTCTGACCCGTTCCAAGTCCGCGGTCACGTCCACGAGCCGGCCGATTACCTGCGGGTCGACGGAGTAGTCGTTGGTGTCGAGACGGACGTAGTAATCCCGGCCGAGCCGGACCCGGTTGCGCCAACCCAAGTGCAGCGGGATCGGCGGCAACGGCAGCATCGCCGCCCGGTCCACGTCGACCCGCTGCAGCGGTGACGCCTTTGTGGTGCGCACCACCCGGGCGTTGACCCGCCCCAGCCAGTCCCGGAACTGGGCGTCGAAGTCCGCAGCGGAAGTGAACGACCGGCCCGGCATGAACGAGGTCTCGAACCAGCCGTTGCGGCGCTCCACGACGCCCTTGGACTCCGGGTCCTTCGGCGGAAGCAGCACCAGCCTCGTCGCCAGCGTGCCCATGAACGCGTCAACGCCCTCGGCGTGCCGTTTGCCGCGCCCGATGCCGGGTTCGTTGTCCCAGATCAGCCGCCGCGGCACCCGCCCGAGCTGTTGGATCAGCTCCCACGACCCCAGCAGCAGATCCTCCGTCTTCCGCGTCGGAATCATCCGCGCGAGCATCAACCTCGAGTGCGCGGCCGTGATCACCAGCACCGGCAGCAGCTTCCGGGTGCCGTCCTCCAGAGGGATCTTCTCCGGCGGGAACCACAGATCACACTGCGCCGCGTCCCCGGGCTCCCACGTGAGCCGGTCCGCGGGATCGATACGCCGTTGCTCCGGCCGCAGCCGGTGCACGTTGTCCCGGAACCAGCGGATCGACCCCGTCCACCCCACCCGCTCGGCCAGCACCGTCGCCGGCATATCCGGAGTCTCGACCAACAGCTGCCGGACTCGCGCTTCGAACGGCGTGAACGAGGTCGGCCTCGCCGCCCGCTCATACCGCGGCGGCGAACCCGAACCCACCGCCTTGATGACCGTGGTCCTCGAGATCTGCAGCCGCGCCGCGATCTGCGCCTTCGGAACACCCTCCGCAGCCAGCCTGCGGATCAACGCCCAATCCTCCAAAGTGATCACTCTCCAATCGTTGAGTGTTCACTTTTCGAGCGCCGCTACTGTCCAGTTTTCGAGCGCCGCCGACAAGGGATTCTTTCGACCGTACCGAAGTGAGTGCTCGCCGCGTCTGGGACATCGTCATGCTGTTACCTCCTTGTAAGCTGGGCGGTCGGTCCGCCCTTGCTGGCAAGCTGTGTTCTCTTGTGTCATCCGCGGTGAGCGGCTCAGTGCGGATCTTCTTGTGGGGTCAGCGCTGCGAGAGTTGAGGGACGACGGCGAGACGTGGCCCCGTGGCAGACCCCGCAGCTCTCACGAACTGTTCGAGCTGATCGATGTCGGCGAGCTCGCACGCGTCGATGCCGTAACCTTTGGCGATCGAGACGGGGTCGAGGCCGTCTAGGTCGAGGTACCCGGCGTCAGGCACATGCATGATCCGCGAGAAGCGCTGCAGCGCGCCGTACTCCTCGTTCTGCGCGATCACGAATGTCACGGGAACCTGGTAGCGCGCGGCCGTCCACAGCGCCGAGGGCGTGTATTGCATGGCTCCGTCGCCTATGAGCGCGATAACGGGGCGATCAGGGTTGGCGAGCTGAACACCGATGGATGCCGGCAACCCCCATCCGAGTCCGCCGTTCGCGGGAAAGTAGTAAGACTGTGCGCTGTCGAAAGTCAGCCTGGCCCAGAGAGTATCGGCGGATGTCCACTCGAGGACGATCACCGAATCGTCGGGCTTGGCGGCATCCACGGCATCGAGAATCGCGTGCGCCGAGTACCGGCCATTGACGGAGGTCGGAGCGTCGACGATCTCGACGACCCCTGACGCGGACTGCTCTCCCTCCCTCACTCGGGCGGCCAGCCGAACCGCGGCGTCACACGGATCTCCCACGTAGAGCGTTCCAGCTGCCGCTCGCGAGGCTTCGCTCGGATCGGACGTGATGCCGATGAGCAGAGTTCCGGAAGCCAGCGGACTGCCGTCGACGAACTGGTGATAGCGAAACACCGCCGCGCCAATCGTGAGCACCAGATCGTGTTCGGAGAGGACGTCAGCAACGTCCCCCAAGCCCGTCGGGAGGACCCCGCGGAAGTACGGATGCCGCGTCGGGAAGGGCGCCCGCGACGGACTGGGAGCAACCCAGACCGGCATCCCACGATGTTCGCTGAGCAGGCGCGTCGCTTCCCAGCCGTGAGTGGTGTCTGCTCCCGGCCCCAGCACGAGGACAGGTGCAGAAGCCTGGTCGAGCGCCGCAGCGATCGCTTCGACGCTCACGTCGGCGAGGACGGGTGTACCCGACACGGTCCTCTGCGTCAGGTGGGCAGAGGCGCGATCATCCGCCGGGCGATCCCAGTCATCCAGTGGCACCGAGACGAACACCGGTCCGGTGGGTGCGGACTCCGCCAGCAGGACGGCCTGCGAGACCGCGAGCGGTACGTCTTCCGGGCGGAGCGGCTCGGCCGACCACTTCATGAGCGGATCGCCCAGCCGAGTCGCGTCGAGATTGGTGAGCATGGCGTTGAGGGGAACGTACCGTCGGCTTTGCTGCCCGGCGATCACGAGAAGCGGGACATGCGCGGCGGCGCTGTTGGTGAGATTGCCCATGGCATTGCCGGTACCCGACGAAGAATGCAGGTTCACCACGCCGAGGGAACCGGAAGCTTGTGCGTACCCGTCGGCCATTGCGACCGCCGCGCCCTCTTGCAGGGCCAGGACGTATTCGATGTCGTCCGGAAGATGCTTCAGCATCGTGAGCTCGTTCGATCCAGGGTTGCCGAACATGCGCGTCACGCCGTGGGAGCGAAGCACGTCGTAGAACGCGTGAGCGACGTCGAGAGAGGGCATGGGATGGCTGTCGTGAATCAGAACGGGTAGGTCGCGACGTCGGCTTGGATCGTCACCCATTGCGTCTCGGTGAATGCTTCGATGTTCGCCTCATGGCCGCCGAAGCGAGCGCCGGTGCCCGACGCTCCCACGCCTCCGAAAGGCGCTTGCGACTCGTCGTCCACAGTCTGATCGTTGATGTGCAGGATGCCGGTGGGCAGGCGGTCGGCCAGCTCGTAGGCCCGGAACGCGTCCTTGGCCAGGATGCCGAGCGAAAGCCCGTAGTCGCTCGCGTTGACGAGCTCGACGAGTTCGTCCACCGACCCGAACCGTGTGACGGGGGCCACCGGCCCGAAGATCTCCTTCTGGAATGCCGCATGGTCCGGGGCGACGTCGGCGAGCACGGTGGCCTCGTAGAACAAGCCGTCGTAGCGGCCACCGGCAGTCAAGCGCGCTCCCGCGTCGACGGTTTCATGCACGATGGCGTCGATCTTGTCGCGCTGACGCTCGTCGATGATCGGTCCGAGAGGGGCGCCCGATGTCGGGTTGCCGGCCGGGAGGGCCTTGGCCTTCTCGCTGAGTAGGGCGATGTACTCGTCATAGATGCTGTCGTGCACGAGGTGACGGCCCGTGGTCATGCAGATCTGTCCCTGGTGAAGGAACGAACCCCAGGCCCCCGCGGATGCCGCGGCTGCCAGGTCGACGTCACCGAGGACGACGAGTGCGTTGTTGCCGCCGAGTTCCAGGTGCGCCCGCTTGAGCAGCTGCCCCGCTCGTGCACCGATGATCCGCCCGGCCTCGGTCGATCCCGTGAACGAGATGACCGGCACGTCCGGGTGATCGACGAGGGCCGAGCCCACTTCGACCCCGCCGGGGATCACCGAGAACACGCCGGCGGGAACGCCCGCTTCTTCGAGGACGGCAGCGAAGAACAGTCCGCCGCTCACGCTGGTGCGTGGGTCGGGCTTCAGCACGACGGCGTTGCCGAGAGCGAGAGCCGGCGCGATGGACCGGGCGGAGAGGATGCCAGGGAAATTGAATGGCGAGATCACGCCCACGACACCGACCGGCCGGCGTCGGCTCAGGCTTAGCCGCGGGCGCGCCGATCGCAGCAGCTGACCGTACGGCATGAGCGCGGTAGCGGCGGCGAGATGGAACTCGTTCGCCACCAGGCCGGCCTCGAAGAGCGCCTTGCCCTGTGATGAACCGGCTTCATCACTGAGCCATTGTGCGAGCACGCCCGTGTTCTCCTCGAGGAGGGCGGCGGCGCGTCGAAGCACGGCCGCACGCTCCTCGGCAGGACTCGCGGCCCACGCCACCTGTGCGAGGCGCGCCCGCTCGACCGTTGCGGCAAGATCGTCGGCGGTGGCGCTCGCGACGCTGCCGAGCGTTTCGCCGGTGGAGGGTGAGACGACGGGGAAGGTGCTGGATGCCGGCATCCATGAGCCATTGAAGTAACGGCCATCCCAGGTCTGCGGGTCGAAGAACGTCATCGGTCAGTTCCTTTCTGCGCCGGAGCGCGCGAGTGCATCTGTGCGGCGTGCCTTCTCGGCGATCGCAGCCGAGGCCTCGTCAAGAGCCGAGCGTTCGGCGTCGTCCAAGTAGTCCAGCGCTATCGGCACGACCGATCCGTCGCGCACGACTGCGAGAAGCGTCGTGTGAGAGCCCTCGCTCACGCCGTCCTCGTACCATGCAGCAACCGGCATCGGCTCTCCGGACATGAGCCCGGTAATCGTGCGCGCCGAGCCCACTGGCGTCGTCCAGCCGGAGCTCCTTCCGGGACGCAGGTCGGACCAGCGTCGAAACCAGCCTCGTGCGTCCGCGTCGATTCGAGCTCGCTGGTCGTCAGCGAGGTGGACCGGCGAGCCGTCGACCTCGATCCCGCTCCACACGGGTACCTGCCCGTCGCCGTGCTCGCCGACGACAAGTGCCCGGACCCTGGCGGGTGACACCTGCAATTCGCGCGCGACAGCCGCGACGAGGCGCACGCTGTCGTTCAAGCAGTACCCGAAGATGCGTGAGGGGGCGAGGCCACTCATGCGCGCCAGGCAGGTCGCGAGCACGTCGGTAGGGTTGGTCAGGATCATCACGAGGGCGTCGTCCCCGGCAAGGGCGTTGATTGTCGGCACCAAAGCGCGGAACACGCCGAGATTGGCATCGAGGAATGCCTCTCGGCTGCCATCCGGGGTCTCAGGCAGTGACGCGGCGACCACGACCAGATCCACCGGCCGCTGCTCGGCGGCCCGCTCCATCGGGATCACTTGCAGCGCTGCGTGAGTACTCCCCGTCACGATCTGCGCCTCGCGCATATCAATCGCGTGCGCCTGCAGAAGGCTGTCCTTCAGATCCAGCAGGAGGATCTCGTCGAAGTCAGGGCTGAGCGACAGCTGGTGGGCGAGTCCCGAGCCGGTCAGGCCGGAAGCGCCCAGCACCGCGATACGTCTCGGGGTCCACTGCTGCGTCATCGCACAATCCCTTCGCACCCGCCTTCGGGCTGATTCGATTCAATATCTCGATGTTAATAGTGTCCAGACGAGGGTTCAGATGTCAGGAATAGAATCCCTCTATGAGCGGCACCTCGGGTGCTCCGACGCGAAGGAGGTCCCTCTTGGCGACTGTGGACCTGGATTTGCTGCGCACCTTCGTCGCGATCTACGAGCGTCGCAGCCTCACCCTCGCAGCAGCCCTGCTCAACGTGACTCAACCCTCCGTGAGCTACGCCCTCGGGCGGTTGCGTCAGGATCTTGGCGACGCGCTCTTCGTCCGCTCGGCGCAGGGCATGGCTCCCACCGCGCGGGCGGAGCAGCTCTACGCCGTGGCCCGCTCCGCCATCGATGCGATCGACGATGTCGTCGCCGGGCGCGACTTCGACCCTGCAACCGCCCGTACACGTTTTCGCATCGCTCTCACCGATATGGGCGAGTTCTCCTACCTGCCCTCGCTCATGGAAAGGTTGTCCACCGATGCCCCGGCCGTCAGCCTTGACGTCGTACCCGTTGATATCGACGCGGTTGACCGATGGATTTCCAGCGGCGAAGTGGACGCCGCGATCAGCAGCGCTCCTCCCACTGGTCGCACGCCGACGGTCGATCTGTTCACGGAGAGCTACGTGTGCGTAGCGGCGTGGCCGAAAGACCTCATCGGGACACCGGTGGTGCCGTCCGAGTTCGCCACCCTCCGATTGGCGCTCATCGATACGTCGTCCGGCCATGATCGGGTGGGTCGAACTCTCGAGGCCGCAAGCGTGGTGCCGGCGTCCGCGTTGCGGGTACACCACCTCTCGACGCTTCCTGAGACGCTCGTCCGCTCCCAGAGCGCGGCGATTGTGCCCAGTCGCGTCGCGGCCGTTTTCGAGAAACGCTGGCCCTTGAGCTCCCGCCCGGTCAACCACCTCCTGGAGGACTTCCAGGTCCGCCTCTTCGCCAACCCAGCACTGCACCCCACGGCTGCGCGGCGGTGGTTCCTCCGGCTGCTCGAAGAAGTCGTGCGGTCCTTCGCCGAAGACGTGGGCTCTGAGCTTGAGTCCGGAGATGGGGATGCGCCGGAGGGATAACTGAACGCCTCGTCGTCAAGCGGACTCAGCGCGAACCGGCCCGCCTTGTGGTCGCCGTGTATGGAGTGCTCAGCGAGTATGTGGAGCCCGCAGTGTCGGCTCCGGTGGGCCAATCGACGCCCTGCTAAGGTGGAGCCCCGTAAGGGGACCGAGGGTTCAAATCCCTCCGTCTCCGCCATAAAAATCCCTGATCAGCGCTCCTTTTGCGAACGCCGTGGGCAAGAACTGGGAAAGAACGAATGCGCTCAAATCCCATTGACTTGGGCGCCGTCCAGCTCGCCGATCTGTTGAGCGCGAGCTACTGCTGCTCTGCAACATGCATCCAATCCGCAGCGATGTAAGGCAGCTGGCATGTGGGTAACCGAGGCGGAGGGCGCCATTCCCTCCGTCTCCCAGCAGTTCGGACGTCTGGCCAAAGGCAACCTCGTCTCGGTCCCGGCGTGGCCGACTGCACCACCGCAAAGCGCGTCGGCAACGCCGCGATGGCATCCCGCTATGCTGCATGCCAGGCGGTCACAGGCGACTTCCCTTCGCGGCGGGTTGCCGATCCCCGCGCGATCGCCGCGTGGGCAGGTGTGCGAATCGCTTCAGGATGCGCGTCACGCGGAGAGCGCGATGGAGCGGGAAATGCGGCAGCCGTACCCGGGCGCGCCGTAGAGTTCGAGCGTGCCAAGCCTGGATACGGCGATTGCGGATCGCGCGGCGGCGCTCGCAGCGCGGGCGGATCGCGTGATCCTCGGCATCGTAGGGGAGCCGGGAGCGGGCAAGTCGACGCTCGCGCTCGACGTGATGGATGCGCTGCGCGCTCGCGGCATCCCGGTCGCGTGGCTGCCGATGGATGGCTTCCATCTCGGCGACCGCACTCTTGCAGAGCTCGGACTCCTCGAACGGAAGGGTGCGATCGAGACGTTCGACGGATGGGGGTACCTCGCCGCGCTGCGGCGGGCTCTCGCGGAGCCATCTCACCCCGTCTATGTTCCCGGGTTCGAACGCACGCTCGAGCAGCCGATCGCCGCGGACCGCGTCATCCCGCCCGGCCGCGCGCTGATCGTCACCGAGGGGAACTACCTGCTCGACGACACTGCACCCTGGTCGCTCGTGCGAGATGTCGCGGCGGAGATCTGGTATGCCGACGTACCCTCGGACGTTCGGCGCTCGCGCCTGGTCGAGCGGCACGTCGCGTTCGGGAAGGCCCGCGCGGACGCCGAGGACTGGGTAGCCTCCGTCGATGAGCCGAACGCGCGCCGCATCCGCGCCCGCCGCGCGTTCGCCGACCTCGTCATCTCCGTGGACGGTGAGGAGGCGACGCCGTCGGCGTGAACGAGACGTCCGTCGGGTCGCTTCGGATGTGAGTGATCGGATGAGACGGGCCAGGCCGTGATTCGACCGGGCCCGCCTCATGCCGGGCCGTCAGCCCCGGGTCGGATCTCCGGAGCCGCGCGGGTTGAGGGCGTGAGCACCTCAGGTTGGCAGTCTGCTAGCGGGGAGGATGTCGAGGCCGGCGAGCAGCTGGTCAGGGATTGAGTGGGCACGAAATCCCCGAGCCATGGTTCATCGAAGGGCATTGCGCCTGAAGTGGCCGGTAAGTCGTGGCGACATGCAGTCGCGACGTCGACGTCCCGCAGACCGATGCGATCGGATGTCTGTTCAATATCTGGAGTAAGGCTTCCCTTACCAGGGTGCATACGTATACGCTCGCCTCATGTCTACCAAGAAGCTCCGGGGCCTCGCCCTCACGGCCGGCATCGTGGCCGGCCTGCTCGTCCTCGCCGGGTGCAGCGCTGGCAGCCGCACCGGGAACGCCAACGCGACGAAAGTCGTCTGCGACTACACAGCTCCTTCGAACGCCACGACCGTCAATGTCCTGGCGTACAACTCGTCCGCGATCGACCCCTTCACCAACACCATGGTCTCCAGCTGCAGCAAGGGGAAGGTCACGGTCAAGCACGACCCGATCGACTTCGGCGGCCAGGTGACCAAGACCACGGCGACCCTGTCCGGCGACACCGGCAGCTACGACATCATCGAGACGTACGGCTTCGTCATCCCGAGCCTCGCGACGGACAAGAAGCTCGTGGCCCTCGATGACCTCTACGCCAAGTACAAGGACAAGTACGACCTCGGCTCCCTCAGCGAGTCGATGCGCAAGGCGATGACCTACGACGGGCACCTGTACGCCATCCCGATGCAGGGGCAGATGTTCGTCATGGCGTACCGCGAGGACATCTTCAAAAAGCTCAATCTCCCCGTGCCCAAGACGTTCGATGACATGATCAGCGCGGCCAAGGCCATCACAGCGGCGAAGCTGATGGACCACCCGATCGCCCTGCCGTGGCTCGCCACGGGCGACATCACGACGAGCTTCGAGGCGACCATGAACTCGCTCGGCCAGGACTTCGTCACGGCCGACGGAAAGGTCACGCTCGACACGCCGCAGGCCAAGCAGGCGCTCGAGTCGATGCGTGCGCTGGTCCCGTACATGGACCCGCAGGTCACCACGTTCGACCAGCCGAAGGTGCAGCAGCAGCTCTACAACGGCACGGCCGCGATGGCGATCATGTTCTCGGGCCGCATGAACGACCTGACTCTGTCGACGAACAGCAAGCTGTCCAAGGACTTCGGTTTCGCCGCGCCGCCGAAGGCGACTGGGGATGCCAAGTACCTCTACGACCGCACCTCCATCGACGGATGGTCGATCCCGTTCAACACGAAGCTCAACCACGACATGCTCTTCAGCATGATGTCCGCCGCTGTCAACGAGCGCGCCTCGAAGGCGTCGGTCCCCGCCGCCTACCCCGCTCGTGAGGGCATGGTCACCACCAAGAACTCGCCGTACGGGCAGGCCGCCAACGACTCGATCGCCGGCGCCATGCCTCCGGTCGTGTCGCCGATCCTCGCCGATGTCACGAACGCGATCCAGCCGATCCTCGTCCAGGTGCTGACCGGCAAGCTCTCGGTCGAGGACGGGATGACGCAGATGCAGGCGGCCGGCGAGAAGATCGCCGGCTGAGGTCTCCACGACAGGCAAGTGATGGCTGTGGCCCAGGGCACGCTCTGGGCCACAGCCGTTGAGAGGGAGGACAAGGCGTGAAGCCACGCGAATTCTGGCTGCTGATCGGGCCGAGCGTGCTGGTGATGGGCGGACTCCTGGTCCTGCCGCTGATCCGCACCATCCAGTGGAGTCTCCAGAACGTGCATTACGGCACGCCCGGAACCTTCGTCGGCCTGAGCAACTTCACCGCGGCCCTGACAGACCCGCGCTTCGGTCGTGCGGTGCTCTTCACCGTAATCATCACGGTGATCTCGGTCGCGATCCTGCTCGTTCTCGGTTACCTGGTCGCGACCGGGGTCAACATGCTGACGGTCTCGAGGCCCGTCGTGCTCGGCATCCTGCTGATCTCGTACGTCCTGCCGCAGCTGGTCGGCGCCGTCGCCTTCTCCTGGCTCTTCGACGACAACTTCGGCGGCGTGGTCAATCACGTGATCGCGTTCTTCGGCGGGCCCAAGGTGCTCTGGTTCACGGACCCGGTTCCGAATGCGATCCTCATCATCGCCAACACCGTCTGGCAGATGCTGCCGTTCGCCATGCTGATCATCCTGGCGGGCCTTCAGGGTGTTCCGGCCGAGCTGAGAGAGGCCGCGAGGATCGACGGCGCGAGCGCGATCCAGACCCACTGGAACATCATCATCCCGACGATCCGCGGCGTACTCGGGTTCGTGACGCTCATCACGATCATGGATGTCCTGCGCATCTTCGACAGCCTGATCCCGCTGTCGCCGCAGGCTCAGGCCATCGGAAACGAATCGATCATGCTGTACGTCTACTCAGTGGCGTTCGCCAACGGGGCTCAGCAGCTGGGCCTCGGCAGCGCGGTCAACGTGCTCACGATCCTCCTGATCCTCGTCATGCTCACGCCGTTCATCCGAGGCATCTTCAAGGAAGCAAAGGTGGCACGCTGATGCTCGAGACCGTTGATCTGTCCACCCGCGCCCTCACCACCGGAGAACGCGACGCGCCGGCGAAGCGCAGACGGCGCACGAAGCGTGCACCTCTCTGGGTCGGCATCCTGCTCGCCCTGCTCTGCGTGCTGGTGCTCGCACCGTTCATCTGGATGGCGCTCTCGGTGACGAAGCCGACCGACGTCGCCTTCGCGAATCCGCCGGTGCTGTGGGGGTACCAGCCCACGCTCCAGGCCTTCGTCGACCTCTGGGAGACGACGTATTTCGCGGACTACCTGGTGAACACGCTGGCGGTCGCCGTGATCTCGACGATCCTCGCCCTGATCATCGGCATCCCCGCGGCGTACGCGCTGTCGCGATTCCCGAGCTACGTCTCGGCGATCCTGCTCGTGCTCGCCCTCATCTTCCGTGCCCTGCCGCGTTTCGCTGTGGTGCTGCCGATGTACGACATCAGCCGCGCCCTGGGGATCTACGACACCACCTTCGCGCTCGCTCTGGCGCTGGTCGCGATCAACCAGCCGTTCACGATCTGGCTGCTGCGGAACTTCTTCGCCGAGATTCCGCCCGACCTCGACGAGGCCGCGATGATCGACGGCTGCACACGCATCGGGATGCTGCGGCGCGTGATGATCCCGCTCATGGGCCCCGGCATCCTGACCGCGGGGATCTTCGTGTTCCTCTTCGCGTTCCAGGAGTACCTGACAGCGCTCGTCCTGACCGACACCGGGTCGAAGACCGTGCCCGTGTTCATTGCGACCCAGCTCGGCCAGACGCTGCCGATGCTCCAGCAGGCGGGCGCCGCATCCATGCTGCTGACGGTCCCGGTCATCCTGATCGCGTTCATCGCGCAGAAGTATCTGGTCGCCGGACTCAGCGACGGAGCGGTGAAGGGCTGAGGTGACACCGCTGGTCCTGCTGTCGGGGATGAACTGCACGGCCGATCTCTGGACCGGATGCGGCTTCGACGACGCGGTGACTCCCGTCCTGGACGTGCCAGCGATGGATGCCCAGGTCGAGCGGCTGCTCGAATCGCTGCCGGACCGGTTCCTGCTCGGGGGGCTCTCGCTCGGAGCGATCGTCGCCATGGCGATGATCCTCCGAGCTCCGGAGCGCGTGGCCGGGCTCTTCCTCGTCTCGACGAACGCGAAGGCGCCCACCGCGGCGCAGCGGGCAGGGTGGGACGACTGGCTCCGACAGCTCGACGCGGGTGTCTCACCTGTCGACCTGCAGGGCGGCCTTCTGCCGATGCTTCTCTCGGCCTCGGCCGTGCGCCCGGACCTCGTGGCGCGGACGCTGGCGATGGGCGAGGAGACCGGCGCCGAGGTGCTGCACATGCAGCTGCGCCTGCAGGGCACGCGCGTGGATCTGCTGCCTCAGCTGCCGGCCGTGACTGCGCCGACCCTCGTGGTCTCGGGCGCGCAGGACGCCATCTGTCCGCCCTCGTTTCACACCGAGATCGCCGATGCCATCCCGGGCGCGGAACTGGTCACGCTGGACGGTGGCCACCTGCTCCCGCTCGAACAGCCCGAGGCGTTCGGTGAGGTGGTGGGCGCCTGGCGCAGCCGGCTCGACCGCTGACCGCCGCAGCGGTCAGGACCGTGCGTCGAGCGCAGAGCGCAGATGCGCCATGAGGACGTGCGCGAGGTTGTAGACCACGATACCGGCGCCGTCGGCGAACGCGCGGGCGGCGGCCTCGGGAGAACCGACGATGTCCATCCGCAGCGACCCCGCCCGGGCGAGCTCGACGTGCACCTGCCCGGTTGCGACGGCGGGCGGCGGATCATCGGGACCGGATGACGCTGCCAGATCGGACGGCCCGACCATGATCCCGTCCAGCGCGGGCGTCGCGATGATCGCCGACGCGGCAGAGACCCCGAGGGGCGACTCGATCATGCCGATCACCAGCGTGTTCTGGAGGAACCAGTCACGGTGCTCCGCGGCATCCCGCGTGCCGAATCGGCCGGCCCGGCTGTAGGTCGCGAATCCGCGATGTCCTACCGGGGGATAGTGCGCGGCGGCGACCGCGCGGCGGGCGTCCTCATCCGAGTCGAGGTGCGGGACCACCACCCCTTGCGCCCCCTGATCGAGCACCCGCAGGATGGCCGCGTCGTCGCCCTCACCGACGCGCACCAGCACGGGCACCCCGTGCGCCTCGGCGAGCGCCATGTGCTGTCGCAGGGCGACGACGTCGGCCGGGCCGTGCTCGCAGTCCATGAGGATGAAGTCGTATCCCGCCACGGCCGCCATCTCCACAAGTTCTTCGGCGGGCATGCGCAGCAGCACACCGAGGAGACGGTCGCCTGATCTCGCCCGGGCACGCAGCGACGCGCTCATGCGATCATCCCGGCGGAGAGGTCGATGTCGGCGCCGCACAGCCCGGGCATCCCGAGCATCGCAACGACCGCGAGTCCGACCTCTTCCTCGGTGACCATGCGGCCGAGCGCCGCGCGGGAGACGAAGGCGTGCTCGGCATCCTCGATCGTGCTTCCCGAGCGCTCCGCCTCGAGCCGGAAGTTGCGCGCCATGCGCGGGCCCGAGACCGGGCCGGGGGACAGCGTGTTCACCGACACGCCCAGCGGCCCGACTTCGAACGCCAGCGTGGAGGTGAGGCCGATGACCGCCATCTTGGAGGCGGCGTACGGCGTGCGGTGAGCGAGCGGCCGTTTGCCCGACACGGATGCCACGTTGATGACGTCTCCTGATCCCCGCGCGGTCATCGCGGGAAGGAACGCGCGACATATCAGGAATGTGCCCCGCACGTTGACATCGAAGACCTCGTCCCACTCGTCGACCGTGATGTCCGTGAGCGCAGCGACGGGTCCCGGAACGCCCGCGTTGTTGACAAGGATAGACACCTCGGTGGATGCGAGGGCGGTCGCCAGTGCGTCGATGGATGCGGGGTCCGCCACGTCGCAGACCTCCCATCGTGCGCGCTCTCCGAGCCGGTCGGCGACGGCGGCCAGCTTCGACTCGTCGCGGCCGACGAGGACGACCGCCGCCCCCGCGTCATGCAGGGCCGCGGTGATCGCCGCGCCGAGGCCGCTTCCGCCGCCCGTGATCAGGGCGGTGCGGCCGGTGAGATCGGTCATCGAGCGCCGGCTCCTGCGCCGACGGCGTCCTCGATCCAGCCGAAGGAACGGCCGGCGTGCCGCCACACCCGGGCATCGCCCGAGCGGGCGTGGCCCTCGAAGAGTTCCACTCGCGCTGCACGACCGCACACCTCACCCAGCTGAGCGGACGAGGAGGGCTCGAGGATCTCCTGGTACGTCACGGTGCGCAGGTACTTGCCGACCCACAATCCGCCGGTGTACCGGGCGGCGCCCAGCGTCGGCAGCACGTGGTTCGTGCCGATCACCTTGTCGCCGTAGGAGACGCAGGTGTTCTCGCCGAGGAAGAGGGCGCCGTAGTCGTGCATCTTCTCCAGCGCTTCGCGCGGCTGCGCTGTGAAGACCTGTACGTGCTCGAACGCGAACGTGTCGGCCAGGGCGTAGGCCTCGTCGATGTCGTCCACGACGATGACCTGTCCCCAGTCGCGCCAGGCAGGCCCCGCGTAGTCCTTCGTCGACATCCCCGGAAGCAGCCGGTCGATGTGCTCGATGACCTTCTCGCCGAGGGCCTTGGAGGTCGTGATCAGGACGGCGGGTGACTCGGGGCCGTGCTCGGCCTGGGAGAGCAGATCGACAGCGGTGAGGAACGGGTCGGCGTCGTCGTCCGCGATGATCAGGATCTCGGTGGGGCCGGCGAACAGGTCGATGCCGACCTCGCCGAACAGCTGACGCTTCGCCTCGGCGACATACGCGTTGCCCGGGCCGGCGATCATGTTGACCGGCGCGATCGTCTCGGTGCCGACGGCCATCGCGGTGACAGCCTGGATGCCGCCGAGGATGTAGATCTCGTCCGCACCGGCCAGCTTCATGGCGGCGACGGTCGCGGCGGGGATCTCCCCGCGGATCGGCGGCGTGCACGCGACCACGCGGGGGACACCGGCGACCTTGGCGGTGATGATCGTCATGTGCGCCGACGCCGTCAGGGGGTACTTCCCTCCGGGGATGTACGCGCCGGCGGCCTGGACCGGGACGTGCTTCTGGCCCAGGCGCACGCCGGGGAGGGTCTCGACCTCGATGTCGACCAGGGAGTCGCGCTGGGCCTGCGCGAAGGTGCGCACCTGGTGCTGCACGAATTCGATGTCTTCGATGACCTGCGGATCGAGCCCGGCCATGATCTCGGCGATCTGCGCGTCGTCCAGCCGGAACGAGTCGGCCGACCATTTGTCGAACTGCTCCGCGTACTTCCGGACGGCTGCGTCGCCGCCATGGCGGATCTCGTCGATCACCGTTCGCACGCTCTCGGCGACATCGGCCTGAGCCGTGTCGGTGAACGACTTCGTCGGCGCGCTCTTCAGGTACAGGGGCATGTGCGGGTGGTCCTCTCGGTGCATACGTATGCTCATATTATGCTTGCGTATGTACGGCGGGTCAAGGTTGTCTAAGGGTTCTAAGCCGAGCCGGGGGAGCGTTCATGGCGGTGACCAGTCACGACGTCGCCCGTTTGGCCGGCGTCTCTCAGCCGACCGTCTCGAGAGCATTGCGCGACGACCCACGGGTGTCCGAAGCCACGAAGCATCGGGTGCGCGAGGCCGTGAATCAGCTCGGCTACGTGCCGATCGAGGCCGGTCGGGCGCTGTCGTCCGGTCGCACCCGGCGGATCGGGCTCCTGGTGACGGACCTCGACAACCAGTTCTACTCGCACATCATCGCCCCGACGCACCGTGAACTCGAGCGGCTCGGATACCAGTTGCTGCTGCACACCGAGTCCGCCGACAGCGAGACCATCGCGGACCGGCTGATCGCCAACGGCCTGGACGGGGTGATCCTCGCGACCACGACGGCCGAGTCCGTCGCGCCGCTGCGGCTGCACGATCGAGGGGTCCCCTTCGTCTACTTCAACCGCACGGCCGCCGCCGTAGACGCCGACTCGACGGTCGTCTCGCCCGTCAATGGGCTGACCGCCGCCGTTACCCGAGCGGTCGACCTCGGGCACCGCCGCATCGGAGCGATCCTCGGTCCGAGCAACACGAGCACCGCGCAGGGCCGCGAGGTCGCCCTCCGCACGGCGCTGGCCGAGCACGGGCTCGCCCTCGAGCCCGACTATGTTCGCCGCGGGCCGTTCGACACCGAATCGGGTGCACTGTCGACCGCATCGCTGCTCGCACTGCCCCACCCGCCGACGGTGATCTTCTGCGGCAACGACGTCGTCGCGTACGGCGCGCTCAACGCGGCTCGTGGCGCAGGCGTCCCGGTCCCCGACGGGATCTCCATCATCGGGTTCGACGACCTTCCGCCCGCCTCATGGCCGATCCTCGAACTGACCACGATCGCGTACGACCTCGTCGGGATGGCGAGCGCCGCTGCCGGTCTGATCACGCGCCGCATCGAGCAGCCGGATGCCCCGATCTCGCACATCCAGTTCGAGACGTCGTTCGTCGAGCGCGGCACCTTGGCGGCCCCCGCCGCGCGCTGACGGCCTCCGCACCGCCTTCCGCGAGGCCTTGCCTTCGTGTTGTGCATACGCATACACTGACGTTCATCGACACCTGCCGGGTGCAGACGGAGGCACCGCGGCAAGAGCCAAGGAGTGTGCACGTGTCCCTCGATCCGGTTGCCTACCAGCCGTACACCGACCCCGACGACTTCATTCGCGAGGTCACGGACCTCATCTGGGTCGAACGGTCCATCTCCTTTATCCGGGAGAACTACGAGCCGGACTCCGTCGTGCACGGCGCCTACGGCACGTCTACCACCCGCGACGAGGTCATCGAAGGCTCACTCATGCGGATCTCGGCAACCCCGGATCGCACGGGCCAGGCGGAGGACGTCATCTGGGAGGCGCGCGGCGACGACGCCTTTCTGAGCTCCCACCTCGTGCTCTCGAGCGACCTTCTCACGCTCGAGTACAGCCGGACGATCGCCAACTGCCTGTATCGGCGTGGGCGCATGGTGGAGGAGTGGGTCGTCCGCGACACGCTCGCCGGAGCACTCCTGCATGGAGAGGACCTCGACGAGCTGGCGCGTGCACAGGCACCGGCGTTCCGTGGCTACACGGGTTCGTGGACCGAGCCGGCGCCGGTCGATCCGATCGCGAAGGGCGACTCGGGACCTCGGCCCGACAACTACCGCTCGGAAGTCGAGACCGTGCTGGAGATGATCCAGACCGTGTGGAACGAACGCGACCTGCAGAAGGTCGAGTCCTTCTTCCACCGCGACCTCGTCCTGCTGACGGTGGGCAACCGCGTCATCCTCCGTCCCGAGGGGTATCGGCGTGCGCTGCTGAGGTTCCTCGAGTCGTTCCCGGCGGGACAGTTCCAGGTCCGCGACATCCAGACCAACTACGACGTCCGGTACGCGGGACTGCGCGTCGCCGTCACCTGGAAGTTCACCGGCGACTACATCGGCAAGGCCAACTACGGTCCGCTGACGAGTTCATCCGTCGACGTTCTCGGCATCTCGCAGTTCACGTTCCACAACGGTGCGCTCGTGAAGGAGGTGCGCATCTGGGACGACATCGCGTTGCGCGCCCAGATCGCCGGCATGCGCGGCGATGAGCCTGTGGCACTCACCAACATCTACTGACCAGCGGCGCGCGGGCGCCCGACACAACACCACAACCAGGAAGAAGAAGTACGACATGACCGACGTGATCGTGGATACGACGGAGCTCCAGCGCAGGACCATCCGCAAGACCGACTGGGTCGCCTGCAACGCGGCCTTCATCGACTGCCGCACCCCGGGCTCCGATCAGAAGGAGAACTACGCCTTCATCGGCGCCGGGGTCTCCCAGAACGCGAACCAGTACGTGAACCTCACCGAGAACCACGGTTTCAACACGGGCGCGGCCGGGATGCCGAACGGCATCTCGAACAATCTGCACCTCCACTTCACCGCCGAGGTCTTCATCAACCTGGGCGGCGAGTTCCGGCTGCGCTGGGGCGTGGACGGCAAGCAGGGCGAGTACGTCAGCACCGACGGCGACATCGTCTCGATCCCGACCTGGATCTTCCGCGGGTTCACCAACGAGGGACCCGACGACGGGCTGCTGTTCACCGTGCTCGGCCGCGACAACACAGGCGGCATCATCTGGGGTCCCTCCGTCCTCAAGGAGGCGGAGTCGTATGGCCTGCACCTGACGGCGGACAACCGGCTGATCGACACCGTCGCCGGAGATGTGGTGCCCGACGATGTGCCGCTGATCACGCCGATGAAGCAGAAGTACATCGACGACCTCACCACGTATACCCCGGAACAGATGCGCTCCCGCGTCATCAGGCCCAGCGACCGCGCCTACAGCAAGAACGCGCTGCTCTGCGCGAGCCTTCCGGGAGGCGCCGCGGAACTGAGCCTCGCCATCGGCTACGGCATGACCGAGGACCGCCGACAGGTTCCGAACATCCACGAACCGCACTCCTTCAACCTCGCCTGGGTGCGCGCCGCTCGCGACGAGGGGATGCTGCGGCACCGCCATGACCGCACTCAGGCGATCCTCGTGAAGACCGGCCGTTGGGCCGTCACGCTCAACGGCGACATGGACACCACCGTCGAGCTCGGCCCCGCCGACTCCCTGTCGATCCCGCAGGGTGCCTGGCGCGCATTCCGCTGCATCGACACGGGGGATGCCGAGGCCGGTGAGCTGCTCGTCATCAACGGCGGCGACGACCGCGTGTACCTGGAGTGGGCTCCCGAGGTCGTCAGCGCAGCGCGTGACGCCGATTGGATGATCGACCCGAACGGATATCTGGCACCCGTCGGTGTGATGATCACGGCGACCGAGGACGACTGAGCACGACCTCATAGGCTCGAACCATGCAGCCTGCCCAGGCTCCCCGTTCGCTCCGCGTTGCGGCGGCGTCTCCCGAGGTCGAACTCGGGGACGTCGCCGGCAACGGGGAGCGCATCAGCGACGCCCTCCGCGCGGCGGTGGAAGAGGGCGCCCGGCTGATCGTGCTTCCCGAGCTCGCGACGAGCGGATACGTCTTCACCGACCCGTCGGAGGCTCGCGCGGCCGCCGTAACCCGCGATGACCCGATGTGGGCCCAGATCTCGGCGGTGCTACCGGACGGTGTCGTCGCCGTCGTCGGATATGCGGAGCGCGATGGCAGCGACCTCTACAACACGGCGGCGGTGCTGACCGGAATCGATCGTCTCGGTGATTACCGCAAGTCGCACCTGTGGGGGAGCGAAGGCGAGTTCTTCCTCCGGGGCGACATCGCCGGTGCGGTGTTCGACAGCCCCATCGGCCGACTCGGGGTCGCGATCTGCTACGACAATGAGTTCCCCGAGGTCCCCCGCGGGCTCGCGCTCGCGGGAGCCGAGGTGCTCGCGCTGCCGGTCAACTGGCCGCTGGTGGCGCGGCCGGCCGGTGAGCACGCGCCCGAGACGATCCAGGCGATGGCTGCGGCACGGTCCTCGCGCCTGGCGACCGTGATCGCCGACCGCCATGGTAAGGAGCGCGGCGTGACCTGGACGAGCGGCACCGCCGTGATCGACGAAGACGGATGGGTCGCCGCCCTCCCCGGCCTGGGCAACCTGGCGGTGGCAGAGCTCATCCTCCGTGCGCCCGGCGACAAGTCGCTTCCGCCGTACAACGACCTGTTCGCCGATCGGCGGCCCGAACTCTACTGAGGATCGTCGACGCGCTGCGACACCGCTGCGCGTCCCGCATGCTCGCCGACTTTGGCGAGCAGCGTCCGTTCGGCGAGATCGGCGAGCTTCCGGGTGGCGGGGGAGAGCTCGGCGCCCTCCCGTTGCACGAGCGCGATCGTGTCGTAGAGCGGTTCGGCGAACGGCGCCGTGTCAATACCGGGCGGAAAGGATGCCGACTCGGCGATAGTGCGCGAGACGATCGAGTCTGCGGCTCCGGTGGCCACGAGGCTGAGCGCCGTCTCGACGTGCTCCACCTCGATCGCGGGCTCGAGGGGAAGTCCGCGCAGCCGCGCGCGCTCCAGCAGCTGCCGGCGGGTCGGGTCCTTCCAGCCGGCATACGCGTCGTAGAGGACGAGCTTCGCCCGCGAGACCTCGTCGATCGTCACCGGGCCCTTGGAGGGCGACCGCTTCGTTGTGGCGTAGAGGACTTCGTCGCGGAAGAGGGGTCTGATCTTCAGCCCCTTCGCTGCGATCGGCAGCACCACGAGCCCAGCCTCGATCTCGCCTTGAGCGATCGACTCAGCGACCAGTGACGAGTTCAGTCCGACAAGCCGCACGGTGACCTTCGGGTGTCGACGGTGGAATCGCTGCACGAGATCGGAGAGGTCGTAGTAGGCGGCGTTGCGCAGCACCCCGAATGTGCAGGTCCCGCCTTCGAGGGCGTTGTTCGCGCGGACGGCCTCGATGCCGTGGTCGATCGCGGCGACGGCATGTTCGGCGTGGTCGCGAAGCGCGAGCGCGGCATCCGTGGGGATCAGCCGTCGACCGCCTCGTGTGAAAAGACGCGCGTCGAGTTCGCGCTCAAGTCGCGCGATGAGCTCGGACACCGAGGCCTGGGTGATGTCCAGATCCGTCGCCGCCGCGGTGAACGAACCGAGCTTGAGGGCCGCGAGGAACGCCTTGAGCTGAACGATCGTCATTACTACAGGCTAGCCCTATGGGAATCATCGGATCCAATGGCCTTGTGCCGGATGTTCGCTTCAATCTAGCCTGCAGGAATGCGTTATAGCCCCGCCCTCCTCCAGAGCCTCGACGGCTCGTACCGTCATCTCAAGACCCCACTCATCGACGCCCCCGCGGCGCAGCGCGATCCGGCCGTCATCGAGAAGGTGTCGGCGATGCTCCTCGATATCCAGCGGCGCGGCCTCGACGCAGTGCTCGACTACGCACGCGCCCTCGACAAGTACCAGGGCGGCGACATCGAGCTGTCGGCCGCACAGATCGCCTCGAGCGGCTCCCGCCTCCCCGCCGACCTGCGCGCAGCGATCGAACTCGGCTCCGAGCGGACCCGACTGTTCGCGACCGAGCAGCGCTCGCACCTCACCGACTTCGAGACCGAGCTCGTCCCGGGTCTGGTCACTGGCGTGCGATACATTCCGGTGTCGCGGGTCGGCGCCTACCTCCCCGCCGGGCGGTTCCCGCTGACCGCCAGCGCCTTCATGACCGTGGGCGTCGCCAAAGCTGCCGGAGTGCCGACGGTCATCGCGTGCACGCCGCCGCAGCCACACGGGGGCGCAAACGACGCCGTCGTCTACGCCGCGCACCTGTCCGGCGTCGACCGGGTGTTCGTCCTCGGTGGTGTTCAGGCCCTCGCCGCCATGGCCTACGGGCTGTTGGGTGAGCTGCCGATCGACATGCTCGTCGGGGCCGGCAACGCGTTCGTCGCCGAGGCCAAGCGCCAGCTCTTCGGCACTGTCGCGATCGATCTGCTCGCCGGTCCCTCCGAGGTCGCCGTCCTCTCAGACGAGACGGCCGACCCCGAGATCGTCGCGGCCGACCTCCTCGGCCAGGCCGAGCACGGCCCGAACTCTCCTGCCGCCCTCGTCACGACCTCGGAGTCGCACGGCCGGGCCGTGGTCGAGGCGGCGGAGCGCCAGCTCAGCACTCTGTCCACCGAGCCGATCGCCGGCCCCGCGTGGCGCGACTACGGCGTCGTCACGGTCGCCAAGGATCGCGAGACCGCAGCGCAGCTGATGGACGACCTCGCTCCCGAGCACCTTGAGCTGATCACGGCGGACGACGCCTGGTACCACGACCGGCTCCGCAACTACGGGTCGATCTTCCTCGGACCCTGGAGCACCGTTGCTTACTCCGACAAGGGGATGGCCGGGACCAACCACGTGCTCCCCACAGCCGGTGGCGCCAAACACAGCGCAGGGCTGTCGGTGTCGCGGTTCCTCAAGCCGCTGACCTATCAGCGCATCGCGCGGGAGGCGACGCCGCAGCTGGCCCATGCCGTGCAGGTCATCTCGGATTCCGAGGGCATGGCCGCCCACAGCGCGACGGCAACCATGCGGCTCGACCGGCTGGAAGACGTTTCTGTCGTCTGATGGCGGCCGACCCGGCGGACGCGGTTGCGCCCGCCGGGTCGGTACCGGTTCGTCGGTTCGAGCGGCGACACGACGTGGGGTGGCAGCACAGGAAAACGTGGGAAAGCAGTGGGAAAGATCGCACGGGATTCTGCTCGGGCGACCCTGATAGAACCTCATCGAACGCGGCGTTCCGCGCCGCTGAATCCGCGTGAAATCAACGCAGTATCGGCGAAGTGCATCGAACTCATCACTCTCCAGAAGAGTTCAAATCCCTCCGTCTCCGCCATAAAAATCCCGGATCAGCGCTCCTTTTAGGAACGCCGTGGGAAAGAACGAATGCGCTCAAATCCCATTGACTTGGGCGCCGTCCAGCTCGCCGATCTGTTGAGCGCGAGCTACTGCTGCTCTGCAACATGCATCCAATCCGCAGCGATGTAAGGCAGCTGGCATGTGGGCAACCGAGGCGGAGGGCGCCATTCCCTCCGTCTCCCAGCAGTTCGGACGTCTGGCCAAAGGCAACCTCGTCTCGGTCCCGGCGTGGCCGACTGCACCACCGCAAAGCGCGTCGGCAACGCCGCGATGGCATCCCGCTATGCTGCATGCCAGGCGGTCACAGGCGACTTCCCTTCGCGGCGGGTTGCCGATCCCCGCGCGATCGCCGCGTGGGCAGGTGTGCGAATCGCTTCAGGATGCGCGTCACACGGAGAGCGCGATGGAGCGGGAAATGCGGCAGCCGTACCCCCGGGGCGCGCCGTAGAGTTCGAGCGTGCGAAACCTGGATACGGCGATTGCGGATCGCGCGGCGGCGCTCGCATCGCGGGCGGATCGCGTGATCCTCGGCATCGTCGGGGAGCCGGGGGCGGGCAAGTCGACGCTCGCGCTCGACGTGATGGATGCGCTGCGCGCTCGCGGCATCCCGGTCGCGTGGCTGCCGATGGATGGCTTCCATCTCGGCGACCGCACTCTTGCAGAGCTCGGACTCCTCGAACGGAAGGGTGCGATCGAGACGTTCGACGGATGGGGGTACCTCGCCGCGCTGCGGCGGGCTCTCGCGGAGCCATCTCACCCCGTCTATGTTCCCGGGTTCGAACGCACGCTCGAGCAGCCGATCGCCGCGGACCGCGTCATCCCGCCCGGCCGCGCGCTGATCGTCACCGAGGGGAACTACCTGCTCGACGACACTGCACCGTGGTCGCTCGTGCGAGATGTCGCGGCGGAGATCTGGTATGCCGACGTGCCCTCGGACGTTCGGCGCTCGCGCCTCGTCGAGCGGCACGTCGCGTTCGGGAAGGCCCGCGCGGACGCCGAGGACTGGGTCGCCTCCGTCGATGAGCCGAACGCGCGCCGCATCCGCGCCCGCCGCGCGTTCGCCGACCTCGTCATCTCCGTGGACGATGGGGAGGCGACGCCGTCGGCGTGAACGAGACGTCCGTCGGGTCGCTTCGGATGTGAGTGATCGGATGAGACGGGCCAGGCCGTGATGCGACCGGGCCCGCCTCATGCCGGGCCGTCAGCCCCGGGTCGGATCTCCGGAGCCGCGCGGGTTGAGGGCCGGAGCGCAGTTTCCGTTACCGGGCATCGCCGCTTCGCGTCCACGTCGAGGACATCTGATGCACCGTCAGGGAGACGAGCGATGCCGTACCGCCCGTGGCGAACGCGTTGATGCCGGTGCTCGCGGGATCAGGGAAGATCTGATCGGTGATCAGGACCTTGCCGTCGTTCGCGAACACTTCGACCGAGGACCAGTCGACGAGGATGTGCAGCTTAAGCTTGCCGTCCTGCAGCTTCAGCGGCGCGCGCTGCGTGTCGGCGGCGAAGGACGGGTCGAAGCTGACGTCACCTGACTTCGTCCGATCGACATAGACCTCCCCGGTGGTGGTGTCGTAGCCGATGGACGTCTGCTGTCCGTTGCCTACCCGCACGTTCAGGCCGAACGTGGTTGCCGTTCCGGGCGCCAGGACCGCGTCGATATCGGCGGTGTCGCCTCGTGCGTCGAGCGTGGCGGTGCGGTTGGGCAGACTCAGGTTCTGAACGTGCGACGAGGGCGCTGTCTTCAGCTGGTCGAGCTGGGTGACCGGCTTCTGCACGAGAACATCCTGACCATCGACGTCCTCGAGGGACAGCTCGCGCGGGATGGTCATCGCGCTGCGCCAAGGGGAGGTGGGGATGGACCCGCCGTAGTCCCAGTTGTTCATCCAGCCGATCATGATCCGCTTGCCGCCGGGAGCGTCGTTGTAGGTGACGGCTGCGTAGTCGTCCTTCCCGAAGTCGATCCAGTGCGCGCGTTGGATCACCGACTGCGCAGCGACTCCGGCAAGGCTGAACTGATCGGCGAGGATGTGTCCCCAGCCGCCCGTGTTGTTGTCGACGACCTCGATGTGAGCGGTCTTGCCCTGCAGGTCGCTGAGGTTCCAGCTGTTCCAGTCGAGGGACTCGCTGTTCGGACCCGTTGCGGTGCGCACGACGTTTCCGTCGACGATGAGCCGGACGGATGTGTCGACGGCACGCGGTGCGGAAGGCTGCGGGGAGAACATGATCTGGTCGACATTGATGTGTCCCCAGCCTCCGGAGTTCTGGTCGACGATCTGGATCGTCGCAGACTTCCCGGTGTAGGCGCTGACATCCCAGTCAGCCCAGTCCAGCGCTTCATCGTTCCGACCGGTGGCGCTTGCGACGACCTTGCCGTCCACGACGAGGTTCACCGATGTCGGGTCGGATACGCCCCAGGGATGGCGACCGCCTCCCACGAGGAGGTTGATGTAGTTGCTGGAGATCGTGAACGCCGGGGAGGTGATGCTGCCTTCAGACTGATCGCCATTGATGAAGGTGTTCACGAGCTGATTGCCGACATATCCGCTCACCTGATTCTGCCCTGGCCAGGTTCCGGGGGCGGGACCAGTGCCGACGAAGTCGCCGGTCGTCGTCCATCCGGTGCCATATGTGGGGCCTTCGAAGTCGGCGAACGTCGTTCCGGCGGGGAGCGCGTTGCCCACGACCGAGCCGGGGACGTAGGGGTGGTTTCCGCCGCCGACCAGGAAGTTCAGGTATGGCTGGTCGATGGTGAAGTTGGACGAGGTCAGCGAGCCCGTTGCTCCGTCGAACCCGTTGTAGCTGTTGGCCAACCCTGCCCCGATGTAGCCCGTCACGCCGCCCTGACCCGGAGCGTTGCCGGGTGTCGGCCCGGTGCCGAACGCGGCCCCGCTGGTGGTCCACCCGGCATCCCATGTCGCCCCGTCGAAGTCGCCCAGAGATGTCCCGGTCGGCGGGACATAGGGCGTGTCGTCCGCGGTGAAGGTCGTGCCGTCGAAGTCGCCCGTGAAGTACTGGGTGCCGGAGCCTCCGGCGATGCTCCCGGGGTTGACATTCACGACCAGAACCCACTTCTGCTTTCCGGGGTTCTGCGGGTCGGCGATCGGGAAGAGGTCTGGGCACTCCCAGGCGCCGCCCGTGGCATTGGCGGGTCCGAAGTCGCTGAGGTGAGTCCAGTGCTTCAGGTCGGCTGAGCTGTAGAACGTGACCTTGTGCTGGTCGGACAGCGCCGCTGCCATGAGCCACTCGTTCCCGGCCGCGTACCAGAACACCTTGGGGTCGCGGAAGTTGAATGAGCCGATGTCGAGCACGGGGTTGCCTGCGTACTTGATGAACGTGCGGCCGTCGTCTGTGCTGTACGCCAATGACTGTTTCTGCTGACCCGTTGCCTTGTCCAGACTGGTGTAGATGGCCACGATGGCCGGGTTCCCCGGCGTTCCGAAGCCACTCGTGTCATTCGTGTCGACGACCGCGCTGCCCGAGAACACCATCTCCTC
This sequence comes from Microbacterium rhizosphaerae, assembly GCF_034120055.1. NCBI lineage: Bacteria > Bacillati > Actinomycetota > Actinomycetes > Micrococcales > Microbacteriaceae > Microbacterium > Microbacterium rhizosphaerae. The sequence continues at coordinate 3,765,629 of NZ_CP139368.1, read as the reverse complement.
GGTGTCCTGAGGGATGGCGACCGGGAGCTCCGTCCAGTGGACGAGGTCCTTGCTCACAGCGTGTCCCCACGACATGTTTCCCCACGTGTTGCCGGTCGGGTTGTACTGGAAGAACAGGTGGTACTCGCCCTTGTAGTAGACGAGCCCGTTCGGGTCGTTCATCCAGTTGTGCTGTGGAGTGAAGTGGAACTGCGGACGGTAGGTCTCCGTATGCGGCGCCGGCGGGGGTGTTGCCGTCGAAGCGTGCGCCGGGGCCGTGAACGCAAGCAGGGCGCTCGCCATTGCGGCGATCGCCGCGCCCGCGACCGCGTTGCGCCGCGCTCGCCTGCTCGGCCGGGGGACGGTTGAACCCATTTCTGACCTCTCCTCATTGACAACGATGTCAAGCTGCGAGAGTACGCGCGGCAACCACGCGACGTCAATGGCTCGCCGTCGTGATGCCGAACGTCGGTGGTCAGCACTCAGCGCCAGAGCTCGGTAGACGCAGTGCTCGCGGGCCGCACTGACAGCGTTGTCGCTGCCCCGGATACCGGCACGCCCCTGGATGTGCTGCATGCGGGGTGAGTCCCCACCACCGGACTCGTGCGGGAGTTACGAGCGGTGCGGTCTGATCTCGCCGGAGCCGCGCGGGATGAGGTCGACCGGGACGACGATCGATGTCGGTGCGAGCCGCTGTCCGGCGTCGAGGGAGGCGAACAGCCGCGCGGCGGCAACCTGCCCCATCTCCTGCGGGCGCTGTGCGACCACGCTGATACCCGGCTCGAGCAGATCGGCGAGTTCGAGGTCGTCGAAGCCGATGAGCGCGATGTCGTGGTGGCGGCCCAACCGGCGCAGAGCGTGCACGGCTCCGACGGTGATGAGGTTCTGGCCGCTGACGATAGCCGTCGGAGCATCCGGCATGCCGAGCAGCCGCGTCACGGCGCGCTCCGCCGCATCCCGGTCGGAGAGATCGGCGACGATCGTGGCGGCGTCGGAGGGGACGCCGAACTCTTCGAGCGCGGCGATGAAGCCGCGCTCGCGCTCCCGGGCCGTCCAGATCTCGCGACGGTCGATGAGGAGCGCGAGTCTGCGGTGCCCGAAGCCGAGCACATGTCGGGTCGCGAGCCGCGAGCCGCCGAAGTTGTCCGAATGCACCGTATCGCCGGTGAACGAGGCCGGCTCACGGTCGATGAAGACGATCGGCATCTCCGGCGGGACGAGGTCGGCGAGATACTCCTGGCTCTCCGCGATGCACGTGAGAATCAGGCCGTCGACCTTACGGCGAAGGAATGCCTCGACCGCGGCGATCTCACGCTCCGGCTCCTCATCGAGGCTCGACGCGAAGACAGCGACGTCGCGATGGACGGCGGTGTCCTCGATCGCGCGGTGGATGGTGGCGGAGAACGGGTTCGCCACGTTGCCGAGCAGGAGTCCCACGGAGCGGGTACGCGTCGTCGTGCGCCGGAGGTTCGACGCATGGGCGTCCGGCTCCCAGCGCAGCTCCTCGATCGCGGCACGCACGCGCGCGGCGGTGGCGGGTGCGACGTTCGGCTCGTTGTTCACGACGCGCGACACCGTCTTGATGCCCACCTCTGCGCGCTGCGCGACCTCACGGATCGTCACGCGGGGCAGGCGTTGGTTTGATAACGATGTCATGATTTCCCCATCTTGGCCTTGCGCTCGTGCATCCGGTGAGGTAAACATACAGCTGACACCGTTGTCATGGTGTCACACACACCACCTGCAAAGGACAGCAAAGATGCCCCTTCGAACGACTCCCCGCGTGAAGCTCACCGCCGCCGTGTCCCTCGCCGCCGTCGCAGCCCTCTCGCTCGCCGCCTGTTCATCCGGCGCGACCGGCGGCGCGACCGCTGGGCCGAACGACAAGGTCGGCGTGACGCTCATCGTCAAGACCACGACCAACCCCTACTTCGTCTCCATGGAGGACGCCGCCAAGAAAGACGCCCAGTCCGCGAACGTGGATCTCACACTTGCCGCTGGCAAGAAGGACGGCGACACCGACAGCCAGATTCAGGCCATTGAGAACGCGATCTCCCGCGGCGACAAGGGAATCCTCATCACGCCCAACGGCACTGCGGTCAACAACGAGATCGCGAAGGCGCGCAAAGCGGGCCTTTACGTGATCGCGCTCGACACCGTTCCGGACCCCGCCAACACCGTCGACATCACCTTCGCCACCGACAACTTCTCCGCGGGCAAGGAGATCGGCCAGTGGACCGCCGCCAAGCTCGACGGCAAGAAGGCGACGATCGCTATGCTCGACCTCTTCTCCGACCAGATCGTCTCCGTCGATACCAACCGCGACCAGGGTTTCCTCTCCGGCATGGGCATCACGGTTCCGGACAAGAGCAAGAACGGCTCGGAGGCGAAGACGGGCTCCTACACCGGCGGCAAGGGCGGTGAGTACGAAATCGTCGGCCACCAGCCCACGCAGGGCGCCGAGGACGGCGGTCGCTCGGCCATGGAGACCCTTCTGTCGAAGAATCCGAACATCAACGTCGTCTACACGATCAACGAGCCCGCCGCTTACGGTGCCTATCAGGCTCTGAAGGCAGCCGGCAAGGAGAAGGACGTCATCATCGTCTCGATCGACGGCGGCTGCACCGGTGTCGGCTATGTCAAGGACGGCATCATCGGCGCGACGGCTCAGCAGTACCCGTCCAAGATGGCCGCGCTCGGCATGGAGGCCATCGCGAAGATCGCCCGTGGCGGCGAGAAGCCGAGGACGAGCAACGGCCTCGACTTCTTCAGCACGGGTCAGCGCCTCGTGACCGACCAGCCTATGACGGGACTCGACAGCATCACCACGGCTGACGCGGCCAACACCTGCTGGGGCAAGTGACACCAGGGGGCGCCGGCGCAGACGCCGGCGCCCCGCATCCCTATCCATCAGAACTCGGGAGAACAGAATGTCCGCGACCGTAACGCCACCGCCGCCTCCGAACCCGCCGACCTCGTCGCTTCACCTGGCCGACGAGTTCCTCGCCCGCCAGACGCCCATGATGCGCGTGCGCGCCGTGCTGTACCGCTATCCGGCGATCAGCCCGGCGATCGTACTCGTGATCTCCGTGATCATCTTCGGCGTGATCAACCCGCGCTTCCTGGCGCCGAACAACCTGTCGCTCATCACGCAGCAGGTCGCCGTCATCGGCACCCTCGGCGTGGCCGAGACTCTCGTCATCCTCACCGCCGGCATCGATCTGTCGGTCGGCGCTGCGATGGTGCTGAGCTCCGTCGTCATCGGCAACGCGGCCGCCGGCATGGGCCTGCCCGGAGTCGTCGCACTCCTCCTCGGTCTGCTGACCGGCCTCGCCACCGGCATCATCAACGGGCTCCTCGTCACGCGGCTGAATCTGCCGCCGTTCATCGTCACCCTCGGCACACTGAGCATCTTCACCGCGCTGACGCTGCTCCTCTCGAACGGCGCGACGGTGCAGGGCGACAAGCTGCCCGACATCGTCACCTGGACGGGAACAACATTCCATCTCGGCGTCGACATCACTTTCGGCGTGCTGCTGATGCTGCTGCTCTACGTCGTCATCTCGTTCGTCCTCGCCCGAACCGCCTGGGGACGCCACGTGTACGCCGTCGGCGACGACAAGGAGGCGGCACGCCTCACCGGCATCCGCGTCAATCGCGTCCTCCTGAGCGTCTACGTGGTCGCGGGCGCCGTGGTCGCCCTCGCCGCCTGGATCCAGATCGGCCGCGACTTCGGGTCGAGCCCGAACGCGGCGGTGGACGCGAATCTCAACGCCATCACCGCCGTCGTCATCGGTGGCACGAGCCTCTTCGGCGGTCGCGGCAACGTGTGGGGCACCCTCCTCGGAGCTCTCATCGTCGGCGTGTTCCGCAACGGCCTGGCCCTCGCAGGCCTCGACGTCCTCTACCAGACCCTGGCTGTCGGCATCCTCGTCATCGTCGCGGTCTCCATCGATCAGTGGATTCGGAAGGTGCGCTAGTGAGCGACACGACAACCGAGACCCGCACGCCTGTTCTCTCGGCGAGCCGGCTCGTGAAGACCTACGGGCACGTCGTCGGACTGGACGGGGTCAGCCTCGACCTGTACGCCGGCGAAGTGCTCGCCATCATCGGCGACAACGGCGCCGGCAAGACGACGCTCATCAAGTGCCTCACCGGAGCGGAAATCCCCGATGAAGGCGAGATCCGCCTCGACGGACGGCCGGTGCACTTCCGCCGGCCGCAGGACGCCCGGGAGGCGGGCATCGAGACGGTGTACCAGTCTCTCGCGGTCTCGCCGGCGCTGGATGTCGCCGCCAACATGTATCTGGGCCGCGAGCTGCGACGCCCCGGTTTCCTCGGATCGACGCTGCGCATGCTCGACACGAAGACGATGCGCAAGAACGCCCGTGCAGAGCTGACCGAGCTCGGCATCTCCACCCTGCAGGACGTCACCGTGCCGATCGAGAACCTGTCAGGCGGTCAGCGTCAGGCGGTCGCCGTGGCGCGCGCGGCGGCATTCGGATCGAAGGTCGTCGTCCTGGACGAGCCGACCGCGGCGCTGGGCGTGCGCGAGTCCAACCAGGTGCTCGACCTCATCAAGCGCCTGCGCGAGCGCGGGGTTCCTGTCATCCTCATCAGCCACAACATGCCGCACGTGTTCGAGGTGGCCGACCGGATCCACATCCAGCGTCTGGGCAAGCGGGCGGCGACGATCACCCCGTCGTCACACACGATGACCGAAGCGGTCGGGATCATGACGGGGGCTCGGACGGCATGAGCGACGGCAAGTACCTGTACGCCGAGTTCCGGGCCACGCCCGGTGCCGGGGATGCGGTCGCATCGCTCGTCACCGGGTACGGACGGGACGTGCGAGCGGAGCCGGGCAATGTGCGCTTCGATGCGCACCGTCTGGCCGACGAGCCGGATCGGTTCTTCGTGTACGAGGAATACGCGGACGAGGAAGCGTTCGACGCGCATCTCGCGTCGCCGCACTGCGCCCGGTTCAATGAGGCGTTCGCGCCACTCGTCGTGGGCGGCGGCTCCACGCTCACGTGGCTGGAACCCGTGCCGGTATGACCTCGATCCCTCTTTCGGACACGGCTCCGGCGTCCGCCGCGGATGGGCACCCCATCCTGGTCGTCGGGGAGTCGCTCATCGACATCGTCGATCGCGGCGGTGAGCTCACCCGTCACGTCGGCGGAAGCCCGCTCAACGTGGCGTTCGGACTCGGGCGCCTCGGCATCCCGACCGTCTTCGCGACCGAGTTCGGCGACGATGAGGACGGGGACGACATCGTCCGCCATCTCGCGTCGGCCGGTGTGCGGATCGAGCGGACGGATGCCGCAGACCGGCGCACATCGTCCGCCCGCGCCCTCATCGGTGCGGACGGATCGGCCTCCTACGAGTTCGACCTCGAGTGGGACTTCACACTGACGCCGGTCGTCTCAGACGTCATCGCCGTGCACGTCGGGTCGATCGGAGCCCTGCGCCCCCCCGGCGCCGACCGCGTGCTCGCGCTCGTGGAGGCACTGCCCGAGGATGTCCTCGTCACCTTCGATCCCAACATCCGTCCGGCGCTCGTTCCGTCCCGGCAGGAGACGCGGGTGCTCGTCGAACACTACGCCGCCCGCGCCCCGGTCGTGAAGCTCAGCGACGAGGATGCTGCGTGGCTCTACCCGGACGGGGGTGTGCCCGAGAGACTGCTCGCCTGCGGCGCCCGCCTCGTCGCCGTCACCGCAGGCGCCGAAGGCAGCACGCTCCACACCGAGGGTGCGACGGTCCATGTGCCGGCCCGGCCCACGCGCGCGATCGACACCATCGGCGCCGGGGACGCATACATGACGGGGCTCATCGCCGCGATCGTCTCCCGTCTCGGCGTGCGTCGTGTGCTCGCCGAGACCCTCCAGCCGGCCGACCTCGCATCGATCGGGCACGTGGCCGCCGTGGCGGCGAGCATCACCGTCAGCCGCGCAGGTGCCGTCCCCCCGACCGCCGCAGAACTGGAGCGCGCGCTCAGCGACAGCGCGCCGGCACCCGCCTGACAGCCGTTGCGCGCGCTGCCCGACGTCGGCCTGCGCCTCTTGACTCCGCGGTTTCCGCCGCGGCATCCGGGACCGGGTTCTGGTCCTCTCCCTCCACCCATGAAGGATGGTCACGTCGATGACGACACTTTCGAAACGCCGGACACTGATCGCGCTCGCCGCGGCCGTAGGGTTGGCCGCGGCAGGGGTCGCACCCGCATTCGCCGAGGCGGCGCCGACAGCCACGCAGTCCGCGTCTATCGCGTCTCCGTCCCCCTCCCCGTCCGCGGGCGACGGGCGGCCCGTCTACCACTACGCGCCGGCGCAGCACTGGATGAACGATCCCAACGGGCTCATCTACACCGGAGGGAAGTACCACCTCTTCTACCAGTACAACCCGCTCGGGAACACGGGCGGCAACGCGTCGTGGGGGCATGCGGTCAGCACCGACCTCGCGCACTGGACGGAACTGCCGATCGCGATTCCGATGGACGCGACGGAAGAGGTGTGGTCGGGCAGCGTCGTGAACGACGAGTCGAACACGAGCGGACTCGGAACCGGCGGGCACGGCCCGCTCGTCGCGGTCTACACGAGCGCGGTGAAGGCCACCGGCGTGCAGCGCCAGTCCATCGCGTACAGCAACGACAGCGGGACGACGTGGACGAAGTACTCCGGCAACCCCGTGATCGACATCGGCTCGCACAACTTCCGCGACCCGAAGGTGTTCTGGTACGCGCCGGCCCACGAGTGGCGGATGATCGTCGCCCTTTCCGACCAGCACAAGGCCGCGATCTACGGCTCACCGGACCTCAAGAGCTGGACGGAACTCAGCGAGTTCGGCCCCGACGGCGTCGCGAGCGCCGTCTGGGAGTGCCCTGATCTCTTCCCGATGCAGCTCGACGGGAAGAAGGACCAGACGAAGTGGGTCCTGACCGTCAACGTCGCGGGCAAGGCGGAGTACTTCGTCGGCGACTTCGACGGCAAGACGTTCACGAACAGCGAGGGCGCGTACACGCCTCCGACGGGATCCGTGCTGAACGACTTCGAGGGCGCGACCTACGGCGCGGGCTGGACGACGACCGGCACCGCGTTCGGTGACGGCCCCGCGCGTGACACAGGCGTGACCGGGGCGATCGGCACCGGCTACATCGACACGTTCCACGGCGCCGACGCCGAGACCGGCACACTCACCTCGCCCACATTCACGATCGATAAGGGCTATCTCAACTTCCTCATCGCCGGTGGGAACCACCCGTACGTGCCCGGTGGATCCACGGCGCCGCCCGCCGGGGAGGTCTTCCAGGACTTCGAGGGGACATCCCTGCCGGGCTGGACGGGAACGGGAGCCTTCGCCGGCATCGCGCCGTCACACGAGACGCTGAGCGGCCAGGTCGGAACCGGCGTGCTCGACACTTTCGGCAGCGGCGACGCCTCGACAGGGACGATCACTTCGCCGTCGTTCACCGTCACGCATCCGTACATCGACCTGCTCACAGCGGGCGGCAACCACCCCTGGGGCCAGGCGAACCCCACCTCGGTCAACCTCGTGGTGAACGGGCAGGTCGTCGACAGCGTCACCGGCAACGGCACCCCGAACATGGACTGGGTGCACCTGGATGCGTCGAAGTACGTCGGCCAGCAGGCGAGCCTGCAGGTTGTCGACGACAACGACGGCAGCACCGGATGGGGGCACTTCATGGTCGATGAGATCGTGTTCGCCGACACGATCGCACAACCGTGGAACACCGAGACCGGTGTGAACCTCCTCGTAGGCGGGCAGGTCGTGCGCAGTGCGACAGGCAATGACGGCGGAGGCCTCGACTGGGCGAGCTGGGACGTCCGCGACCTGCAAGGCGCGCAGGCGCAGCTGCAGTTCGTCGACCTGAACACGGGCGGATGGGGTCATCTGATCGCCGACGAGCCGACGCTCGCCGACGTACCGGCCCAGAGCGCAGTTCAGCGCGCCCACTGGCTCGACAATGGTCACGACTTCTACGCCGCCGTCACGTACAACGACGCGCCCAAGGGCCAGCGCATCGCGATCGGGTGGGTGAACAACTGGGACTACGCGAACGCGATCCCGACATCTCCGTGGCGTGGACAGCAGTCGGCGCCTCGCATCCTTTCCCTCCAGACGGTGGACGGCAAGCCACGAATCGTGCAGACCGTGGCACCCGGTATCGACGCGCTCGCGGTGAACCGCGACGCGCAGAGGGCGAAGTCGGGGCCGATCGCCGGGACGCGGGCGCTCGGGATCGGCACGACCACGGGATCGGCCCGTGTCGACGCCGTGCTGACGCCGGGTACCGCGGACACGTTCGGACTGCAGCTGCTGCGGTCGGCAGACGGCACGCAGAGCGTGGATCTGAAGTACGACACACGCACCAGCACGTTGAGCCTCGACCGCACGCACAGCGGCAACACGGGCTTCAACCCGGCCTTCCCGGTCGTCGACAGCGCGAGGGTCGCGCTCGATAAGGGGCAGCTGAACCTGCGGATCTACGTGGATGCGAACTCGATCGAGGTCTTCGCGCAGGACGGCCGCGTCGCGATGACGCAGCTCGTGTTCCCGGATGTCCGAAGCACGGGCATCGCGACGACCGCGACAGGTGGCACCGCTCAGCTCTCGCAGCTGACGGTCACGCCGCTCGCGCGCTGAGAGACCGCGGCTCCGGTCGTGCCGATCCCGAGTTCGCACGACCGGAGCCGCCACCACTTCCCGGGTCCTTCCTTCTTTCAGGCTCTTTGATTCGGCCTTCACAGCGGTTGATCGCGACAGTGTGGCGAAAACTGCGGACCTCCGCATGATTCCGGTGCGCTGTCCCACGCCGTTAAGGTCTTCGCAGCTGTTGCTCGCGGGAACGCCGTGAGAAGAAATGAAGACAATCGTGCGTGTGCGAGCACCGTCGGACCCTGCTCAAAAGGAGGCACCGGCGCCACCGAACCGCGTGAAATCAACGAAGCAGCGGCCAACGCGACTGAACTGACCGTTCTGCCAGAACAAGTCAAATCCCTCCGTCTCCGCCACTTCCCCTCGCAAGGATCCGCGTGATCTGAGTGGACATCCAGCGTGATCGCTGCGGAGCTGTGGCAGAGCATCCGCTGGATCGCCGTCACCGTCGCGCCGGATCGAACCGCGAGCGATGCAGCGGTGCGTCGGAGTTCGTGAAGAGTCATCGGGGGCGAGCCCGGCCGTGAACCACGACTTAGAGCCCCGTGAGTCTTCGAGAGTTCGGCTACCCGGAACATGCTCGAACACGACCGCTGCCAGCCAAGGGTGGTCGATCGTTTTCAGCCGGATCTTGGTGATGACAGCGCTTCATCGTGACCCTGCGTCGTGGGCGCTGAGATCCATCTTTCGCGGATGTGGCGCCCGAGGGTGTCGACGGCGTCATCGACGCAGCCCTCCCGGAGCGCGTTGTAGATGGCCCAGTGATCGCGGTTGGCGCCGTCGTACATGGCGCGCGGCTCGCTCCTGACGCGTTCCGGCGCGGGCATCTCCTCGACGAGCAGCTTCACAATGCTCGACTTCAGCTCGTTCCCCGCCCTCGCCCGGTAGGTCCCGTGGAACGCGTGGTCCGCGTCCCCCAGCTCCGCAAGGCCGGTGGCGGTGTCCATCGTCTCCAGATACTCCCGCATGGCGGCGAAATCGGCCTCCGTGAGGTGCGCGGCGGCTTGCCGGAGGAGGTCGCATTCGAGTTCGGCGCGCAGTTCCGTCGCGTCGTCGGTCAGGCGTGAGCCGATGTCGTAGGCGAGGGCGACGCGCAGGACTCGGGGGTCGAGGATGCTCCACAGGCCTCGATCTCGCACGATCGTGCCGTCGCCCTGGCGGATCGAGACGAGCCCCGCCGTCTCCAACGACTTGACGGCCTCCCGGACGACGGGCCGGCTGACGTCGAACTCCGCGACGAGCAGTGGCTCGGCCGGCAGTGGGGTGCCCACGGGGTACGCCCCGGACACGACGCGGCGCAGCAACTCGTCGGCGATCGACGTGCTCAGGCGCTTTGGGCGGCGTACCGGTGATCCTGCGTACGTGGTCTCCACCCGTGGCATCGGCACCCCTCCCTTCGGTTCCCCTGGGAAGAGGCTACCGTCTACGAAACATGAAACGAGTGATGTATTGACACTTGCCTTGCCAAACATCAAACGTGTAACGTCTGTCCTATCGCATCCACGCCGGGATGCCGACGAGGAAGTGCTCAATGAAGATCACGCACATCGAGGTGCACGCGGTGTCCGTTCCGCCGGTCGACCCCCCGTTCCGCTGGCGCGCAGGATTACCCGGCAGCGCCGAGTACGGGCCGAGCGAAGGCGTAGTGCTGCGGGTCGGCACGGACGAGGGAGTGGATGGAGCGGCATTCTTCTCGCGCTTGGGTGCTCGTGATGTGGTCGGGCATCTCGTCGAGCGCGTGTACCGGCCTGAGTACCTCGGCAAGGACCCACTGCTGCGGGAGTGGCACTATGACCGCATGTGGGAGCTCGACCGCCTGCACGAGTTCCCGCTCCCTGTCTTCGGACTGATCGACATCGCCCTGTGGGATCTCGCGGGTCGCGCGGCGGGCCTGCCGGTGTGGAAGCTGATGGGCGGCATGCGCGAATCGATTCCCGCGTACGCGTCCACGGTCACGTTCGACACGACCGAGCAGTTCCTGGATGTCGCGTCCCAGTGCATCGAGCTCGGCTACCCGGCGATCAAGCTCCACGCATGGGGCGATGCGAAGCGGGATGCGGCGCTGTGTCTCGCGCTGCGGGAGCACGTGGGGGACGAGATGGACCTCATGTACGACGGGTCGGCCGGGTTCGATCTGCCGGATGCCATCTACCTGGGTAAGGCGCTGTCGGATGCGAACTACCGGTGGTACGAGGAACCCATGCGCGAGTTCAGTGTGAACGCCTACCGCGAGCTGGCCCGCGCGGTCGACGTGCCGCTGCTGTCGGCCGAGACCTCGGACGGCGCATATATGAACAGCGCCGACTTCATCGCGGCCGGAGCCGCCACGTTCGGGGTGCGCACGAGTGCAGGGCTTCGCGGCGGGATGACGGGCGCCATGCGCACCGCGCACCTCGCCGACTCGTTCCGCGTCCGCGCCGAAGTCCATGGGGGAGGCGTGACGGCCGAGCACCTGTGCATGGCCATCTCGAACACGACGTACTACGAGTCGCTCGTCACCTCCACCGCGGTCACGCGTGAATCCGTGGTGGACGCGGACGGACTCCTGCACGCTCCGACCGAACCCGGCATCGCGCTTCCACCGGGCCTCGCCTACCCCGAGGCCGTTCGTCATCTCGCGCGGGCTGCATAGGCGCAGCCCGGCAGTCATCAAGAAAGGCAATCATGCACCTCCCACAGAAGCGTTGTCTCCGTCAGGGGGCAACCGTGCTCGCAGCAATCAGCGCGCTCGTCGTTCTCGCCGGCTGCGCGAGCGTCACGCCCACGAAGGCGAGCGATGTCAGCGGCTTCACGCCGGTCGCGCAGGACGGGAAGGCGGCGTTGAACGTCCTCGTCGATCCGACGCGGCAGGCCGCGGTCGAGGCGTATCAGAAGGCGCACCCGGATGTGAAGCTGACGGTGGAAACCTTCGACGGCACGGGGCTGCAGGCCAAGATGTCGCTGTACGACAAGTCCGGATCCGGGTGGCCGGATGTGGTGTTCTCGCCGGCGACGAATGATGTGGCGTGGGCGTCGAAGTCCAGCGGCAGCGGGGCGCAGCCGTATGCCGCGCCTCTCAACCAGAAGCTCATCCCGCAGTCGACGCTCGACGGATGGGCAACGGGGTCGCTTGCTCCATGTCAGTCGAACGGGAACACATACTGTCTGCGCAACGACCTCGCACAGACGGTGACCTGGTACAACAAGACACTGTTCGACCAGTGGGGATACGCCGTCCCGAAGACCTGGGAGGACTTCCAGGCGCTGGGCTTGAAGGTCGCCAAGGAGCACCCCGGGTATCTCGTCGGCCAGTTCGGCGACCCGAACGCGCTCGATGTGTACTTCTGGGCGAGCCGCTGCCCGGCCCAGGAGACGACGGACAAGCCCGACACCCTGAAGGTCAACACGTCGACCCCGGAGTGCACGAAGATGGCGAAGCTGCTGGACACCCTGCTCGACGCAGGAGTCATGGGCAAGCAGAGCTACTTCGAGAAGGGTCTGGACGGGTCGAAGGTGCTGATGGCAGTCGGGCCGTCATGGTTCGGCAAGTACTTGTTCGACGCGACTTACAAGACTCCCGCGGGCCGGATCGGCGTCGCCGACCAGCCGCAGTGGGCCGGGGAGTCGACGGCGTCGAACGGGAACGTCGGCGGCGGAGTCTGGATGGTCTCCTCGCACTCGAAGAACCTGAAAGCGGCGACGGATCTCGTCACCTGGGCGACCAGTGACGCCGGCTTCCAGAAGTCGGCGCCCACGTACCCGGCGAACAAGGCGGCGGCGACAGCCTGGCTGACCAACCCGGAGAACATCGCGTACTTCGCGACCGACGTCAAGGCGCCGCTGCAGACGGCGGCTGACCAGGTGTGGAAGGGCTGGGCGTTCGCGACCTTCTCCGACCAGGATCCGTTCAAGAACGTCATCCTCACCGGCATCAACGCGGGCAAGAGCGTGACGTCGCTGCTGCCGGACTGGCAGACGGAGATCACGAACACCGCGAAGGCAGCCGGCTACAAGGTCGTGCAGTAGCGGCACCGTGGATGCGTCCGTGCGAGACGGCGTCACCGCCTCGCACGGACGCACCGCTCCTGATCAGAGAGGCCTGCACCCGTGAGCACACACGCGCAGTCGGCGAAGCGCTCGCTCTCGCCCGAGCGCAGCAACAAGGCCGGCTACCTGTTCGTCGCCGGATACACCATCCTGCTGGTCGCATTCGGGGTCGTCCCCACCGTCTACGCCCTGGCACTCGCGTTCACGAACGATCAGTGGCAGTTCACCGGGCTCGGGCAGTTCATGGTCGTGGTCACCGACTTCCGGTTCGCGCGCTCCATGGCGAACCTGGGCGCCTACATCGCCCTGTGGCTGACCGCGATCGTTGTGTTCGCCGTCGGACTGGCGCTGATCCTGCGCAACCGCGTGAACCAGCGGATGTCGGTCTTCTGGCGGTTCCTCTTCTACCTGCCAGGCGCCCTCGCCGGGGTAGCCAGTGCTCTGGTGTGGATGTTCATGCTCTCGCCGCAGGTGAGCCCGGTCGCCCCGCTGCTGCACGCGATCGGCTGGACGGATTTCGGCACGATCGTGCAGCCGCAGAACCTGCCCGCCATCTTCACTGTGATGGCGTTCTGGGTCGGCGCGGGTGGCTGGATCATCATCATGTACGGCGCCGTGAACAACATCTCCGACGAAGTCATGGAGGCCGCCAGGATCGACGGCGCGTCCTCGTGGCAGCTCGCATGGCACATCCAGATCCCCATGATCCGGCAGTGGATCGTGTACATGGTGATCCTCGCGTTCGCCGCGGGCACGCAGATCTTCGTCGAGCCGCAGATGCTGGGCGTCGCCAGCAAGCAGGTGGACATCACGTGGTCGCCCAACCAGCTCGCCTACCAGTTCGCGTTCGGACCGATGTCGAACGCGAACGCCGCGGCCGCACTCTCTGTGCTGCTGCTCGCCGTCGGGCTGGTCGTCGCGGTGCTGCTGGTCACCCGTTCCGGGCTGTTCACCGTGGAGGCGGAAGACTGATGAGCGAGACGCGCACCCTGATCACGGCCGGTCGGACGGATGACTCTGCGCGCCGCTGGTCCGTCATATCCGCCGTTCGCCGCCGCCGCCTCTCGCCCGGAGGGGTCCTGGTCTGGTTGGCCCTGATCGCCTTCGCCGTGTTCTTCGCGCTGCCGATGGTGTGGCTGCTGCTCGCACCCACGAAGACCGCATACGACCTGGAGCACACCTTCCCGTTCAGCTTCGGATCGTTCGCCGCCGTCGGCCAGGCCTGGCAGCACCTCGCCGCCTTCCAGGGCGGAATCATCTATCAGTGGTTCGGCAACTCCGCCCTGTACGCATTCGGCGGACTCGCCCTGTCGCTGATCTGCAGTGTCCCAGCAGGATACGGGCTCGCGCTCACCCGATTCCGGGGGCGCAAGCTGCTGCTGATGGTGACGCTGATCGTGATGATCATGCCGGCGACCACCCTCGTCATCCCGCTGTTCCTCGAGCTGAACGCAATGAGACTGATCGGTACCCCTCTGGCGCTGATCCTCCCGTTCGCGTTCTTCCCGTTCGGCGTGTACCTCACCTACATCTACTTCTCCACCAGCCTGCAGCGCTCCATGCTCGAGGCGGCCCGTATCGATGGTGCCACCGAGGTGCAGATCTTCTTCCGCATCGCCCTCCCGCTCGCCCGCCCCATCATCGCCCTGGTCGCCTTCTTCAGCTTCGTCGCCAACTGGCAGAACTTCTTCCTCCCCTACCTCGTCATGCCGGTCAGCACGCAGCAGCCCATCCAGGTGGGACTCAGCCAGCTCATGGCCTCGTCCGCGACGTTCAACCCCGGCGGCACGGCGAACCTGGGGATCGAATCACCCGAACTCGCGCTCGCCATCCTGCTGTCGGTCATCCCCGTCCTCGTCCTGTTCCTCTTCGCCCAACGCTCCCTCGTCGCCGGCATGTTCGCCGGCGGCACCAAGGGATAGGCCGTCTGGGCTCGCCTTGTCGCGGGGCGTCGCAGGAAATCGGCCGCGTCGCGGAGACCCTCGCGCGAGATGCGGTTCCGGCGTCGCCCGCGGCCAGAAGCTGGGTTTCGCGGTCGAGACGATCGGCGCGAGCGGAGGCGCCGCGGTCTGGCGGGTGACGATGTCTGCGAGATCGACGCGGACGGGGGCCTCGTCCGGGGGAGCGCTTTGGGGCGAACGAACAGAAACCAGTCTGAGCGAGCCTCACCAAACGCACGCGAACGCGACTCATGGTGCTCACGAGCCCGCGTGAAATCAATGAACTGGCGGTCAACCGCATCCAGTCCGGCGTTCTGCAGAAGAGTTCGAATCCCTCCGTCTCCGCCACATGAATCCCAGGTCGGCGTCAGCTCGTCTCGCGGACGACGAGGTGGGCGTCGGTCTCCGGGCCCGCCGAGGGCGGGGGTGAGCCGGTCGCAGCGCTCAATGCGAGGTCGGCCAGATAGCGGCCGAGTCCGGCGCTGTCGATGCGCACGCTCGAGAGGGATGGGACGAGGAGCCGGGCCACCGGCGTGTCGTCGTGGCCGACGATCGCGAGCTGGTCCGGGACGCGGATGCCGGTACGCAGCGCGGCGCCCAGAACGAGGGCTGCGATGTCGTCGTTGTAGCCGACGACGCCGTCGACTCCGATGCTCGCCCATTCGGCGACGATGGCCAGAGCGTTCTGCTCGGTGAGGGCAGCATCCGCGACGAAGGCGGTGTCCGCGTGGTCGGCGAGTGTGCGGGATGCCAGCGCCCGCCGTTGATCGACGAGGTCGGCGACGCGCGGGTCGGGGGAGCCGGCGAAAGCGAGTCGGGTGCGGCCGCGTTCGAGGAGATGCTCGATCTGAAGACGCGGACCCTCCGCGTAGCCGAGTTCTCCTGACGACCCGGACTCACCCGCGGCGGTGGGCGGGATGATGTGCTGCACGCCGCTGGCGCGCATGTCCTCGAGCCGACCGGCATCGAACGGGGTCATGCCGATGACCACGTCGGGCCGGAGCGTCTCCCACAGCGGCTGCGCCTGACCGCCGGGGTGGGGAGTCATGGTCACGAGGGAGTATCCGGCCTCGTCCAGTGCGAGCGATGCCTCGTCGAGGTGGCTGCGCATGCTGTAGTCGAGCGGCCAGTCCGGCAGCACCAGCAGGATGATGCGACTCCGGCCGCTGGCGAGCGCTCGCGCGGCCGTGTTCGCGCGGTAGCCCAGGCGCTTGGCCTCCGCGAGCACCCGCTGGCGGGTGGCCTCGGGGATCGTCTGCCCGGGAGTGTCATTGAGGACGAAGCCGACCGTTGCCCGAGACAGGCCGAGCGAGCGCGCGACATCCGCGGCGGTAACCCTCTTGACGGTCGCTGCCGGCATCCGATTCTCCCCATGACTTGCGCGCGCTAGTGACCATACCGTAGCATCCTCTTCATTCACTAGCACGCGCTAGCGTACCCGATACGACAATGGAGTCCCCGTATGCCGACCCCGAGCAACGACGAACCGCTCGTCACCCCGCGTCCCGCCGCCGTTCCGATGCCGGTCGTCGACGCCACCACTCTCGAGGAGCTCGCCGAGCATCCCGGCGCAGACCTGCCGAAGGTCGGTGCCCGCTACATCTGGTTCATGGTCCTGGCGCAGTTCGGCGTCTTCATGGCCTTCATCACCCCCATCGCGATCTCGCTCGCGATCCGCGTCCAGGGTCTCGCGCCCGGCCACGCGGAGTACCTCGGCTACATCACCGGCGCCGGCGCGCTGTTCGTGATGCTGAGCTCCCCCTTCATGGGGGTGTGGAGCGACCGCACGCGCACCCGCATCGGCCGTCGCCGCCCGTTCATGATCGGCGGCATGGTCGTCGGCGTGATCTCCCTGGTGTGGATGGCTGTCGCCCCGTCCGTCCTGCTGCTCGGGGTCGGGTGGGTCCTCGCGCAGTGGGGATGGGGCACCGTGCTGAGCAACCTGCAGATCTCCACCGCGGATCGGCTCCCGGAGTCGCAGCGCGGCAAGGTCGGCGGCCTGACCGGCTTCGCAACGCAGATCGCACCCGTGTTCGGTGTCGTGATCGCACAGTTCTTCACCTCTGATGCTCTCCTGCTCTTCCTCGTCCCCGGCGCCGTGGGTGTCGTCCTGGTGACGCTGTTCGTGACTCTCGTGCACGAGGACGACAGCCGCGGGCTGCCGAAGGACCAGCTGACGCTCGGACGGCTTCTGCGCAAGTACGTCTACAAGCCGTCGCGCTTCCCGGACTTCTCCTGGAACTGGCTCGGGCGCTTCCTGTTCTATTTCGGTCTGACGCTGAACACGACCTTCACGGCCTTCTTCTTCGCCGAGCGCCTGGGCGTCACCGTCGACAAGGTGGCCGGCGTCATCGCCGCTCTCGGGGGGATCGGCGTGCTCGCCACGACCGTGGGCGCGATCGGCGGCGGCTTCCTCTCCGACCGGCTCCGCAGGCGCCGCGTCTTCCTCGTGCTCGGCGGTGCCGTCATGGCCGCGGGCATGACGACCATGGCCCTCTCCACCTCGCTGCCCCTCCTCGTCACCGGGTCCCTCGTGGTGTCGGTCGGAATCGGACTCTTCGCCGCCGTGGACCAGGCCCTGCTGCTGGACGTCCTGCCGGAGAAGGACACCGACGCGGGCCGCTTCATGGGCATCACCGGCTTCGCCACCTCCATCCCGCAGTCGGTCGCCCCGCTGGTCGCGTCGGCGATCCTTCTCATCGGGGTCACCGGAGGCCAGAAGAACTACACGCTGCTCTTCCTCGTCGCCGCGGCCCTGGTCCTTCTCGGTGGTCTCGTCATCCTCCGCATCCGCTCCGTCCGCTGATTCCACGAAGGCTCGTCATGACCGTCTCCGTCACCCCCATCCGTTTCGAACACCACCGCGGCGCCCTCGGCATCGGGGAGTCTGCGCCCCGCCTGAGCTGGATCGTCGACCACGCACCCGCAGGATGGCGTCAGGCCCGGTACGAGATCGAAGCTGCGGCCGCAGGAACGGCGGTCGTGGACAGGCCCGAGTCCGTGCTCGTGCCGTGGCCGTTCGCGCCCCTCTCGTCGCGCGAGCGGCGCGAGCTCCGGGTGCGTGTCGTGGGCGAAGACGGCTCGATGTCGGAGTGGAGCGATTGGGCGACGGTGGAGGCCGGCTTGCTGGAGCGAGCGGACTGGCAGGCCGATCTGGTGGGGCCCCGCGATTCGCGGATCGCGGCGCCGCTGGTGCGCGGCACCTTCACGATTCGGGATGCTGCGATCCGCCGCGCGCGCATCTACGCGACCGCGCACGGTCTGTACGAGCTGGAGCTGAACGGCGCCCGGGTCGGCGATCAGCAGCTGGCGCCGGGCTGGACCGCCTACGAGAGTCGGCTGCGCTATCAGACCTACGACGTGACCGACCTCGTGACTCCCGGCGCGAACGCGGTGGGCGCGTGGCTCGGTGACGGCTGGTGGCGGGGCTACCTCGGGTGGGACGGTCGCCGGGAGCTCTATGGAACCGACCTGGGTGTGCTGGTGCAGCTCGAGGTCGAGTACGCGGACGGCGAGCGCCAGGTCGTGGCATCCGGACCGGAATGGGTGTCGGCGGCGAGTCCGATCAGCTCGGCCGATCTGTACAACGGGGAGCACTTCGACGCTCGCAACATCGAACGCGAGTGGTCTGCGGCGGGCTTCGACGACGGCGCGTGGACGCCGGTCGAGGTGCGCGACCTCGGGGGCGCGGAACTGGTGGCCCCCGACGGCCCACCCGTCCGGCACGTCGAGACGCTGCACCCGAGAGAGGTGCTGACGAGCCCGAGCGGTGCCACGATTCTGGACTTCGGCCAGAACCTCGTCGGCAGGCTTCGGATTCGCGTCCGCGGGGAGGCGGGAACGACGATCGCCCTCCGCCATGCGGAGGTGCTCGAGCACGGCGAACCGGCGACCGCTCCACTGCGCGGTGCGAAGGCGACCGACTCGTACACGCTTCGCGGGGAAGGGGTCGAGGAGTGGGCGCCGCGGTTCACCTTCCACGGCTTCCGCTACGCCGAGGTCACGGGGTGGGTCGGAGACCTCCAGCCGGACGACATCGTCGCGGAGGTCCTGCATTCGGACCTGCATCGCACCGGCTGGTTCGCATCCTCCGACCCGCTGGTGAACCGGCTGCACGAGAACGCCGTGTGGGGCATGCGCGGCAACTTCGTCGACGTGCCCACCGACTGCCCGCAACGGGATGAGCGGCTCGGCTGGACCGGCGACCTGCAGGTGTTCGCGCCCACCGCGGAGTTCCTCTACGACTCGGCCGGGTTCCTCACCTCCTGGCTGCGCGACCTCGCCGCCGAGCAGCGCCGGTACGGCGGTACGCCGATGGTGGTCCCGGCGATCACGACCGGGTATCAGGGGCCGATGGCCGGATGGGCGGATGCCGCCACCGTGGTCCCGTGGTCGATCTACCGCGCCTACGGCGACCTCGGCATCCTGGAGGCCCAGTTCGACAGCATGGCTGCGTGGGTCGACGAAGTCGCCGCCGCAGCGGGCGAGGACCGCATCTGGTCGAAGGGATTCCAGTTCGGCGACTGGCTCGACCCCACGGCGCCCGCCGGCCGGCCTGAGGCCGCGCAGACGTACCCGGAGATCGTGGCGACCGCCTATTTCGCCCGTTCGTCGCGGATCGTCGCGGATGCCGCGGCCCTCCTCGGCCGCGTCGAAGACGCCGCCCGCTACGGCAGGCTCGCGGAGGAGGTGCGGGGCGCGTTCCACCGGGAGTACGTGTCGGGGTCGGGGCGCCTGCTGTCGGACTCCGCCACCGCGTATGCCCTGGCGCTGCAGTTCGGCCTCGTCGACGGTGAACCGGCGCGTGCGCACGCTGCCGGCCGGCTGGCGGAGCTCGTGCGCGGCAACGGCTACAAGATCTCGACCGGGTTCATCGGCACACCGCTTGTGTGCGACGCCCTGTCCGCGAACGGCCACGCCGATGTGGCCTACCGCCTGCTCCTCCAGACCGAGGCGCCATCGTGGCTGTACACCGTGACGCAGGGTGCGACCACGATCTGGGAGCGGTGGGACTCGCTGCTGCCGGACGGGACGGTCAACCCGAGTGGAATGACCTCGTTCAACCACTACGCGTTCGGCTCGGTCGCCGACTGGCTGCACCGCGTGGTGGCCGGCCTCGCGCCCGCAGAGCCCGGTTACCGACGCATCCGCATCGCCCCGCAGCCGCCCCGACGCGGCGTGACGTCCGCGGCCGCCCGGCTGCAGACACCGTACGGGGAGGCATCCGTCTCGTGGACGCTCGCCGACGTTCGGATGACTCTTTCGGCGACGGTCCCGGTCGGCGCCGTCGCCGACGTCATCCTTCCCTCCGGAGCTTCGGTGACCGTCGAGCACGGGGCGTACGAGTGGAGTGAGCCGTTCGAGGTCGATCCTGTCGAGCGACCCGCGGTCACCGTCGACACCCCGATGGGGGCACTGATCGACGACGCCGAGGCGATGAGCGTCTTCGTGGGGGTGGTCACGAAGTACGTGCCCGAGGCTGCGGCGCACATGAGCGGAGGACTGAACGGTCGCGACGACGTCACCCCGCGGCAGATCGCCGGCATGATGCCGCACTCCGACGACTTCCTCGCCGACCTCGAGCGAGGCTTCGCCGCCGTGACCGCAGGTGAACCGATCCCCGTCGACCTCTTCGAGGCCGCGCCGTCCCCGGCCGACGACGACCTCGTGGATGCGGCGGGCATGCTCAGCGGCCGCGACTTCTGGTCCACCCGCGAGGGCGACGGCATCCGCTCGCTCGTGCTCGTCGACGGTCCCCACGGCGTCAGACGCCAGACCGGGACCGCCGACAACCTCGGCTTCAATGAGAGCCTGCCCGCCACGTGCTTCCCGCCCGGGGCCGGTCTCGGATCCACCTGGAACCCTGCGCTCATCAGGGAGGTGGGCGAAGCGCTGGGCTGCGAAGCCCGCGCCCTGGATGTGGACGTGCTGCTCGGTCCCGCGATCAACATCAAGCGGTCACCGCTGGGCGGCCGAACCTTCGAGTACTTCTCCGAGGACCCGCTGCTCACCGGCATCCTGGCGACCGGATATGTGCAGGGCGTGCAGTCCACCGGTGTCGGCACATCGCTGAAGCACTTCGCCGTCAACAACCAGGAGACCGACCGGATGCGCGTCAGCGCCGAGGTCGACGACCGTGCCCTTCGCGAGATCTACCTGCCCGCCTTCGAACGAGTCGTCACGCAGGCGCACCCGACGACGGTGATGAGCGCCTACAACGCGATCAACGGCGTCTTCGCATCCGAGAACGAATGGCTGCTCACCGACCTGCTCCGCGGCGAATGGGGGTTCGACGGTCTGGTCGTGTCCGACTGGGGCGCGATCAAGGACCGCGTCGAGGCGCTGCGCGCGGGCCTCGACCTCGAAATGCCCGGCACGGGAGACGCGGGGCGCGACGCCATCGTCGACGCTGTGCGCGACGGGCGCATCGACCGTGGACTGGTCGATCGATCCTTGGAGCGGCTGCGGGCGCTCGCCGATCGCACACGGCCGAGCGCGGCCGACCCCTCCTTCGACGAAGACGCCCATCACGCCCTCGCACGTCGCGCCGCAGGCGAGGCGATCGTTCTGCTGCGCAACGAGCGCGGCACGCTCCCGCTGCGCGCCGGCCAGCGGGTCGCTGTGCTCGGCGAACTGGCCGCGACGCCGCAGTACCAGGGTGGCGGCAGCTCGCACGTCAATCCCACCCGTCTGGACATCCCGCTCGAGCAGCTGCGCCGGGTTCTGGCTGACGTCTCGTACGCTCCCGGCTATTCGACCGATCCCTCGGCCGACCACACTGCCCTCCTCGGCGCCGCGCGAGCCGCGGCTGAGGAAGCGGACGTGGCCGTGGTGTTCGTCGGACTGTACGAGAAGGACCAGTCCGAAGGATTCGACCGCACCCACCTCGACCTCCCGCCCCAGCACGTGGCGCTGATCCAGAGCGTTGCGGCCGTGGCACAGCGGACGGTCGTGGTGCTGTCGAACGGGGGTGTCGTCTCGCTGGAACCGTGGCACGACTCGGTCGACGCGATCGTCGAGGGATGGGCGCTGGGCCAGGCCGTCGGCAGCGCCATCGCCGACGTACTCACCGGAGCGGTGAATCCCTCCGGCCGACTCGCGGAGTCGATCCCGTTCCGACTGCAGGACACCCCGTCCTACCTCACCTTCCCTGGCGAGAACGAGATCGTCCGGTACAGCGAAGGCGTCTTCGTCGGCTACCGCTGGTACACGACGGCCGAGAGCCCGGTGCGGTACCCGTTCGGCCATGGCCTCAGCTATACCGGCTTCACGCAGGAACTCGAGGTCGAAGCATCCGGACCCGACTCGGCCCGTGCGCGCGTCATCGTCCGGAACACGGGCCACGTGGGAGGGGCGGAGGTCGTTCAGGTCTACGTGGCACCGGCTGCCTCGCCGGTCCGGCGTCCGGCGCGGGAACTCGCCGGCTTCGCGAAGGTGGAGCTCGAGCCCGGTGAGTCCACGGTGATCGAGATCCCTCTGGACCGGCGCGCATTCGCCTACTGGGATGTCGCCAAGGGTCGGTGGCGCGTCGAGCCGGGCACCTACCGTGTCGAGCTCGGACGATCCTCGGTCGAGATCAGCGCGTCCGCGGATCTGCCACTGGAGGGCGACATCGATTCGCCGGAACCGCTCACCCTCGATTCCACGGTGGGCAGCTGGTTCGGCCACCCCCTCGTCGGACCGGCGCTCATGCAGGCGATGATGGCCGGCGCGTCCGAGGAGCAACTCGCCGCGGCATCCGAGAACGAGAACATGCTCAAGATGGTCGAGTCCATGCCGATGGGGCAGTTCGCGCGGTTCCCGGGCGTGGAGATCCCCGACGAGGCGCTGGAGCAGCTGATCGAGCTGAGCCGCGTCGGCAGCCCCGGGTAAGAAGGCGGAGGCGACATGTCAGTGCGCGCATTGGCTCTCGACAGCATCCTGAAGCGCGTCTTCGCCCGCGGGAACGGCAACGCCGACGTTCGCGAGGAGGTCGCGCGACGGCGCGCGGGCACCCACCCCGTTGCCGCGCCCGTGCCGCAGGGGGTGAGCAGGAAGTTCGACGTGGCCACCTCCAGCGAGGAGGACTCGCCGGTCGTCAGGCTGACCCATCCCGGAGGCCAGCGTCGCCGCGCGGTCGTCTACCTGCCCGGCGGCGGGTACGCGCAGCCGATCTCCGCACAGCACTGGGCCGCGATCGCGCGGTTCGCCCGCGCCGCCGATATCGATGCGGTCGTTCCCTGTTACGAGGTCGCACCCGTCGGAGACGCGGAGCGCGCCCACCGCCTCGTCGCACAGACGCTCGCCCGGACGATCACGCGTTACGGGCACGGAGAGGTGCTCCTCGCCGGCGACTCCGCCGGCGCCGGGCTCGCGCTGAGCGCTCTGCAGCGGCATCCCGACGGGGTGCGCGCGGCGGTGCTGCTCAACCCCTGGCTGGACGTGGAGATCCGGCATCCGGCGGCATCCGTCATCGAGGACTGGGACGTGATCCTGCACATCGACGAACTGCGGGCGTGGGGAAAGGTCTGGGCCGGAGACCTGTCGACCGGTGACCCGGCCGTCAGCCCTCTGCGGGGGAGCTTCGACGGACTGCCGCCGGTCCATATCGTCACCGAGGGGCGCGACCTGCTCATGCCGGACGCGATGGATGCGCACCGCCTCCTCGCCGCAGCGGGGAACGCAGGCTCCCTCACCTACAGCCCCGACGGCAACCACGCCGTCGGACTGCTCGGCAACACGACACCCGAGGGCGCGCGCGCTTTCGCCGCGATCGTCCGCGCCCTGCGAGGCTCACCGTGAAGAACATCGCCCCTGCGCTCGCCCGCACCCCGCAGGGCCTGCTCGACGGCGCAACGTGGATCACGACGCCGGATCCCGTGCCGCCTGCCGGACAGCGGCCCGCCTACGAGTTCCGGCGCGACTTCACGATCGACGGGGCACCCGAGGACGCCCACCTCGTCGTCACTGCGCACGGCGTGTACGAAGCGTTCGTCAACGGGCGACGCGTGGGCGATCAGCAGCTGACGCCCGGAATCACGAGCTACCGCACGACGCTGTACGTACAGCAGTACGACGTCACCGACCTCCTGAGCGAGGGGGACAACGAGCTCGTCCTCACACTCAGCGATGGGTGGTTCCGCGGCCGCGTCGGCGCACACCGGGTCGCGGACAGTTTCGGCACCGAGACGGCGATCATCGCCGCGCTCACCGCCCAGACGCCGGCGCAGACATTCCGGGTGGTCACCGACACGAGCTGGACCTGCGATGTCGGCACGATCCTGGCGGCTGATCTGATGGACGGCCAGACCACCGACATGCGCCGGCGTGATCGCCGCATCGATGGCACCCCGGCCATCCCCGCTTCGGACCCGCTCACCCGCGACGTTCACCGGCTGGCATGGTCGCCCGCCCCACCGGTTCGGAAGATCGAATGCTACCGTCCCCGGCGCATCATCCGTCGGCCCTCCGGCCGTCAGATCGTCGACTTCGGCCAGAACCTGAACGGATGGGTCGAGCTCGCCCACCTCGGCCCGTACGGCGCGAGGCTGACCCTCACGCACGGTGAAGCCCTCGACGCGGCGGGCGACCTGACACTCGAGCACCTGAACATCACGATCGCGCCCGGCCATCCGCCGTTGCCCGTCGGCCAGGTCGACACCGTCATCTCCCGCGGGGTCGCCGGGGATGTCTTCGAGCCACGGCACACCAGTCACGGCTTCCGATACGTCGCCATCGACGGCCTCGACGACGAACTGGTCCCGACGGACATCACCGCGCACCAGGTGCGCACCGACCTGTCGCAGACCGGCACCTTCGCGTGCAGCGACCCACGCGTCAACGACCTGCACCGCATCGCGGTGGCGAGCTGGAAGGCGAACACCCTCGATATCCCCACCGACTGCCCGCAACGAGAGCGTTGGGGCTACACCGGCGACTTCCAGATCTTCGCCCGCAGCGCCGCGTACCTCGATGACATCTCCGGCTTCGCGCGGAAGTGGCTCACCTCCCTCGCGGATGACCAGCATGTCGATGGCATGATCACCAACGTCGCGCCCGACTGCGGTATCGAACCGGTGCCGGTCATCCCCATCTCCTTCGACGGATCAGCCGGCTGGGGCGATGCCGCCACCATCGTCCCCGCCGAGCTCTACCGCGCGTACGGCGACCCGCGGGTGCTCGACGAGTTCATCCCGATGATGCGACGCTGGGTCGACTACGCCGCGGCGATGGCAGCCGCCGACAGGAACGCATCGCGCCGTGCGCGCGGCGTCGAGGCCGCCCCCCACGAGAAGTTCCTGTGGGACACGGGATGGCACTGGGGTGAATGGCTCGAACCTGACACGGCGTTCAACCCGCAGGCCGATCCGGCGATCGTGGCGACCGCCTACCTCGCCCACTCCGCCCGACTCACCGCCGAGGCCGCCGACGTGCTCGGCGACCTGCCCGTCGCCGAGCACTACCGCCGGCTGGCCCACGACGTGGCGAATGCGTGGCGAACAGAGTTCCTCCGCCCCGACGGCTCGCTGACCATCCCGACTCAGGCCAACTACACGCGCGCCCTGGCATTCGAGCTCATTCCCGCAGAGCTGAGGCATCGCGCGGCCGACCTGCTCGTCCGGCTGATCGAGGAGAACGGAACCCGCCTCGCCACCGGCTTCCTGTCCACCGGGATGCTGCTGCCTGTGCTCGCCGACCATGGCTACGCGGATGTCGCCTACAACCTGCTCTTCCAGACCGACGAACCGGGTTGGCTCGTCATGCTCGAGCGCGGAGCCACCACCGTGTGGGAAGCCTGGAACGGCATCGATAGAGACGGCGACCCCCACGAATCTCTCAATCACTATTCGAAGGGCGCCGTCATCGCGTTCCTCCACGAGTATGTTGCCGGCATCCGCCCCGCCTCAGCGGGATATGACCGGGTCGACATCCGTCCGCAGATCGACGCGCGCCTGACCTGGGCGGAAGGGACGCTGCTGACCCGGCACGGCCTCATCCGGAGTCGATGGGAGGTCCGCGATGACCAGATCGACATCACGGTTCGGCTCCCCGCCCACACGAGCGGGACGCTGTTCCTTCCGGACGGAACCCAGTGCGAACTCGGCGGGGGAGACGCCGTGTTCACGGTGGCGCGACCGAGGCCCGGGCAGCGCATCCCGTATCCGGACACGCGCCGGGGGCTCACGCTTCGGGGATGACCCGGTCGAACATCGCGTCGCGCGGCTGGTCGGGGTCGGGGCCGCTGCGCACGCCGGTGTCGAGAGCGTCGATGCGGGCGACCTCGTCGGGGGAGAGTTCGAAGTCGAACACGTCGAAGTTCTCCGCGATCCGACCCGGGTTGACCGACTTCGGGATGGCGGAGCGCCCTTCCTGCAGATGCCAGCGGAGCATCACCTGGGCCGATGTCCTGCCGTGCCCGGCAGCGATCTCGGCGAGGGTGGGGTCGTCCATGACGCTGCGACGCTCATCGCCCCACGGTCCGGGGTAGAACGTGATCCCGCCGATCGGCGACCAAGCCTGCGTGAGAATGCCGTGCGCGGCATCCGCCTTCTGCACGTCCGGCTGGGCGAAATAGGGATGCAGCTCGACCTGGTTGATCGACGGGACCACAGACGCTTCGGTCAGCAGCCGGTCGAGGTGGTGCGGCATGAAGTTGCTGACGCCGATCGCCCGTACCTTGCCCTCCGCGAGCAGCGTCTCGAGTGCCGTGTAGGCGGCGATCGTCTTCTCCCACCGGCTGGGCGCCGGCTGGTGCAGGATCAGCAGATCGAGGGTGTCGACGCCGAGCTTGCCGGTGGACTTCTCGAACGCGTGCAGGGTCTGGTCGTACCCGTAGTCCGACACCCAGACCTTCGTCTCGATGAAGACCTCTTCGCGGTCGACGCCAGACCGGCGGATGCCTTCGCCGACCTCCCGCTCGTTGCCGTACGCCGCCGCGGTGTCGACGTGACGATAGCCGACCCGCAGCGCCGTCTCGACCGCGGCGGCGGTCGCCTCCGGTGTGCTCTGGAAGACGCCGAACCCGAGCGCGGGAAGCGTGACGCCGTTGTTGAGAGTGAGTTGCATGGCTGGTTCCTCCCGGCCCGTCATCGGGCGGATTCTTCGGTCGCGATGACCTTCTTCGTGATGGTGATCACGCGTCAACGGTAGGTCGCGCGTCGGCGCAGAGGGAGGGGCTGGCGGAGCCCCCATCGGCGAGGATGCGTCCCCGGTACTGCCAGACCCTCCCGTGCGTGTTCGCAGGCGCGTACCGTCGAAGGATCATGGATCATCGTCGTGACGTGCGAGAGTTCCTGGCCAGCCGCCGGGACCGCATCACCCCTGACCAGGCCGGCCTTCCCGCATACGGCGGCAACCGACGTGTTCCCGGTCTGCGCCGTGAAGAAGTCGCGATGCTCGCCGGGGTCAGCGTGGATTACTACACCAGGCTCGAACGCGGCGACATCTCCGGGGCGTCCGACAGCGTCCTCGACTCCCTTGCCCGCGCTCTGCAGCTGGATGACGCGGAGACGGCGCACCTGTTCGATCTCGCCCGCACGGCCCGTGCGTCTGCGACGTCGCGGAAGCCGCGGAAGGGTGCAGAGGCCATCCGCCCCAGCATCCAGCGCGTGCTCGACGCGATCACCGACGCGCCTGCACTGGTGCGCAACAACTACTTCGACTACCTCGGCGCCAACCCGCTCGGTCGAGCGCTGTACCGCCCGATCTTCGACGAGCCGCACCCCAACAGCGCCACGTTCGCGTTCCTCGACCCTGCCGCCCCGGATTTCTACGTCGACTGGGAGAAGACAACTCAAGAGCTGGTCGCGACCCTGCGCGGCGAGGCGGGTCGAAACCCGTACGACAAGCGCCTCACCGATCTCGTCGGCGAGTTGTCGACGCGGTCAGAGCGATTCCGCACCCTGTGGGCGGCGCACAACGTGCGCTATCACCGGAGCGGCGTGAAACGTCTCCACCATCCGGTCGTCGGCGATCTCGAACTCACCTACGAAGCCTTCGAACTCCCCGCCGACCCCGGTCTCACACTGTCCACCTACACCGCCGAACCCGGATCGGCATCCGCCGACGCGCTCCGCGTGCTCGGCAGTTGGGCAGTCTCTTCCGCGCGGCCGGCGGTCGAGCCTCAGAATGCGCCCGCGGACGGATGACGCCCACGATGACGCCCGAGGAACGCGGGATCCGATGAACATCGAACACGTCCAGCCCGCCGTGAAGAACCCGCCCGACAAGCCCTCGGGGATGCCCCGCCGGTGTCGTCCGGGTCCACCGTCAGCGCTCAAGGGACGCGCAGCACGCCGTTCCGGCGATGCGGGATGCGGGCCAGCGCGTCGTCCCGCAGCGCCATCGGCAGCAGCCGTTCCGGCGCGTCCTGGAAGACGACGGGACGCAGGAAGCGACGGATCGAGGTCGCTCCGACGGACGTGTGCAGCGACGTGGTCGCCGGCCACGGGCCGCCGTGCTGCTGCGACCACGTGACGGCGACGCCGGTGGGCCAGCCGGCGAACAGCACGCGGCCCGCACGGGCCTGCAGCAGTGCCAGCGTGTCGGCGACGTCATCGCCCCCCTCGGCGTGCAGGGTCGCGGTGAGGCTCCCGGGGACGGCTGAGAGCGCCTCGCGGAGGTCCGTCTCCGACGCGTACCGCACGAGCAGCGTGACCGGTCCGAAGCACTCCTCGAGGAGGGTCTCCGGGCGCTCGGCGACGGCCGCGGCATCCGTCGTCAGCACGATCGGGCGGGCGCCGTCCGGAGTCGGTGCGCCCTCGGCGAGCACGGCGACCGACGGGTCGCCTTCCAGGTGCGCGACACCCTGGGGGAATGCGGCGGTGATGCGGTCGGTGAGAAGCGGTCCGCCGGCGGCCGATGTCACGGCGGCGGCGACGGATGCCTCGAACCCGGCATCCGCCGGCACGAACACGACGCCGGGCTTCGTGCAGAACTGGCCCGCACCGAGCGTGAAGGAACCCACGAGTCCACGCGCGAGCTCGTCGCCACGCGCGTGAGCGGCGGCCGGGGTCACGACGACCGGATTGACGCTGCCGAGCTCGCCGTAGAACGGGATCGGATCCGGTCGCCCGGCGGCGAGGTCGAACAGCGCACGGCCGCCCGTCAGCGACCCCGTGAACCCTGCCGCGCGCACGACGGGGTGCTGCACGAGCGCATTGCCGGCCTCCCGCCCTTCCACGAGTGCCACAGAGCCCACCGGCGCGCCCGCGGCGAACAACGCCGCCGACGCGACCTCGGCGGTGCGGCGCGAGAGCTCGGGGTGCCCGGAGTGAGCCTTCACGATCACCGGGTTCCCGGCCGCCAGAGCCGATGCGGTGTCGCCGCCGCAGACCGAGAAGGCGAACGGGAAGTTCGAGGCCGAGAAGACGGCGACCGGTCCCACGGGCACGAGCATGCGCCGGAGCTCGGGGAGCGGCGGAACGGCCGACCCGTCCGCATCGTCGACGGTCAGCTCCAAGTACGAGCCCTCCTGGACCACCGCAGCGAACAGCCGCAGCTGGCCGGTCGTGCGCGCCACCTCACCACGCAGCCGCGGTGCGCCCAGACGGGTCTCGCGTTCGGCGATCTCGACCAGCTCGTCGGCGGTCGCATCCAGCGCGTCCGCGACAGCGCCGAGCCACCCGGCGCGGGTCGCAGCATCCGATTCCCTCCAGGCCGGGACGGCGGATGCTGCTCGTGCGGCGATCTCATCCAGCTCTCGCGAAGTGGTGGTCATGGCGGTCCTTTCGGGTCGTCGGCCGGGGGCGAGTCCCGCTCGCCGACCGGAGGGAACATCGGGGGTCAGGCGAAGCGGATGCCCAGGCCATCGTGCGGCCGCTCTGCCAGGCGGCCTGCGACGATGCGCACAGGTGACGGATCGCGCAGTGCGCCGAGAGCGCCGAAGCCCGCATCCTCGACGTCTTCGGTCCACGGCTCGACGCCGCCGCAGGCGGGCAGCGCCAGCGCGAGCTGACCGGAGAGCTCCGGAAGCACATGGGGATGCAGGGGCGCGCCGTGCTCGGCGGCCGATTCGGCGACGCGCAGGAAGGGGGTGATACCGCCGACCCGCACGACGTTCGGCTGGACGATCTGCGCGGCGCCGGCATCCAGGAATTCGCGGAAGCGGTACGTCGTGTACAGGTTCTCGCCGAGCGCGATCGGCACATCGATGCGGCGGGCGAGCTCGGCGTGGCCGCGCAGGTCGTCGGCCGCCAGCGGCTCCTCGATCCAGGCGAGGTCGAACCCGTGGAGCGCGTCGAGCGCACGCGTGGCCTGGTCCAGGTTCCAGCGCTGGTTCGCGTCGATCATGAGTGCGCGGTCGGGCCCGAGCGCCTCACGCACCGCCGCGATCCTCTCGACATCTTCGGCGAGGTCAGGCTTGCCCACCTTGACTTTGATCGCCTCGTACCCGCCGCCGACCCAGCGGCGCACCTGGGCCACGAGCTCGTCGATCGGGTAGTGCAGGTTCACGCCGCTGCCGTACACCCGCACGGCGTCGCGTTCGCGGCCGAGCAGCCCGGAGATCGGCTCACCCTGCCTGCGCGCCTCCGCGTCCCACAGGGCGAGATCCATCCCTGCCATGGCGATGGTCGTGATCCCGCCGCTGCCGGCTTCGTGTAGGTGGCGCCACAGGTCGTCCCAGAGCGCACCGGGCGCCGCATCCCGTCCGATCGCGAACCCCGCGATGTCGTGTGCGAGGAGGGCGAGCACGGCCTCGGCGCCGATCTGCGGCGTCCAGGAGAAGCCCCAGCCCTGCGCGCCGTCCGAGCGGACGACATGGGTGGCGATCACGCCGACGCTCGTCACGTCGGAGGCCCACGGGCGCGTCAGCGGCACACGGACCAGCCGGGCGTCGAACCCGCGGATCGTGGTCACAGCAGCGCGCGCCCCGCCGCGAGGACGCCGGCGAGGCGCTCCTGCTGCGCCGGCGTCGGATCGACCAGCGGTGCCCGCACGCCGCCCACCGGCATGCCGGACAGCCGCAGGCCCGCTTTGATCAGCGAGACGCCGAATCCCGGGGTCTCGTCGCGAAGCGCGACCAGCGGACGGTAGAAGCCGTCGAGCAGCGCCAGGCGTCGCTCCTCGTCGCCGTCGACGTACGCGCGGTAATACGCGTTCGCCACCTCGGGGACCATCGCGAAGGCCGCCGACGAGTAGAGGGGCACGCCGATGCCGCGATACGCGGCTTGGGTGAGCTCGGCGGTGAGCAGGCCGTTGAAGAACGCGAAATCGTCGCGCCCGCTCTCGGCGACCACGCGGACGATCTGCTGCGTCACGCCCAGATCTCCCGCGCCGTCCTTGAATCCCACGACGCGCGGGTTCTCGGCCAGGCGGCGGATCGCGGCCGGCGTGAACTGCCCGTTCGCGCGGTGGTACACGATGACCGGGAGCCCGGATGCGGCGGCGATCTGCTCGACGTAGGCGACGAGGCCGTCCTGCGGGCCGCCGACCAAGTAGGGCGGCAGCACGAGCAGCGCGTCCGCGCCGGCCTCCGCCGCACCGCGACCCACCGCGATCGCGTGTCCGAGCGCGCCGCCCGCACCCGCGACGACGGGTGCGTGCCCCGCCACGACGCCGACGGCCGTGCGCACGACCGAGTGAGCCTCGCCGGCGGACAGGGCGTGGTACTCGCCCGTGCCGCACGCCGGGAACACTCCGCCGGCGCCGTGGGCGACGCCGTCGGCGACATGCTGCGCGAGCAGCTCCTCGTCGACGCGGCCCCGCTCGTCGAACGGTGTGACGGGGAAGAAGAGGATGCCGTCGAAGTCCACATCAGCTCCTTGCTGCGGCGGTCGGAACGAGTTCGTCGCGCCATGCGTGACGCGGTCGCCACCCCAGCAGACGATGGGCCTTCGCCGACGAGAAGGCCGGCGCCGTGCCGGTCAGTGCGGCGGCCGCCCGCTCCGTTCCGGGGAAGTATCGGGGGATGAGCTCCGCGAGGGGCTCGCGAGCGAGCGCGTCATCCGCGCCGACGAAGAACACCTCGCCGTTCGGGATGTCGCCCATCGCGCCGAGCAGGGTGTCGGCGAAGGCCGCGACATCCCGCGCGTCGACATAGTTGAAGATCGCCGGTGCGGCAAGCGCAGGATCGTCCAAGCGCTCCTGCACCGTGTGCCCCTGCTGGGTCGGGGCGCCGGCCCATTCCTCGGGGGCGATCACGTAGCACGGTCGGAACGCGGCGAATCGGACCGCGTCGCCCGTCTGGCGCGCCAGCATCCCGATGGTCTGCTCGATGAGGAGCTTCGAGAGTGCGTAGGCGTTCCACGGGCGCGGCGGGGTCGTCTCGTCGAGCGGGAAGCGCTCGGGCACCCAGCCCGTGGGTGCCCCGTAGCCGAGCACGGTGGGGCTGGATGCGGCGATCACCTTCGGGATGCCTGCCCGCACCGCCCCGCCGAGCACAGCGACCGCCATGCCCGCGTTGGTGCTCATGATGACGTCCTCCGGGGCGCTGAAGGGCACAGCGATGGCGGCGAGGTGTATGAGCGCATCGGCTCGGGCCTCGGCGAGCGCGGAGGCCGCGGCACCCGCATCGCTCAGGTCGGCGAGGCGCTGGGTGATCCCCTCGCGCTGCAGGGCGGGAGAGGTGCGGCGATCGAGCGACAGCACCTCATGGCCGGCGTCGGCAAGGCCGACCACGAGGCTGCGGCCGAGGCGACCCGCGCCGCCCGTGACGACGATGCGGCTCATTGCGACAGCTCGAGGGCGCGCGCGGGGGAGGCGGTGGCGGCCGCGGCGGAGCCGAGATCGAGGTCGGCCACGTGGACGGGCAGCCCGGTCGCGAGCGAGCGGTTTCCGGCCAGACCGACGACGACCGAGCGGACGCCGTCCTCCCAGCCGGCGGCCCGGTGAAGCGGGTCGTGGTCGCTGCCGACGAAGACGTCGCGCAGCAGCTGTGCATCGCCGCCGCCGTGGCCTCCGTCCGCGACGGGAATCTCCGCCTCGACGGCGGAGGCAAAGTGGCGCTGCACGAGAAGGCGCTCGCCGACCGGCCGCGCTTCGTCATCGGCGACGCCTTCGGGACGGGCACTGGGATCCACCACCGCACGGCCGGCCTCGTCGAGAAGCACCGCTCCGCGCTCGACCACCACGAGCTCGGCGCGGCCACGGGTGCCGTTGACGGCGACGGTGTAACCCTCCCACGGAGAGTGCGCGTTCAGCGAGTACGACATGGTGGCACCGCTCGCGTAGTCGACCACGAGCGAGAGGTTGTCCTCGATGGTGATCCCGGGATCGAACACGTCGCGATCGCGGAGGTAGCCGTCGAAGCCCTCCTGTTCCAGATACAGCCCGCGCAGCGCAGCATCCTGCCGCAGATCGAGGCTGAACGCGTCGCGCAGCGGCGAGTCGGTGGTGCCGCGCTCAGGCCGAGCGCTCAGTCCTCGCGTGGCGGCGTTCTCGGCGCCGTAGAAGCGCAGTCCTCCGCTGGCGAACACACGCGTCGGGCTGTCGGCGATCCACCAGTTCACGAGATCGAAGTGGTGGGACGCCTTGTGGATGAGCAGGCCGCCCGAGTTCGCCTTGTCGCGGTGCCAGCGCCGGAAGTAGTCCGCGCCGTGCGCGGTGTCGAGCACCCACTCGAAGTGGACCGAGGTGACGTCGCCGATCTCCCCGGATGCGATGACGCGCCGCAGGGCGCTGTTGCGCGGCGAATACCGGTAGTTGAAGGTGACGCGCACGCTGCGCCCTGTGCGTTCGACCGCCTCGGCGATGCGCCGCACGCCCTCCTCCGTCGTCGTGAGCGGCTTCTCCACGACCACATCCGCACCAGCCGACAAGGCGGTCACGATGTAGTCGGCATGCGTCAGATCCGGAGTGGTGACGATGACCCGGTCGATGGCCTGGGTGCGCACGATGTCGGCGAGGTCGTCGGGCTCGAACCGGAGCGGCGTCCCGAGCGCGGGATGCTGCTGGACCGACCACTCGACCCGACCGGGGTTGGTGTCGCCGACGGCGACGAGCTCAGCGCGCTCGGCGTGCGGGCCGGCGATCGCATCGAGGTACATCTGGGCGCGCGATCCCGTGCCGATGAGGGCGTAGCGCAGACGATTCGTCATGGGTATCCGATCACTTGATGCCCGTGGTCGCGAAGCCCTTGATGAGGTACTTCTGACCGACGAGGAAGATGAGGAACAGGGGCAGGAGCGAGACGACGGACATCGCGAACATCGACCCGTAGTCGGAGGTCGACTGGGCGTCGAGGTACCCCTTGAGCGCGATCGACACCGTGAAGGTCGACGGCAGCCGGAGGTACAGCAGCGGCCCGAAGAAGTCGCTCCAGGTCCAGATGAACGTGAAGATCGTCGTCGTGGCCAGCGCCGGCACCATAAGCGGCAGGGTGATCTGCGCGAACATCCGGGGATGTCCGGCGCCGTCGATCCGCGCGGCCTCGAAGATCTCGTTGGGCAGGGCGCGGATGAACTGGACCATCAAGAAGATGAAGAACGCGTCCACGGCGACGAACTTGGGGACGATCAGCGGGAGGAAGGTGTTCAGCCAGCCGAGCTCCTTGAAGATCGTGAACTGGGGGACCATCACGACCTGGAAGGGAAGCATGATCGTCCCCAGCATGATCGCGAAGAAGATCGCGCGGCCCCGGAATCGCACCCGGGCGAACGCGTAGGCGGCCAGGGAGCAGGAGACCAGGTTGCCGATGATGCAGCCGACGGCGATGAGGGTCGAATTCAGGATGAAGACGCCGAACGGCAGCTGCAGATCGTTCCAGCCGGTCACGTAGTTCTGGAGCGTGACGTGCGACGGGAAGATCGTGAGGTCTTTGAAGATGTCGCCGTTCGGCTTCAGGCTGGATGCCACGAGCCAGAGCAGCGGATACACCATCAGGAGCGAGAGTGCGATGAGCCCCGCGTGCTTGAGGATCGAGGGCCACCTTCTGCGGGTCCGTGGCGCGGCGGGAGCGCGCCGCACGGCGTCCAGACCGTGGCGCAACTGCGCCGGCGCGGTGACCACGAGTTCGGTTTCAGTCGTCATAGAACACCCAATACTTCGAGAACCAGAAGTTGACAGCGGTGAAGGCGCCGATCACCACCACGAGGAACCAGGCCATCGCGGATGCGTAGCCCATGTGGTATTCGAGGAATCCGACCCGGTAGAGCAGCAGCGAGTAGAACATCGTCGAGTCCGCCGGTCCGCCTGTGCCGCCGGAGATGACGTACGCCTGGGTGAAGGTCTGGAACGCGAAGATGATCTGCAGCACGAGGTTGAAGAAGATGATCGGCGTCAGCAGCGGCAGCGTGATCGTGAAGAAGCGTCGCCAGCGTCCGGCGCCGTCCATCTCGGCCGCCTCGAGGTACATGTCGGGAATCTGCCGGAGACCGGCGAGGAAGATCACCATGGGAGAGCCGAAGGTCCACACGTGCAGCAGCACGAGCGTCCACAGCGCATAGTTGGGGTCTCCGATCCAGCCCGGCGCGTTGATGCCGAAGAGTGCGAGGAAGCTGTTGAGCAGCCCGTCCTTCGCGAACAGCTCGCGCCACAGGATCGACACCGCAACCGATCCGCCCAGCAGGCTCGGCAGGTAGAACACCGAACGGTAGAACGGAAGGCCGCGCATGCCGCGGTCCAGGAGCACGGCCAGCCCGAGGGCGACGGCGAGCTGCAGCGGCACCGCCGTCACGACGTAGACCAGGGTCACGCGCAGGGAGTTCCAGAACTCGCCGTCCTGGAACATCTGGATGTAGTTGCCGAATCCGATGAAGGTCGGGGGGAACTTGAGGGGGGACTTCAGCAGGTTGTAGTTCGTGAAGGAGAACCACAGCGACGCCAGCATCGGCACGAGGGTGAACGCCACCAGTCCGACCAGCCACGGCGCCAGGAAGAGGAACCCCGCGAGGTTGTCGCGCTTCTCCTTCTTCGGGCGCGGCAGCCCCGCCTGCTTCGCGGCGCGCAGCTGCCGGTTACTGATCGCGATGGATCGCAGCTCGCCGAGACTGCTCACGTCAACCTCCTCGTCGGTCGTGATATTTTCTGGAGTGCCAAGAAAGCGGTTTCACCGCATCCGTCGATTGTGACATGGTGCCCGGCTGGTCGTCAAACCCCGCCGTCCGCTGGACAATGAGACGACATCTGCACCGATCGGGAAGGACGGGAGCGTGACGAGGAGTTCGGGGGCCGCGACGATCACTCAGGTCGCCAAGCACGCGGGCGTGTCGCCGGCCACGGTGTCGCGGGTCATGAACGGCAGGTTCGCGGGCGAGCCCGAGGTCGCGGAGCGTGTGCGTCAGTCCGCCGCGGAGCTGGCCTATTCTCCGAGTCATCTCGCCCGCAGCCTCGCCCTCGGGCAGACGCACGCGATCGCCTTCGTCGTCCCCGATCTGGCGAACCCCGCCTTCCAGGCGATGCTCTCCAGCCTCAGCAAAGCGGCCGCGAAAGACGGCTACCGGGTGCTCGTCGCGGACTCCGCGGAGTCTCCGCAGGACGAGCCTCTGCTGGTGGCCGAGGTGCGGGGGCGG
The DNA here is from genome assembly GCF_034120055.1 of Microbacterium rhizosphaerae. Taxonomy (NCBI): domain Bacteria; kingdom Bacillati; phylum Actinomycetota; class Actinomycetes; order Micrococcales; family Microbacteriaceae; genus Microbacterium; species Microbacterium rhizosphaerae. Next base: position 3,729,583 of record NZ_CP139368.1, on the reverse strand, counting down.
TGCGACGCGATCGTCCTGTGCGCCCCGCGGATGACGGACGCGGAACTCGTCCACCTCGGGGCCGGTCTGAAGCCGCTCGTCCTGATAAACCGCGCGAATTCGCGTCTGGATGCGCCATCGCTGTCGATCGACTACCAGTCCGGCATCCGCAATCTCGTCCGTCACCTCTACGACCTCGGACACCGGCACCTCGTCTATCTCGACGGACCACCGGAGAGCGCGTCGAACCGTGACCGCCTCGCGGGTCTGGATGAGATGCAGCGCCTCCACCCGGATCTCGTCGTGGATCGCATCCCCGCCGGTGCGAGCATCGAGAGCGGCACGGCGGCGGCCCGGGCGGTGACGGCGTCATCGGCGACGGCTGTCGTCGCCTACAACGATCTTGTGGCGATCGGAGCCATGAACGGCCTCCTCGAGCTCGGCGTGCGCGTACCGGAGGACATCTCGGTCACGGGATTCGACGACATCCCTTTCGCCCGCTACACGACGCCCCCGCTGACCACGGTGTCCGTCCCGCACGAGGAGCTCGGCGGCCAGGCGTGGCTGCGCATGAGGGCGCTGCTGGCCGGCGAGGTCCCGGGACACGACGTGGTCTTCCAGCCACGCGTGGAGCAGCGCCGCTCGACGGGCGAGCCGCGGTCCTGAAACGACTGCGTTGACTTTGTCGCCGACGGTTGCTATTTTCTGAGAAAGCGGTTTCTCGAGCCGCGACCGATGGTGTGAGTCCATCGGCCCACAGCACACACGCGGTGGCATGCCACCCCTCACGAAACGAGGCGCAATGACGCGTAATGCAGGTTCCATCGCCCGGAAGGTCGCGGTCGGTGCCGCGCTCGTCGGCTCACTCATCCTGGCTGGATGCTCCGGCACCTCGAGCGGCTCGACCACTCCGCACGCGGGCACGACGTTCAACCCCAAGGAGAAGGTCACCCTCGAGGCGTCGTGGTGGGGCGACGACACGCGCGCGGCCCTGTTCCACAAGGTCATCCAGCAATTCGAAGACAAATATCCGAATGTCACCGTCAAGGAGACGCCGGTCGGAAGCCCCGACGACCTCTTCAACCGTCTCGCCACCGACTTCGGCGGCGGCGGCGAGACGGCCCCCGACCTCTTCGCACTCGGCGGGGCGAAGCCGCAGGAGTACGGTTCGGCCGGCGCGCTCCTGGATCTCGGCACGGTGAAGAACATCGTCCAGTCGGACAAGTACCCCGACTTCTCCCTCACGAGCGCGGAGGTCGACGGCAAGCTGTACGGCCTGCCCACCGGCGGAAACGCGACCGCGGCATTCATCAACACCGACATCTTCACGCAGGCCGGCGTTCCGGTACCCGACTCCACGTGGACGTGGAACGACCTGATCTCTGCTGCCGACAAGATCGGCTCGATGGGTCTGAAGAACGCGCAGGGCAAGCCGATCTACGGCCTAGACCTGCGTGTCGCCGACATCCTCGGCACCTTCGCCGCCCAGGAGACGAAGTACGGCGTCTACAGCCCCGACGGCAAGCTCGCCATCAAGGCCGGCACGATCGCCGACTGGTACAAGATCGAGAAGCGGCTCAACGACGGCAAGGGCCTTCCCGACCCCTCGATCGTGACAGCCGGTGCGGCGCTGCCGCCGAACCAGCAGCTGTACACGCTGGGACAGGCCGCGATCACCTTCGGCTACAGCAACCTCGTCGGTTCGTACTCTGCCGGGGGCACGACCCAGATCCTTCCCCCGCCCACCGACACGAAGAAGAACGGCGTTGCACTGCTGCCCTCCGCGTTCTGGGCGATCAACGCGCAGACCAAGCACCCTGCCGCGGCCGCGGAGCTCATGAACTGGTTCCTGAACGACCCCGAGACCGCGAAGCTCATCCTCGACACCCGCGGCGTGCCGTTCAACCCGGAACAGGCCAAGATCGTCACCCCGCTGCTCCAGGGGCCCAACAAGGTGGCTGCCGAGTACGTCGCCCAGACGCTGAAGAGCGGCACGGTCGCCCCGCCGCAGCCCAACGGGGGCGCGAACTTCAACAAGTACGCGCAGGACGGAGAGACGCAGGTGCTGTTCGGCAAGCAGACGCCTCAGCAGGCTGCGGACGACTTCATCCAGAAGCTGTCGACGGACCTGGCGCAGAGCCAGGGCTGAGAAGCCCATCGTCCATCGGCGGGCGGCCCTCGAGGGGTCGCCCGCCGATCGACTGTGCCGAGGAGATGCGGAGAAGCGGATGACGGTGATCGATGAGGCCCTGACGCGGCTGAGACAGGGACGAGCGGAGGCTCCGGGTCCGATCGGCGAGGAGTTCCGGTCCCACGGGATCGGCTTCGCGGCCATCGGAGGGCCGCTCGAGGCCCGGTGGGATCAGGCCGTGGCAGAGCTCGGAGCCTGCGTGGGAGCGCTGGGGGACGGGGACGCCCCCGTGCTCAGCGAGGGAGGCGTGTACCGGGGGAGCTGGATCGAGAGCACCGGGACCATCAGCGCCGAGGTGCTGACGCGATTCGCTCCGACGGTCGCGCGGGAGACGTTCCTGCAGTTCGCCCGACATCAGAGGGACGACGGGCTGATCCCCTACAAAGTGACCGCGGACGGCGAGGCGTTCACCCAGATCCAGATCGTGACGCCGTTGGCGCGCAGCGTCTGGAACCACTATCTGCTCTCCGGACGGGATCGCGGCTTCCTCGCCGCGATGTACGGCGCGATGAGCCGCAACGACACCTGGCTCGCCGTCCATCGCGACACGCGGGGAACGGGCGGTGTCGAGGCGTTCTGCACCTTCGACACCGGGCACGATCTATCGCCGCGGTTCTGGTTCGCCCCTGATCGCTGCTATCGCGGTGACGCGGCGCGGGTGGACCCGGCATCCCCTGTTCTTCCGTACATCGCTCCCGATCTGACCGCGAACATCGCGTGTCAGCGCGCATATCTCGCGCTCATCGCCGAGGAGCTGGGCGACGATCCGGAGCCGTGGCGGCGGAAGGCCGACGCATCTCTCACCGCGCTCTGGCGGGAGTGCTGGGATGCGGCGGACGAGACCTTCTACGACCGGGCCAAGGACGGCGCGCCGGTCCGCATCGTCTCCGACGTGCTGCTACGGGTGCTCGCGTGCGAGGTCGGCGACGACGACGTGTTCGGTCGTGCGCTCGAGCGGTACCTGATGCACACGGGCAGGTTCCTCGCGCACTACGGCTTCACATCGCTCGCCATGGACGATCCGCGCTTCGACCACGATTTCCGTCGCAACTCCTGGGCCGGTCCGGTCAACTTCCTCGCCCTGCTGCGGGTTCCGCAGGCCTTCGAGGCGCACGGACGCGTCGCCGAGCTGGGTGTCGCCTCGATGCCGGTTCTCAGCGCGGTCGCGCTCGCGGATCGGTTTCCGCAGTGTCTGGATCCCTGGAGCGGCGAAGCCGGCTTCACCGAGGTCTACTCGCCGTCGATCCTGTGGTTCCTGGACGCGATCGAGCGGTGGACGGGAATCCTTCCGAGGCCGGACGGCGACCTGTGGTTCACGTGCCTGTCGCCCACGCGGCTCGATCACGGCGCCGCCGCTCGCGCCGTCGCGAGTTCGCGGACGATCGACGGCGTGCACTTCGAATCGGCGGCCGACGACGACGAGGTCGTCGTGCTGCGCGACGGCGCCGTCCACGTGCGCTTCCCGCGCGGCTGGCGTGTCGTGACCGACCGGTCCGGCGAACTCCGCTCCGTCGTGTGCGTGGCCGCGGGCGCCGTGAGCGGACAGCTGCTCCGGGGGAGCGAATCCATCCCGCTGACGCTCTCACCCAACGAACGGGTGGACGTGCGCGGACTGGACGTCGTGTCGCGGAGCGCGCCCGGGTTCGTCGCCCCGCACGCCTGAGCGCGGCGACGAGCCACGAGCGGGACTCATCGCCCGGTGAGATGCTCGCGCAGCAATGAGGTGAGACCCGTGCGCTCGATGGAGGCTTCGCGCCGGAACGCCGATG